>CAMAXD010000346.1 GCA_945861975.1 Candidatus Kuenenia stuttgartensis | reverse complement strand
ATTCCTTCGCTCTTCCGCCGCAGGAATCTTCATAATGACCGGGAGCCGGTGCTTGTCTGCTCAGGAAGCCCGAGCCCCTCATATTCTGCTGAGGTCTTCGTGGCAGGTCGTGAATATCGGCGATATCGCGCACACGCCAGGCGTATTGGCACTGATTGAAAAGTATATCCCGGAAGCCGAAGTCATCCTGTGGGCCTCCGATGATCTCAGTGCTGAAGTCGCGGCGATGGAGAATCATCGTTTTCCAAAACTGAAGATCGTGAAATGCACCATCAAGGCTGATGACTCTGCCTCCAACCCGCAACTCGCCGAAGCCGTTGCATGGTCGGACTTCTTGCTGCACGGCTCCGGCCCTTCACTTGTCGCAGCAAAAGATGTGGCCGCGTATGTAAAACATACCGGCAAGCACTTCGGTGTCTATGGCATTACCCATGGCTCATTCTTGTCGGGCGATGACAAATCACTGCTCAGCAAAGCTCAATTCGTCTATTTTCGGGACTCGGTATCGCTCGCCCGAGCAAAAGAAGAAGGAGTGTCCTGCCCGGTTATGGAATTTACACCCGATGGAGCATTCGCGTGCGATTTAAGAGATGACGCGAAGGCTGCTGAATTCCTCAAAGCCAATCATCTCGAAGAGGGGAAATTTCTCTGCTGCCTGTCTCGCCTGAGATACACGCCCTACTGGAGCATTCCCGGCAGCAAACGTCCGTATGACGAAAAACGACACGCTCGCAATGAGGCCATGAAGGAACATGATCACGCTCCCATTCGAGAAGCCATTGTTTCGGTCATCCGCGCAACAGATCTGAAGATTCTGTTATGCCCGGAAGACATGACGCAAATGGCCGTCGGCAAGGAAATGCTGTTTGACAAGTTGCCGGACGACGTGAAATCGCGAGTCGTCTGGAAAGAGAAATTCTGGCTCACGGACATGGCTCTCAGCGTTTACGTGCGCAGCGCTGGACTCTTTGGGAGTGAGATGCATTCGCCAATCATGGCCGTCGGGAACGGCATCCCGGCCATCGTCTGTCGATTCGAAGAACAGACCAGCAAAGGCATCATGTGGCACGATATCGGACTGGGAGACTGGCTGTTCGACTTCGACAACGAAGACGACTGCAGCAAACTTCCAGCCGCAGTTCTGGCACTGGCGAAAGACCCGATTACCGCTCGCGAACGCACTCAGAAAGCTCGTGAGTTCGTCACGCAGCGTCAGTCGGAAACGATGCGGACGCTGAAAAATGTTATTTCGAGGTAGTCAACGCGACCACTTCAATGCAACGTTATGGCGTGACACCTGAATTTTCGAAATCGCTTACGGATCTCCAAAGGCTCAGGACGTGACCTTCACGATGACATCCTTGATAACCGTGCCCAATCCTCCGTCGCCATCGTGAAGACTGATCGTCAACTGACGATCCTGATTCGAGGTGCTGGCGACCGTTCCAAACCGAAGCGATCTCAGTATTTGTTGAGCATGCCCCAGTCTGGCATTGGAGTTGAAGGTCACCCGAAATGAGTTGACCCCCAGACCAGCATTCGGATTCAGCAACCCGATGATCACTCCGGCACGAAGCAGGTTGCCACTACCGTCGATAGTAAATGCTGTTCCACTCAGAAAAATCCGGTTCTTCTGCGTGTCTCCGCCAGTCACGGATATCCGCAATTCTCCAACCTCAATGCTGAAACTGTCGATATCAGTGACAACCGTATTCGCGGCAAATGCTACACCGGAAGAGTTATTGCGTTGGTAACTCACAGATGCAACAACGTCGATGGATGGGGTGTCGTTAACAGGAATCACCTGAACTCGGCGTGCGCGCGACATCTTTCCACCTTCCCCATCCGTCAATGTGATTCGGACATATCGAACGGCAGAACTCGGAGATTCTGAGCCGGAAAAGAACGCAACAGAACGAATCAGTTCCTGAACACGTGAAATCGTCGCATTGAGATTCAGGTTCACTGTCAATGTTGTCTTACTGACCGTCGACGGGATCGTTCCGATTCCGATATTCAGGTATTGCACAGAGCTCCCGGCCTGAACGACGAAAAAACTGTCAGCGAGTCGAATCTCGTCACTCGCTCTCGGATTGATGATGGAGATCGTCAAATGCCCTCCCACAAAGAGAGAGGTGTCCGCGTCCGTCAGTCCAGCATCAGGAACGAGTTTCGCGGGAGCCTGGCCCTCCGAAAAAACAACATCGGTTGTGGAGAATGAAAGCACAGGTGGTGCTGAACGAACTCGCCAAAGTTCGCGTCCCAACGCGGAATTGCCCGAGAATAACAGGCTATTCTCCCAGGCTGTCAAACCTCGAGGCGCTGTACTACCTGTGCCCGACACTAACTCCGAAATCTTTGTCACACCAGTTGCCGTTCCATTGGTGCGCCAGAGTTCAACGCCGTTCTTTCCGTCATTGGCCGTAAGATAGAGAACGCCATTGATCGAAGTTAGTTCTCGTGGCTCTGAACTTGCCGGCTGATCCTGGATTGAACCAGTCCGGATATCTCGGACCATGACAGTTCCGGAAGCTGTTCCATTGCTCCGCCAAAGTTCAATGCCGTGAACACCGTCGTTCGCAGTGAAGTAAAGCAAACCATCCATCCGCGTCATATTGCTGATCTGCGAAGAAAAGCTGCCCGGACGAATATCCTTCAGAAATAGCGTCCCGGCAGCTGTCCGATCGCTCGTCCACAATTCCTGAGCAATGGCTCCTTTTGAGCCAACAAAAAATAATCGGCCATCGACATCAAGCACGGAACCTATGTTCTGAAGCCCGGAAATCACGGGGCTGACCGAAACTGTTCCCTCAGCGTTACCAGTGCTTTCCCAGAAACGGATCCCGCCTTGATCGCGAGCCATGAAGTGCAACACTCCATTGCGATTCATAAGGGCCGTCGGACCGGACGAATACACGTCATAAGGATAATATTGCTGCGATTCAGGAAAGAGATCTTTCACAATAACGGTACCGGCAGTCGTTCCATCACTTTTCCAGAGCTCTCGACCCTTCGCCCCATCAGAGGCCGCAAAAAACAACGTGCCATTAACGTTCGTCAAACTCGAAGGTGATGAGGATCTGGGGTAAACACCGTAGTAACCGTTTGTCGTGCCCGGATCTATATCCTTCACCAACGCCGTACCAGAAACCGAACCATCAGTCTTCCAGAGCTCGACACCAGCATTCGTCGATCCGGCAAAGAAAATCAGCTCACCAACAGCAACCATCATCGGCTCATTCGCCCCTCCCTGCGACAAGGTCACGTCAGCAAGCTTCATCGAACCGGCAGTGGTCCCGTCAGTCCTCCATAGCGATTGGCCAAAGCTACTGCCAGACGCGGTAAAGTACAACAGTCCATTCATACTGATCATCGGGCCGATCGTCGTCCCGGCCGGACCAGGAGACAACTCGGCAATCAGATCAATCGTCCCGTTGCTGTTGCGCCGCCGAAGTTCACTCCCACTCACGCTGTCGTCGGCCGCGAAATAAAGAGCACCGTTGTGCGTTACGGGTTTTGTAGGATTCGAGTGACCGGTACCAGGTCCGTTACGACGGACGTCAACAGGAGCCGTTGAATTCGAGGCAAGCTTTCTTAATTCCACCCCACCAGTAAGTGGACTGAAGTAGTAAAGAGTGCCATTGGCATTTGCTGTCAGAGGTGACGACAACTGATCAATAGCGACAGTACCCGCCGCTGTTCCATCCGTTTTCCAAAGTCCCTGAGCATGAAAGTAGAGCTGACCGTTGAACTCCAGAAATTCGCCGGGGTAAGAACCAAAACCATACCCTTCGTTGAAGTCAGGATTGATGTCCTTCAACTGCACAGTCCCAGCCGTCGTTCCATCACTTCGCCAAAGTTCCGCTCCATTCCCCTGCAGGTAAACTCCACCCGAAAAATACAGAGCCCCGTTCCAGCCGTACAAATTGTGTGCGACATCACCAATGGACTGGATAACAACAGTGCCATCGGCAGTGCCATCACTCTTGAGAATCTCGTTGCGATTGTTGTTGAAGAACACTGTCCCGCCAACGTCAGTCAACTCATCCAGTTGAATCCCGCTTTCAAAACTCTTTACCAGGCTGGCGGTCTGCAGATCACTGGATGTCTTCCAAAGCTCATGATGGTTTCGTACGAAGAACAGGCTTGTTCCTACCTTGGTCAGATTTGTCAGAGTTTCAGATGGAACATCCGTTATGCGAACCGTTCCGATACCGCTTCCATTCGAGCGATAGAGGTCAAAGCCTTCTGACACACTTCTGGCCGAGAAGAAAAGCATGCTTCCGACGTTTTCAAACTGGGCAACCTCATCACCGACTCCCGGAATCAAATCTTTGATGCGGAAGGTTCCCGATGATGTTCCATTGGTGCGATACAGGTGACCTTCAGCAGTCAAGTAAAGAGCACCTTTGAAGCTGGTGAAGTCATTCAACACCGGTCCGGCCGGCCCAGACTTCAATGCTCTGACGAGCGTTGTTCCAGTAGTAGTGCCGTTTGTCTTCCACAGCTCGTGCCCCTCTACAGAGTCGTAGCCTCGAAAGAACAATGTGCCATTGACGTTGGTAAGATGATGCGGCCCGGAATCCTTCGGTCCCAGACCGGTCAGGCGTATCGTGCCCACTGTGGTGCCGTCAGACTTCCAAAGGTCGAGCGACGAACTATTGTTCTCCGAGGCCACAAAATACACATCGGGACCAACCGCTTCGATTTCATGAACCGTCGCCCACGGGTTGGTCAGGTTGATATTCGCAAAACCTTGAACTGTTGCAGACAGCTGTGCCCGCCGTTCAAGAGGCTCACTCGCAACCTCTACGGTTGCGAAGTCACTTCGATGAGCAATCAATCGGCGGCGTTGACGATTTGAACGCATAAAACCCCTCAATGCGGACAAAGAGATAACAGTGCTTTTTGCTGGGATCATCAAGGCCACGTTAAGCGATGACCATCTGAACAATTGGTTGCGATCGATTACAAAGGCATCAACAGGGCACAAAATCTCCGTGACCAACTTCACTCGCCTCAGAACAATCGCTAACTCCCCGCAGCATCTCAACATTCACAGGGACTATTGTGCGTTGGGGACGAACTTGCGGCCAACAACCAACGCGAAAGAAGATGCTGCCCGTTCTCCAATCAATACAGGGCAGATCAAATACGAGCGAAGATCGTCAAATATGATGCACTACGCCAGACACATCCAACGCATCACTCTTCATAATCATCGAAATTGGCGTCTTCAACGACAGCCTGCTCCATAAACTCAGTCAGGCTGGCGGCTACGACTTTGACTTCGCCGGTTTTCGAATAATCCGGACAGAACTTCCAGACTGAGTATCCCTCGTCCGGATTCACAATCAGAAAATCTTCGTTGTCCGTAGCGAGAACCAAACATCGTTCCAGCTTCTCATAAGGGAACGGCTTACCGGCAGGCCCCTTCGCAGCGGCCAGGCCCATCGACCGATACATGGCCACAAAGCCAACCATCATGCCAATATGAGTCGAGGTGACTTTGTTGACTCGTGTCGTCTCCTGCAGTTCTTCTTCAGTCCAGAATTGCCATTCATTCTTTTGGAATCGGACGACGTGCAGCTCAGGAAGCTTTCCCAGCCACTGCAGGTATTCTGATGGTAGAGCAGGATTGCCGTTCGTCATGCTGATTGTTCCGTTGCACAAATTGTAGTTTCATCCAACCGATTCGGTGTCCTCTTCCGAATCTCACCGCTGCCCCGCGAAAACTCCATCGTGTTTCACTCAGCAACACTCATTGCTGGGCGAATAGAGATTCCTTCGGGGCCGTATAGCGAATTGCGAGATGCGGAGTTTCCAAACGTACCTGCCCTTTGCCAACCGATTGGACCCCAGCTTCCACAAGTCCCGTTGTCAGGAGAGTGCGTTCAAGCGGACAGGGCGATTTTCCCTTGATAAACGTGGCTTCCGCCTTCGCCATGAGCTCTGCGGAATACATGACATTCGGAACCGGCGGAAGATAAAACAGCGTGGAGAGCGGCTTGGGCTGATTCTTCAATTTCGCGGCAAACGTAAAGTCACCGACCAATCCGTTCATCAGCAGCATCGTCGCTTTTGTGCCGTCGACATATTCAATTCGATAAGCCACGGGATCCTTGACCCAATCCTGCATTTGCTGCCGAGTCGGATAGCGGTGGCTGAATGATTCGGGCTGAGCCAGCGTCTGGCATCGCGACAAGCAGGCGTGAAATAACGCCGAGTCCCAGCCACCGGCCGACCATGATCCGGAATCCATCGCCTTCCAGAACTCATCGCCCTTCAATCCGTGAACTGCGGCCACACCTGTCTCACCGCCTTTGCGTCGTTCGGCCATGCACTGAATGACTTCCAACGCATGGAAGTCATAACTGTCAATGCCACCCATCGCGACGCACATCAGTTCTTCAACTTCGGCACCATAAGGCAT
>CAMAXD010000345.1 GCA_945861975.1 Candidatus Kuenenia stuttgartensis | reverse complement strand
AGTCCGTCGACATAAGGTTACCGCCGACGGACTGGAAGTCCGTCGTACAAATACAATTCAACCCCAACTTTAAAGGTTGACAGAGCCCTACTTTCAAGACACAACACTCGGAGTATACTCAAGCTAATTCGCTTCCTGCACCGCTGCTTCAGCACCGGGAACTCCGGGCATTGGCTGGCCCGGCATTGGTACTCCCGGCTGGCCGGGTTGCTGGCCCGGTTGAGGCTGAGCTGTTTTCATGAGTTCTCGCAGGCGTTCCTGAATCAGGCTGAGGTCAACACTCTTGTCGACCTTGATTACCTGGACTACTGACGAAGAATCAGCAGCCTTGTCCAGAGATTCGATCATCTCTGAGATTGTATCCATCAGAGTTCCGGCCGAAGACACAATCAACGTGTTGGACGAGTCATCAATGCCGATCGACAGAAGACCTTTGAAGCGAATTGGCTCCTCCTCGTCTTCGCCATCTTTTTTCTCACCACCGGGCAGAAACGTAACCAATCCTCCGCTGCCCTGACGCTGTCCGCCTTTATCGTCCTTCTCGAGAGCTTTGTCGTTGGAACTCAGCAGGTCGCGAAAGACATCCTTGACCGCCGCCGCAACGGACGTTGCGCGTGCATGTTCGAGACGGAAGATCGTCGTGACTCGCATCGAACGACTGTCCGACGGCTCCGGCACGTCATAGATCTTGATCAAATCTTCAATCGTCTGCAGTTGCTTCGCGTCAGCATCACGAACCAGAATCGTGCTGGTAAAATTATCGGAGATAAACTGCGGCTGACGACGCTTCGACAACGTGCGATTGCCTTTGACCTTCTTCTCTGATGGCATGATGCCCCAGTATGGGCTGTACTCCAGAGTGCTCTTCGTTTCTTCGTCGGCCTTAAAGAAGTCTTTCAGATTGAGAGTGACCCACGACGGTGTCGCGTACTCCAGTCGAAACACTTTAAAACTGCGGCGAGGTGCGGCGACCTGCGAGATCAGATCTTCCATCTCCGCCAACGCCTGTGGATCTTTGCTGCTGACAATCAGTTTGCCATCAGGAGTCACGGAAATTTTAACTGGGGAGCCCTCTTCAACAACGGCCGATGCCGATTGGGGCTGTACAGCGGGCATTTCAGCCTCTGGTTCAGTCTCTTCTGTTGATGCAGCATCGAGCTGCTTTCGCAGTTTTTCAATCAGTTCACGACTGATTCGCGGCTCAGATTTTGCCCCTGGGACTGCATCATCGGACGACTTATTCTGCCCTTCATTCGCAGGAGCAGTGTCCTCGACGACGGTATTCAAGGCCGCCTCGTCGCGTTCCGGCGATGAGGTCTCTTCGTCTGTCAAACCCGTCAGGAACGCTCCTTCATCGACGGTCATCTTTAGTTGCGAGGCACGGTGAGCTTCCAACAGACGATCAAACTCTGCTCCTGGTCGACTGTCCTTCTGAGGTCGCGGAGACGCCTCAGAGACCGTCGTGGTTGTTCCTCGATGCCACACACGTACCCGTGACGAATCTGGACGGCGTTGTGAATCAAGGGCGGTCGTTGAAGTGTTGATCTGTCGTTTGTCTTTGTCGGTTCGCTGAGGCTCTGCCTTCTCTGCATCGCCATCCTTCAGCATTCGCTTTTCCGATCCGGATTCTTCATTCGATTCATCAGACTGTGTTTCGTCCTTCGGCTGCTGCGGAGGAAGATCAAACTCAATAGCATTCCCGCGTCGCCAATAGCGCTGCAGGCGTTCTCGGAAGTCATTCAGATCTTCGTCCGGGTTCAGATCGAAAACACGAACCCCATCATTGGCCGCATTTGGATCGGGAAGTTCTCCCAGCTTGATCAAGAGGTCCTGAATCTCATCCATCTCAATGTTATTGGCGTTGACCAGCAGACGATTGTTTTCAGTATCCGCTTCGACTTTAAACGACGGCTCATTGGCGGTCTCCTGATTATTCATCGCACCGAAGTCAAAGAACCCGTAGCGCCGTGACATCGGGTTCTCTGCTTTCTCCTCTTCCTTACCCATCAGCAGGCGGATCGTGCCCGCGACATATTCTGCATCGAGCCGTCGTAATGGAATCACTTCGATCTTGCGTGAAGACTGGTCCAGCTTTTCGACCAGAGAAGAAATCGTGAGATGATCGGCGAGCGTTGCCCAGGCAATGATGGAACGCTTCTGCTTGTCGACTTTCAGTACCGTGGCCGGATCCAGATCGCCAAGCTGCTGGAGCAAATCCGCAAGAGTTTGCGGATCAATGGATTCCAGCCGATAAATTTTCATCCGATTGATGTTGTCCAGCAAACTGCCTTCGCGGCCGCTGATAACATCAATCTGTTCGATGGCTTTTTCAATGATGGCCATCTGATCGGGCGCGGCTTGAGCCAGAATCATGTTCTCCTTCTGATTCAGAACCAGGCGTGTTTCCACCTTGGGTTTGGTGCCTGCTGCTCCGCCCGCGGCACCGGCCTGCGCAGTCGCCTGCTGCATCTGCTGCTGCATTTGCTGCATCATCTGCATCATCATGTTGGGGTCCATTCCACCGCCTCCACCTCCACCGCCAGCAGCGTCGCCTCCCGGCCCCTGCAGCTTCAGCAATTCACGCAGCATCTTGATGACGTCATCTGCTCGCCGATTCTGCAAATGAAACGCGCGAACCAACTGTTCTTCACTGTCTTTGGATTGTTCCGATTCGATCAGCTCCCACAACTGTCGCAGACTGATCGCCGTGTCGATGACTTCCAGACGATTCGTGCGACTGAGCTTGTGAATCTGCCCGGCGGAGCTGAGCATCGGCTTGAGTTCTTCGACAGCTTCATCGGCGATTAACCAATCAAGGTCAAACGAGACTTTGCACATCGTGTGATCCGGCAACCTGGCCAGCATCTCCGGGGTGACTCGTTGCACCATCGCGGGATTGAGCTCTTTGACTTTGATGATCGACATGACTTCGCCGGTCACGATCATCGTGAAGCCACGGCTGAGCAGATGCCGATTGATCAGGTCGCGAGCTTCCTCCATGGTGTATTCGCGAGTCGTGATCAGATTGAGAGAATCACCGGGGAGCTCCTGCCAGTCGAGCGACAGCGCTGACGCATCAGACAGCCATTGCAGAACAGGTTCCCATGGCTGACCTTTGATGTTGAAGGAAACTTTTCCATCGGGGTTCTTGCGAATCTCAGTGTCGATCTGCTGAGGCACATACTTATCAGCCGTGGGGCGTTTCATGGAGGAATTTGCTGATGCGTCTGCTGGCTTCGATTCTGTGCCGGGCGTTGGTGCCCCAGGCATGGGCATCGGAGTCGATCCGTCGGTCGGTGGTGTCATCGCGGCAGGCGGCTGTACCGAGGGTACGGCTGATGGCTGCACAATATCGCCCCCAATCACAACAGCTATGGGTGCGGCTTTTACATCATCCGCTACCGTCGGCGCGATAATTCCCAAAACTCCAAGGAGAGCAACTGCTGCGACTTGGAGAACGCGGCGACCCGAGTGAACCATAAATTGGTGACTCAACACAAGCTCCCGAGTGGCATCCTGCGCCACATAATTCGTTACGATGTCATGAGGAAGTTTCATGGTCTGAACCGTCGAATGTTCCAAAGGATCTGGAATACCATTCAGCCAGGCTGTGAGCTTTCGAAGACCGAGCGGCCACGGGATTTTGTCTGGCCATTGTCCGGAGACACTCCGCAAAATCAACTTCTGTTGCCGGAATTACCTTAGGTACGACGACTGTTGACTGCCCGTTTCGGAAAATTCCGACCTTGATGGTTCCTGCGGCTCCTGCGGCTCCTGCGGCTCCCAAAACCGAAAAGAAAAAACCGAAAACCTCCCACCGAAAACCCTTTCCCCGCCTCCACTTGCCTCCGGAAGTCGCAACCCGCATCATCCGGCTCCTTTGTCGTCTGATCGCCGATTCTCACGTTGATTTGTTGTCAAAATGACTGTGCCTTTGCCCATCGATGTTGTCCTGCCTGATCTTGTGGCCTCGCTGCAGACGTCGAATTGCGTTGTTTTGCGAGCCCCCGCCGGTGCCGGCAAGACGACTCGAGTTCCCCCAGCTCTGCTGGCCGCCGGGCTGGCTGGCGACAAAACAGCCGGGAAAAGCAACGGTCAGATCGTGATGCTGGAACCTCGCCGCATCGCCGCTCGAACCGCTGCTCGGCGGATGGCGTTTGAACGGGGAGAGCGAGTTGGCCAGACGGTGGGCTATCGAGTTCGCTTCGAAGAATCCGTCAGCCGGGATACTCGAATTCTGGTGGTGACTGAAGGAGTCCTGCTGCGACGATTGCAGGACGACCCGTTTCTGGAAGACATCGAGATTGTCGTCTTCGATGAATTCCACGAACGACGACTGGACAGCGATCTTGCCCTGGCGATGGTTCGGCGAGTTCAGCAGACCGTGCGGCCTGAACTTCGCATCGTGGTCATGTCGGCGACGCTTGATCCAACCGCGATCGCGAAGTATCTCGGCACTTGCCCGATTGTCGAAAGCGAAGGCAGACTGCATCCGGTTCGCATCGACTATCTTCGCCCCGGAGATCTGCGCGCGGGCGAACGTCAGCACATGACAGACCTGGCGACTCGTGGTGTGGAAAGGATGCTGCAGCAGACCGTGGGAGATATTCTTGTCTTCCTTCCCGGTGTCGGCGAGATCATGAAGACGCGCACGGAGCTTGAACCTCTCTCGCGCCGACACAATCTGGAAGTGCTGCCGCTCTTTGGTGACATGACGCCCGAGGAGCAGGATCGAGTTCTCTCGCCATGCGATCGTCGCAAAATTGTCCTGTCGACCAACGTCGCTGAGACATCCGTGACGATTGAAGGTGTCACGGCCGTCGTCGATACTGGTCTCGCGCGGCAGATGAATTTTGATGCCGATGTGGGTCTCGATCGACTGGAACTGACACCCATTTCCAGGGCCTCAACCGATCAGCGGGCCGGGCGAGCTGGACGTACTCAGCCCGGTGTCTGCCTGCGATTGTGGGAAGAGTCGGCTCAACGACGTCGCCCGGATTTCGATGCGGCCGAATTACATCGCGTTGATCTTTCGTCTGCCGTACTGCGGCTGTTCGCATGGGGCGAAACGGACATCGCGGCGTTTCCGTGGTTCGAATCTCCGCCGCCGGAATCCATCGACCATGCCGTGAAGCTGCTCGGACTGCTGGGTGCGATTGATGAGTCAGGCATCACATCGCTGGGGCAAATGATCGTCAAGCTTCCTGTCGCTCCTCGCATTGGACGCCTGCTGGTCGAAGCGTTTCGGCTGGGCCAACCGGATCGAGCCGCTCTGATGGCGGCAATGTTGTCGGAACGCGATCCCTTCCTGCGCGGCCCGTCGGCGGATCGAAATTCTCGGGGTGCAGGCAATCAGGGCGGCGGGATTCGCACGACGAGCATTCATCGTTCACGATCCGATGTGCTCGATCGCCTGCATGCGGTCGAAGATTTTCTAAGGACGGGGCAGACGAATTCACCGTGCGGCGAAATCAATCGCAATGCAGTCCGCACGTTGACTCAAGTGGCTAAACAACTCGGCTCTTCCCTTCATGGCGAATGTGATCGGCAGTTGGCTCGTGCCGGTGCTGCGTCCAGTATGAACGAAGAAGCGTCCGATGAGGTTCTGTTGCGAGCACTCGTCGCGGGCTTTCCGGACCGAGTTGCTCGACGACGTGATGTCTCGAGTGACAAAGGCCTGATGGTGGGAGGTCGCGGAGTAAAGCTGGGACCGAAATCTGCCGTCCAGAAGTCTCCGTTGTTTCTTTGCGTCGACATTGATGGAGCGGGCATCGAAGCGACAGTCCGGCAAGCCTCGGAGGTGCAGCGTGAATGGTTGCCGCAGGATCAGGTTCGCAGCGGCGAAGAATTATTCTTCCATCCGACACAGAAGCAAGTGGTTGCTCGTCGACGAGTTGCGTTTGCGGATTTAATTCTGGAAGAAAGTCCGACAGCCATCACGGATCGCAATGCCGCCTCCGAAGTGTTGTTTGAGGCAGCTCGAGGACAACTGGAGTCCGTGATGCCAGCCGACGACGATGCGTTCTCAAATTTTCTGGCACGGGTTCGCTGCCTGAAGCAATGGATGCCAGATCTGCCGCTGCCAGTATTTGATGAATCGATGACGCTGGATGTGCTGCACGAACTGTGTCATGGTCGACGTTCGTTTGCCGATCTTAAGTCCGCACCGTGGATGTCGACGTTGCAGTCGAAAATGGATTACGCTCTGGTGCAGACGATTGAGCGAGAAGCCCCGGAACGGATCACTGTTCCGACAGGCAGTCGCATGCGTTTAACCTACGAAGAAGGTCGTCCGCCAGTGTTGGCTGTACGCATTCAGGAGATCTTCGGCATGAAAGCCACGCCTCGCATCGCCGGCGGTCGTGTTCCCGTGCTACTGCATCTGCTCGCGCCAAACATGAGACCGCAACAAGTCACCGATGACCTCGCCAGCTTCTGG
>CAMAXD010000344.1 GCA_945861975.1 Candidatus Kuenenia stuttgartensis | reverse complement strand
GCCTTGTTGCTCGCAGCGATGTGGTATCGACTGGAAAACGTCCTGGTCTCCAGGGGCCAATTGACGATGCCTTCTCCGCACCGTTTCTGTGTGTGCGTGGCACCGGGAAACCGTGGAACTCAGAAGTAAATGCCTGGGCATCGGCCAGTCTGCGACGCTTCGAATCTGAATGGGCTCGCTACATGCGTGGCGATCTTCCAGTCAAGAACGACACCGACCTCACCGAAGCCGATGTGCGTGACAAACACCTGATTCTTTTTGGTGATCCCGGCAGCAATTCCTGGATTGCAAAGGCGTTGCCACATTTGCCGGTGAACTGGACTCCCGATCTCGTAAATCTCTACGAAGAAAAGTATGCGGCTACGGATCACGCTCCCGTTTTCATTTGTGCCAGCCCGCTCGCGGCTAATCGCTATCTTGTCATCAATAGCGGCCATACGTTCCACGAAAAGGAGTTCGCGGCGTTCAATTATCTGCTCTTCCCACGACTCGGCGATTGGGCCATGATGAAAATATCTCAGGGATCAGAACAATGGCAGCCGACCTCCGGAGCGTTCCCTGAGGAGGTCGTTCGAGCCGGCTATTTTGACGAACTGTGGCAGGATGCGATTATCGCTGAACCGTAATATTTCCAAACACTACGCTCAGCAAGATGGATTCAGGCGAAGCTTAGTTTGCGTCAAGAAAGCCAAGGCTTGTCATCCATTCCGCACAGCGCTGAGGCCACTCGTTGATCGGCTTACCATCCTTGCGCATGCCGAAACCGTGCCCGCATTTGGCATAAATCTGGAGCTCAGCGGAGAGATCACGCTTTTTGTATTCGAGGTACAGCATTGCCGCTTCGATCGAGTTCGCATTGTCGTCGTGGGCGACCAGCATAAAAACCGGTGGTGCGTCGGCCGGGATGCTGAAATCGGCACGAAACTTCGACTTGTCGTCATTGCTCAGGAAACCGCCCCCATAGATGAACACAAGGAAGTCGGGCCCGCGGGGATCGTCCAGATCGGGTTGCTGTGGATAGGTCCGGCTACCGCGATCCCATGACACATGGCCAGCGAGATTCGCTCCGGCGGAGAAACCCAGCAGGCCGACTCGCTGCGGGTCGAGTTTCCATTCAGTAGCGTGATGCCTCACAAGGCCCAGAGCTCGCTCGGCGTCTTGCACCGGCAGTTCGAACATTTCTTTCTCGTCGCGTGTCGGCGTTCGATACGTCAACAACACGGCGGTGACGCCCAGCGAGTTGAGCCATTCGCAGACGTCTGTTCCTTCGTGAGCATACGACAAAAACATAAAGCCGCCACCGGGAGCCACTATAACGCACGCGCCATTTGGCTTTTCTGGCCGAAAGACCGTTATCGTAGGATCGCTAACATCAGTGATTCGGTTCGGACCGGCACCTCCGTAGGACTGAATAAGCTTCTCGGTTGCTTCAGACTTCGGCACCATGGCCGTCGGCGGTCCGTCGGGCCAAAGTTTCAAAGTGATCGGCTCGACAGCCATCGTGCCATCCACCAGAAAGCACAACATCAAAAGGGTCAGCGATTTGGTCTTCATTTTGTATAATTCCACGGAGTCATCTGGTTCTATAACTGCTAGTTGTCATTAAGACGGTGGCCAACGCGTTTTCGTGCTCTTGAGCAGGTCCAGATGTCGGCAGAGTTGCTGGGCACATGCATTCTGGCCGTCTGAGTTCTCCATGAGTCCAGCCCCACAAATCACGGCGACAGCAGAAAAAGCTGTTATGAAATAACATCCTTCACAACATGCCCTGCAATGTCTGTGAGCCGATAATCACGACCACCGTGGCGCCACGTGAGCTTTTCGTGGTCGATCCCCATGAGATGCAAAATCGTGGCGTGAAAGTCATTGACGTGGACGGGCTTCTCGACCGCTCGAATGCCATGCTCGTCAGTCGCTCCATGGACATAACCACGCCTTACACCTGCTCCGGCCAGCCAGGACGTAAAGGCCCAGTTGTGATGTTCGCGACCCGGCGCATCTGCCGTGTTGTTAAATGGCGTCCGTCCGAATTCCGTCGTCCAGACCACGAGCACATCATCCATCATTCCTCGCTGCTTCAGATCCTGCAGCAAGCCAGCTATCGGCTGATCAACCTGAGGAGCCAGTCGGCCATGATCAGCCATGTTGCCATGCGAGTCCCAGTTCCCGCTGGAACCTGTATGAATTAATTCCACAAAGCGGACACCTCGCTCCACCAGACGTCGAGCGGCCAGGCATTGCCATCCGAAGCCATCGCGAGTTTCCCGAGTCATCCCGTACAGACTCAGCGTGTCGTCGGTCTCCTCCGACATATCCAGGGCCGCCGGCATTTCTGTCTGCATTCCATGAGCTGTTTCGAATGCTTTTATCCGAGTCGCCAACTGAGGATCATCGGTCCGCGTGGCACGATGAGATTCATTGAACGCCGTCAGCGCTGAAAGCTCCAGTTCCTGGCGACGTGGTGTGGGAACTCGGCGAGCCAGGTTGGCCACAGGTTCAGGCCCAGAGAACACTCGCGTTCCCTGATGAGCGCCAGGTAGAAAATCAGATGCCCAAACTTGTGTTCCGGCGTACGGCATCTGCGGTGCCAGGACCAGAAATGACGGCAGGTTTTGGTTCACAGTGCCAAGACCGTAACTCATCCACGCCCCAATACTTGGACGTGCGAAAGCGAAAGAGCCCGTATGCATTCCCAGCGTTGCGTTGTAGTGATTCGAATGACTGGTATGCATGGAACGAATGAAAGCAATGTCGTCTGCCTGCTCGGCAATGTGAGGAAACAAATCACTGACCTCGATACCACTTCGCCCGCGCGGCGTGAACTTCCAGTCCGGACGTTTGAGGAAAATCTTCTCATAACCCGGCCTGTTGCGAGTCTCCGGATGATCAAAGACCACTTCCTTACCGTGATCTGCAAACAGCTGAGGCTTGGGATCAAATGAATCAATATGCGACACACCTCCGCTCATGAAGAGGAAGATCACCGACTTTGCTTTAGCCGGAAAGTGAGGTGCCTTCGGAGCTACCGGGTTGGCTGCGTCCGCGGCATCGGCCGCCAGCAGTTCACTCAGCAATCCAGGCATCAGCAGCGAACTGGCCACAGCCGATTTCACGAAATGACGGCGAGATGAAGACATGAGAGTGGGCTCACTAATCCAAGTACAAAAACTCGTTACTCGACATCAACAAACGAGACAACGCGGACCAAATGGCAAGCGGTTGATCAGTCGCAGACATATCTGTTATCGCCGACTGGTATTCCTGCAAAAACCCATAAGCCGCTTCCTGTTCGGTGGCTGTCGGCGATCGTTGAAGCACAATCCGGAACAGTTCATGAACTCGCGCGGCTTCATCAGGCTGACGCAACAATCGCTCCGCAACTTTCTCCGCCTGAGCATGGAAGAATTCATCGTTCATAAAGTACAGCGATTGAGTCGGCACAGTTGTGACCTGACGCTGCGGAGTTGTCGCGTTCGGATCGGCTCCGTCAAACAATCCCAGAAACGCGTGACGCCGATTCCGCAGGGTCATCATATAGATGCTGCGTTTATTTGATTCAGCAACACCGGCAAACGGAACATGCTGCGAAAAACTCCACGTATTTGTCGGTGGAATCGAATGCGGTCCACCTGAACTGAGATCCAGTTGCTGACCCGCCACCAACAGACTGTCTCGCAATTCTTCAGCACTCAATCGTTGACGATCGAATCGCCAATAGAGATGGTTGTTGGGATCAGCGACCAATGCTTTTGCATGACCAACTGACTCTGTGTTTCCCGATGATTGCCGATACGCAGCCGACAGCAGAACGAGACGGTGCATCGACTTGATACTCCATCCCGATTCCATAAACCGAGCCGCCAGCCAGTCAAGCAACTCCGGATGCGTTGGATGTTGTCCACGAGTTCCAAAATCGTTCGGAGTCTGCACCAGCCCCTTGCCAAAATGATTCTGCCAGATCCGATTCACCATAACTCGAGCCGTCAGCGGGTTTGAGCGGTCAGTCAGCCACTGCGCGAGTTGCAGACGGCCACTGCCGGAGTCTGCAGGAACCTCCTGACCACCAAGAATCTCCAGCCATCGCCGCGGCACTTCATCACCAGGCTTTTCCGGATCGCCTCGCAGATGCATCCGGACATTCGCAACTGTTCCCTCGGTGACCGCATAGGCCGTTTCACGAGCCGGCGCGTGGGCCATGTGCTCCGCACGCTGCGCGAGTAGCTGTGTTTTCAGGGTATTCGTCTTCGCCATCTGCTGCACTCCGGCAGAGACGTCAGCAACATAATGATCGATCCGCCAACCAACTCCGTTCGAACCGCCAGGATGAGCATCCGCGATGCGTCCACGAATCTGGACCCGACCATCGATCGGACTGACCCAGCCCAATGCAACAGGGCCATCTTGTGCCGGGTGTACAAAGAGGGTTTTGGATGGCAAAGACGTCCAAACCTGCAAAGCTTGATCTGTTGAATTGACGAAGACCGCCGGATTTTCACCCGTTCGCCACACATGCAGTCCGGCTGCTCCCGAAGAGTTCTGCACAGATTCCGACAACAGGCTCGGGCCACCTCGACCATCCAGAAACAGCCACGTTGCAGCATTGCCATAACTATCAGAATGAGGATTCCCCGTTGCAAAATTGTTAACAACATCTTTGGTCAGATTCCAGATGCGTTCGTGACCGCCAATTTCCGCAATCTCCCACTCAATCGACGTGGAATCCGCGCCGTAGTTCTCTGAAGGATCAATCGTCAGCTGAATCAATTGCCCGGATCTGACTTCGATCAAACTGAGAGCATCATCCGCTGCGGCAGTGAATTCCATCGTGCCTCGGTCAGCAATTGTTCCCTCTGCCAGTGCATGAACCAATGCGGCAGTTGCACTCTTGAATTCGCTGGCCTGTACAGCCTGAGCTTCCTGCAGCGACTTGATTTCCGCGTCAATCGCAGCCAGTTGTCGGTCCCATGGTTCGATCATGCGAGCCCATTCAGACGGCGGAAGCAGAGGGACCAAGTCCCGAGGCTGCTGTTTGGCTTCACAGCCCGGGAACGCAAATCGGGTGCTGTTCAGAATTCCGTAGATCGCATAATAATCCTTCGACGAAATCGGATCGAATTTGTGATCATGGCAGCGAGCACAGGCAATCGTCAGCCCTAAAATTGACTGCCCCATTGTGTCGATCGTATCTTCGAACGTCAGATGCATAAATTTGTCGCTGTCATGGTCGAAGCGACGAGCGATCGCCAGAAAGCCGGTACTCACAATTCCGGCCGAATACTTCTCCGCAGGGTCATTGGCGTGAATTAAGTCGCCAGCGATTTGTTCACGGACGAACTGGTCGTAAGGCAGATCCTTATTGAACGCGTCGATTACCCAATTTCGATATCGCCAGGCATCAGGTATCGGATGATCCGTGTTCTCTCCTGCCGTGTCCGCATACCGGACAACGTCCAGCCAATGTCGGCCCCAATGCTCGCCGTAATGCGTGGACTGCAACAACCGCTCAACCACAGTTTCATAGGCCGTCAACGAAGTGTCTGCCAGAAACGCGTCTACTTCTTCAGGCGATGGAGGAAGCCCGGTCAAATCGTAGGTGACTCGACGAATCAACGTCCTTCGATCAGCCTCGGGTGATGATTCAAGACCTTCCGAAGCAAGTCTGGCTCGAAGAAACTGATCGATTTCGTTTCGAACTCCGATGTGGTTAACCGCGGGAACAGCCACAGGCCTCAGGGGCTGAAATGACCACCAGGAACGAAGCTGTTCTTCCGTCATGCCTCCACGTTTAGCAGCGCCCGTTCGAGGATCATGTGCGCCTTGCTGAATCCATTGCTTCAGCAGGGCAATCTCCGCATCGGGCAGTTTCCCACCGGCGTCTTCCGGCGGCATTTGAGGACCATCGCCACTGTAGAGAACTGCTCGAATCAACAGGCTGCTGTCGACATCTCCGGGGTTAATGGTTGGACCAGATTCGCCACCTTTCTCCCAGCCGTGTTTTGTATCAAGAGCCAGACCGCCTTGTGTCTTGCCCTTTTCAGCCGAATGACAGCTCAGGCATCGCTCGGTCAGAATCGGACGAATTTTTGATTCGAAGAAATCGTCGTCGGCTTCAGCAGAGACCTGCGCAGGGCAATGCAAGACAATGCCAACCAATATTACTCGGACAAAGCGAAGCCAACGCAACCGCAGATCACATGCAGGAATCATATTGCACCGCCTTCAGAACGAGTTGCCTTCAACCATTCGCTCCATGGCTCCAGATGTTCGATCGCGCATTGCCCGGCTCGTTCCGGAGCACCTGATTCAACATCACGCAGACACGTTAAATGAGCTTCGACCGAGACATCACGCACGCTGGTGATCACGCTGCTGAGTTCTCTTTGCAGAATGGCCGTGAAAAGTTGAATCTGACTGCGCATAATCTTCCAGAGATACATCAGGCGAGACTGCCGACTCA
>CAMAXD010000343.1 GCA_945861975.1 Candidatus Kuenenia stuttgartensis | reverse complement strand
CTTCACAACTTCCTGCAACGTCTCGCGTTCCCGCTCGGACAACCGAACGATATACTTCTTCTGCATGCAACACCTCCTTGTTGCACGCAGCTTCTCCAAAAACAGTCGTTTGACCAATCCCAAGTTTTAGCTGTGACAAAGCACTAGTGCTCTGTCAACCTTTAAAGTTGGGTTTGAATAGTATTTGTACGACGGACTTCCAGTCCGTCGGCGGTAACCTTTGTCGACGGACTGGAAGTCCGTCGTACCCGAAAATTGAGCCTTGACAGAGCACTAGTGTTGCGAAAACATGGCGCTGGCCGATTAAGCGGTATGCGGTTAGCAATATGCGGTTAGCGGACCTTCACCCCCGGTTGATTCAACAATTTCGTGCTTGGTCCTACGGCGTAATTGTCCCTGTGTCGAGCATGTCTCCTGACCTGATATAGGCCGGAGGGATCGTCCTTCGAATCAAGCCTCAGTGCGCTGAAAAAGGTGGCTGAGGTTTGCCGTTAAACAAAACATTGCAGAGTGCCGTTAATTCTTCGTCAGGAATTCATCCAGATTCAGGATCGTATTCGCAACAACAATCCAGGCCGCGTAGTCGGCGTGCGACATACCTTCCGGAGTTTTTGTTGCGGCTGATTTGATCAACGCTGCGGCCTCTTCGTCCAAAGCGGAATACTCCTGTGAGGCGTCCTGATGCAGCTTGATCAACGGCAGGACTTCGCCTTCATACAGCGGACGAATGATGGCTCGCCGAAGCCCGGCAGTGGCTTTCGTCTGAGCATCTCCTTCAACCATGGCCATCGTTGCGGCCAAAGCCCCAGCGGCTTCCAGATAAACTGGATCATTCAGAGTAACCAGAGCCTGTAATGGAGTATTCGTGCGTATGCGGCGAATCTGGCACACTTCTCCGCTGCCTCCGTCAAATGTCGTCATGGAAGGGTAAGGTGTGGTGCGTTTGAGATACGTGTAGAGGGCTCGGCGAAAGCGATCTTCTCCCTCCGCATTCACCCATTTCTGACCGTTATAAGTGGACCGCCAAAGTCCATCCGGCTGAGGCGGCATGACAGGAGGTCCACCCATTTTCTTTGACAACAATCCCGCAATCGCCAGTGATTCGTCACGGACAGTTTCACCAGACAGGCGAAAGCGAGGACCACGGCTGAGCAACTGATTGCGAGGATCCGCGTCGCGCATTTTTACGGTGACGTCGGATGACTGCCGGTACGTATGGCTCATGACGATCGTCTTCAGCAGCGTCTTCAGAGACCAGCCGTTATCGCGATACTCTGACGCAAGCAGATCCAGCAATTCGGGGTGAGTTGGCAATGCTCCCAGTGCACCGAAGTCTTCTTCGGTCTCGACGATTCCAATGCCAAACACGCGAGCCCAGATACGGTTTGCCCAGACTCGTGCTGTGAGAGTATTCTCACGACTCATCAACCACTTCGCCATGGCCAGGCGATTCAGTGACGGCTCACCATCGACTTTGTGGAATGCTGTCGGGAACATCGCTGACACTTCATCACCCTGGTCAAGAAAATTTCCTCGGCGATGAATCTTTGTAACACGTTGCTTCGACTCTTCTAATGCGCGCAGTACCGGAATCTTCGGAAGGCGGCCGTTGAGATCCGAGAGTTCTTTATTGGCAGCCGTCAATTCATCGACTACTCGACGTTCGTCAGCAGAAGGCTGAGGCAGTTCAATCCTGTCCGCATCAACTCCACTGGTCGCCACGCGAAAACGCCGCAGCACAAGAGAGTCACCGTAATGCTGACGCATCGTGATCCGCAACTTCGCGTCACTGTCAATCTGAAGAGGTTCTGCAAACGCAAACAATGCTGCATGACGTTCGCGTTGGCGAGGACTCACGGCCCAGCCAGTGTTCTTATCGCCGTCCAGAGCATTCGCGACCGGCCAGCCTTCCTGCGCGTGGTCGGCGCGGGCATTTGTCAGCACCAGACGTTTCGCATCGTTGCCCGTCAACAGTTCGACCTCAAGTTCTGACAATACGAAGTTCGGATCACGAGGATTGCGGCCGACGCCAACTTGTCCGTCCGGGAATTTTTCCGTCAGAACTTCCAGCCGCAGCACGGTATGACGTCCGGCTTTTACCGGTAAAGTCAGCGTGTAAACATCTTCTGTGGGGTTTGTGCCTGTAGCGACGATGCTATTGTCGTCTCGCACGGTCAGTGTCGCGGCATTCTCTGATAACGCATCACTCACTGGACCAAAATTCCAGTCGCTTTCTTCAGCTTTGGAACTTGCCTGTTCGGCGGCAGAAAGTTTGTCTTTGAGCTCAGTGATGCGAGCGTTGATACGAGTTCGTTCGTCTTCAATCGCCGCTGTGGGGATCTCAAACGTTGGAGCATCATCGTAGCGATCGGCATCCTGTGTTTGATTAAAGATCGCATACAGCCCATAATATTCCTGCTGAGAAATCGGGTCGTACTTGTGGGTGTGGCACTTCGCGCAGCCAGCGGTCAAGCCCATCCAGACCTGCAGCGTCGTGTCGACTCGATCCTTCACCGCAATCGTGCGAAATTCTTCGTCATCAGTGCCGCCTTCATCGTTGCTCATGGTATTGCGATGAAAGGCCGTCGCGATGAGTTGATCCGTTGTGGCATTCGGAATCAAATCCCCCGCGAGCTGTTCGATCGTCATCTGATCCAGCGGCATGTCAGCGTTGATCGATTGGATCAGCCAGTCGCGATAAGGCCACATCGTTCGTCCCAGATCTTTTTCGTAGCCTTTTGTATCAGCGTAGCGAGCAAGGTCCATCCAGACTCGTGCCCAGTGTTCGCCAAATTGAGGATTCTTCAGGAGTTCGTCGACCAGCTTTTCATAGGCTTCATTTGTTGGGCTCGCAGCGAACTCATCGGCCATCTCAACGGTGGGTGGCACTCCGGTCAGATCCAGAGCGACGCGGCGCACGAGCAGATGCGGAGAAGCTTCAGGGCTGAGTTTCAGTTGCTTCGTCGCTAACGTTCCGGCCACAACTGAGTCTATCGCAGCGGCAGTACTTTCGATCGCGACTTCCGGACGCACGATTGGTTCAAATGACCAGTGTCGTCCCCAGACAGCGCCTTCTTTGATCCATTGTTTCAAAGTCGCTGTCTGTTCCGGCTTCAGTTCTTTGTGTGAGTCCGGCGGAGGCATCACCAAATCGGCATCAGCACTGAGTATGCGCTGGATCAGTATGCTGTCGTCCGGATTTCCCGGGACGATGGTAACGCCACTTTCGTGAGCGGCCTTGGCGTCTTGTTCGAGATCAAGGCGAAGATTGCCTTTGCGGACCGATTCATCGGGCCCGTGACAAGCAAAGCAGTTTGTGCTCAGGATGGGCAATACATCCTGACCAAAGCGAACGGAATCATCGGCAGTCAGCGAGCGGACCGGTGAGAGGCACAGCCACCCAAGAAGAAGAATCTGACCGCTTTTCATGATATCGCGTCCGAAGCATCGCTTTTGAAAATTCACCGTTTCGGCGAGTGTACCAATCTTCGCCGCTGCGGAAGTTTTACTCGACACAGGCATGCTCAGGGAAGCTGGCCGCAACATTCTCAGTTTTCCGCGAAGAGGTTGCTACGATCTGCAGAAAAAGTGGCATCTGGCGGCCTCACGTGCAGGTCGCGTTTCGCGGCGAGCCGCAGGCGGAGGCGAATTCGGGTGACCACGCCTGCAGCTTGCCATTAAACGATCAAATCCTCGCTCCACAAGCCACATGACAGACGCGCCTCAGCGGTTATAGTATGGCAACAAGTCTGCCCGCAGACTGAGTTTCTGTACCAGCACGATCGGCTGCCTCCGCAATTTTGAGTGTCATGCAGTCGTGGATTGACGGCCTGACGAGATCTCCTCATGTTTCGATTTCTCCTTCGCAGTATTGTTCATTATCGACGTTCCCACTTCGTGGTGATGCTGGCGGTGGCTGTTTCGACTGCTGTCATTGGCGGAGCATTAATCGTTGGGGATTCCGTACGAGCCAGCCTGAGGCAGATGACGCTCAGTCGACTGGGCGGGATTACTCATGTGCTTCATTCGCCGCGATTTGTCCGTGAGAAACTGGCCGATGAAATTTCAGAGACGCTGAAGTTGGCCGAAGCCGAATCGTTGCGTTCCGTGCATGCAGCTCCAGCGATACTGCTGCCGGCGAGTGTCGAAAAGAAGACGGCTACGGGCGAATTACGTCGCGCGGCTTCAGTAACAGTACTTGGCCTGCGCCCCGCCGACTGGGGGATGCTGGATTCTGTAGCTTCGACGGTGGAAACTTCACGAACATCGCCAGATCCTGCGGCCTCTGCCAGTAGTCCTGTCAAGCCGCCAACCGATGCCGGTATTGTGCTGGGCTACAAGACCGCGACCGAACTGGGAGCCGTCGTTGGTGATGCGGTTTCCGTCTGGGTCGAACGGCCCTCTTCGATTCCTCGCGACAGTCTGCTCGGTGAGCGCGAAGACACAACGATTGAAATTGTGCTCACGGTCGAAGCTGTCCTGCAGGAATCCGCTGGCGCGTCCAGATTTTCTCTGCTGCCTGCACAGCAGTTGCCCTACAACGCGTTTGTTTCGCTGGCAACATTTCAGCAACGACTGAATCTGGAAGAGCGAGTCGCCAGCCGCCGCAATCCGGTGTCTCGCCCCGCGCGAGTGAACACGATCCTGATTGGTGGCGACCAGCGTCCGGATCCATCCACGGTGAAGTCCGCCAGCGGCCTCGTGCAATTGATGCAGAACGATGTCAGCGCGGCGGATGAATTGCAGACGCTCGTGAAAAAGTCAGTCTCGGCAGAAGACATCGGCTTGCAATTTCGGATCATCGAAGATCGCGGCTACATGTCGGTCGAAAGCGACAGCATGATTCTTGAAGATTCTGTCGCCGACGCCGTGCAGAAAGCGGCCGAAAACATCGGTATGAAAGCCACTCCGACGCTGGTCTATCTGGCGAATGAGATTAATGCCACCCAACGTGAAGAGAAGAATGCGCGGTTCTCCATGTATTCGATCGTGGCCGGTTTGGATTTCGCACAGCCCGCACCGCTGGGCCCGATTTTGCTCAAGGAGGGAACTGCTGTGCCGGCGTTAAAAGACGATGAAATCATTCTTTCAGACTGGTTGGCCGCTGACCTGGGAGTTGGGGTTGGTGAGACCGTGGATACTCGCTGGCATGAAGTCGGCAGTCATGGTGATCTTCCGGAAACGCATAAGACTTTCACAGTGCGAGGCATTCTGAAGGCTGACGATCCGTTGTCTGTCGATCAGGACCTGACGCCGTTCGTTGACGGTGTAACGAACGTCGATTCCTTCGGAGACTGGGATCAGCCGTTCGATATGGAGATGGATCGTATCACCAGCCGCGACGACGAATACTGGGATGCTCATCGCGCGACTCCAAAGGCGTTTGTTTCGCTGGCGACGGCCGAGAAATTCTGGAGCAGTCGCTTTGGTCGATACACTTCGATCCGCGTCGCCTCAGAGGGAAACGTCCTGCCCAAAGATCGCATGGAGATCGTGCAATCGCGGCTCGCGGATGAGACTCGTGCTTTGCTGGACCCGATCAAGATGGGTGTCGGCTTCCGTCCGATTCGCGAGGAAGGACTTCAGGCGGCGGTGGGAGCCAACGACTTCACCGGACTGTTTATCGGCTTCAGTTTCTTTTTGATTCTCTCGGCAATTTTGCTGGCTGCTTTAATGTTTCAGCTTAGCGTGCGGCAGCGAGTTGCTCAGATTGGACTGATGGAAGCCATCGGATTTACGGAGCGACGTGCTCGTCGATTCTTCGTAATGGAAGGCCTGGCCGTTGCATTATTGGGAAGCGTATTGGGCTCGGTTCTGGCGGTGTACTTTGCAAAGCTGATGATTCTTGGTCTAACGACGTGGTGGGTCGGAGCCATCGGGACTCAGTTTCTGCAACTGGATCTGCAGCCGATAAAATTGGTGATAGCGGCTGGCATTTCCTTGTTTCTTTCCGGGGCTGTCATCTGGAATTCGGTGCGTCGCAGTACGCAGCGATCTCCTCGCGAACTGTTGGCCGGGCTTGGATCTGACGACATGGAGATTCGTCGACGTCCGATCATCAATGCGATGATGTCACTCGGGCTCTTGCTTTCAGCAATCGCTGCGATTGCATTACCCGCAGCCGGTATCGCGGGTTTGTTGCCCACGAACGAAGCCTTCGGCGGCATGTCGTGGCGAGTGGTCGGATTCTTTCTGGGTGGATTCGCGTGGCTGTCCGTGAGCCTGCTCTGGTTGCGTCACAGTTTGCGTCGACGAGCTGGTGATGCGGTTCTGGGATCTCAGATTTCCAGCCTGAATGGACTGGCCCTCGCCAATGCCGCGCGGAATCCTCAACGCAGCTTGCTGACCGCGGCCCTAATTGCGTTTGCCGCGTTTGTGATCGTGGCGGTCGGAGCTGGTCGCAGAAATCCGGTTTCGGAAACTCCGGATCTGAATTCGGGCAACGGTGGATTTTCCCT
>CAMAXD010000342.1 GCA_945861975.1 Candidatus Kuenenia stuttgartensis | reverse complement strand
CAGGGGTTATACAGCCTTGGTGACGCCCATGCTCGTTTCGTTCAATCCCTTCTGGGCAACTACTGACTGGCGAGCCGTATGCGGGAGAACCGCCTGTACGGTTCTGAGGGAGGGGAGTCGCAACTCAATGCGATTTCCCTACCCCTATTTCGAACAGTTCTACTTCTGTGAGTAATCTCATTTCTACCCGGACAAGGAAAAAGCTGAGAGCACCTGTCCGCCGATCATCTTAGAGCAGGATCGACCGGCTGTCAGGAATTATTCAGAAGCTGCCAGTCGGCTTACGGTTAAGACAGCAACTGTCCTGATCACGGGTCTCGGTTGCTTTCGGAAGAAGCCGGCTCGCTGGTTCAGCGATTCGGCCTGCTCAGACCCGGCAGTCGGCTCGGGCAAAATCATGGCCATGTGGAGCTGTTGTTTTTTCAGAATTCCCGAGAGCGCCATCGTCGTTACCGTCTGTTCCGGCGGACGTGAAAGAACGTGATCTTCGGTCAGCGGGATTTCATGGCGGTTCGGCAGCGCGTGAAGTTCAATCTGAGCGTCCGCTTCAATTTCTCCGTCTTCACGACGAGTCGTTCTGACAAAGATGCGAGTTCCTTCGATGGTCGATGATCGATGTTGTTTCCCATCCGCACCTTTGTACAGAAACGGGACTTTTGTTTCGTCCTGAACTTGTCCGACCTGTTCACAAAACACTGTGAGCTTTGGAGCCGTGATGACGTTGGACCGGCTGTCTCCCTGCGCAGCATCAGTGAAATCAGCAAGCTGTTGATCAGAAAGTTCGATGAGTGCGGGGCCGTCAGCGATCTCCGGAGCCAGCTTGATGCGAGTCTCAAACGACCGGATCTGCAAAGTGTTTCCAGCGGAATGGGGCTCCCAGCCTTCAAACGGAGGAGCAACGGGCGATTCGTTCCTTTGGATCGCAGGCGGATCAAGTACTGCCTCTATGATTCGTTCGGATGCTGTCCATAGACGAATCGTGAATGAGAACTGCGGCCGCTCCTGCAGTACCGCGTCATCAGTCTGTTCGCTGCCGTTGTTGGCGCTGACGGTATCGCGGTAGCCCGGGAACTGCGTAGATCGTCGACTGCTTTGAGCAAGGGCGGTGCCGGAGAAGCAAAGCAGGACTGCAACGAGACAACAGCACATTGAGATTTCTCCGACCGGGCTGACGAGATTCGGCACGTGCCTGTCAGAACTCAGCTGCGCAAAAGAAAAGAGCGAGCTTCCGGGGGAAAGCTCGCCCTTTTCTGGAGGGGGGAGGTTCTTTTCGTAGTGATTCGTATCAGGCGGCTCGACGCTGTTCTGCAACAATCGCTGCAGGAACAACAGGTCGCTTGATGTTTGAACCGGGGCCGCCTCGTGGAGGGTAACCGTATTCTCTGAGCTTTCCGGACAGAGTTCGCAGGCCAATCTGCAGAATCTGAGCCGTCTTCTCACGGTTGCCGTTGCAGCGAGCGAACGTCGATTCGATCAGCTTGCGTTCCATCTCGGCCAGTGTCATACCGACACACTCGGCACCTTCTTCGATCGTGTCGTTCTGCAACCATGGTCGCAGATCTTCAGAACCGATCATTTCTGTGACATCGACAGTGCAACAGCGTTCAACAACGTTCTGCAGTTCGCGAACATTGCCTGGCCACGGATGGCTTTCGAGAACACGAATGGCTTCGGCACTGACCTGTCGCGGCGGGCGACCTTCTTTCAGCGAGATCTGGCTGATGAAGTGTTCGACCAGCAGCGGGATATCGTTCGTGCGGACTCGCAGTGGTGGAGACTGCAGAGTGATTCCGCTCAAGTGCTGCAGCAGGTCATCACGGAACCGGCCTTCCATGGCCAGTCGATTCAGGTCGCAGTGCGTTGCCGCAATGAACCGGATATTGGGTCCATCCATCGTTCCGTGAAGGACTGCAGCGGCTCGCTGTTCCAGGAGTTGAGCCAGCCGTTTCTGGAATGGAAGGGCAACCGTGTCGACGTTGTCGAGCAGGATTGAGCCGCCATCACCCATCTTCAGATAGCCTGGGAAGCCATCCGGAGTTGCATCACCAAAGAGCTGGTGTTCAAGAGTTTCGACGGAGTGCAGACTGCAGTCGATTCGCAGAAACGACTTGCCAGCTCGGCGACTGCAGCGATGCAGGCCTTCCGCAATCAGAGTTGTTCCACTGCCTGGTTCGCCGCGAACCAGAACTGTCCGATCGTCATCAGCAGCGATGCGAATGGATTCTCGCAGAGACTGCATGGCTGGTGTGCTGCCGACCAGATCCATCAGATTGCGGTTAAGCAACTGACGTCGCAGCTTTTCGTTTTCGCGGATCAGTTCGCCGCGTTTCAGAGCGTTCAGCAGAGCTGCGCCGAAGCGAGATGCTGAATAAGGGCGTTCCATCACTTCGCATTCGAAGGTTGGAACAGTTTCACGTCCCCAGCGAGAATCCTCGCCGACGATGCAGATGACCTGAGCCGCCTTGGAGTGGCTGCGGATCGCTGCGTTGACTTCCTGTATTCGTGAGACCGTATCCGCATCATCAATAATGCAGCAGGCAAATTCCTGACGGCTCAAGTGAAACAGCATGGCATCCGGGCTGTCCGTTTCACAAACCTGCATTCCTCGCTTTCGAACATCGTCAGCGAGTAACTGACGAGCTCCTGGTCGAGGAGAGAACACCAGAACCGTACGGTTTGGTGCTTCTGTTGTTTCAGGAGTGGCTGCCTGTGGAGTTACAGGTGCAGCGGATGTTGGCTGGGGGAACCGCAGGATATGCGGCTCATGATGAGCGCCGTTCGGGAACTCGTTCATGATTTCCTCAATCTGAGATCAGAGGGGAGAGACAGAGGGGAGAGCGACGAGAGGGGACTGAATCGTTTCTGAAGCTGACTGAATCCGGCAAGTGTGAGGCACCAACCAAATAGTTCAGAGTCGGAAAACAGCTCAGTGGTCCGGAGTGAATCCGGAAAGATCGAGAGGAGAATTGAAAGGAACACTTTGGATTCAGCTGGTGAATCCTCGTTGAGAGGCCGAGTGATATCGCCGGTCGGCCGAATGAGTCAACACGTGTTCTTGATGATTCTGAACAAAACTTTGATGCATTCAAAAGAAATACTTGTTTTTGGCGTTAGAGGCGATCTGGAGAATCATGAGCCCGGCATTTTTTGCCGATCGCAAAGCATCTCGGCAATCGTTGCGGGGCGTGGCCTCTGCGTAACGTGCCTATGTTGCCGAAGATTTTATTCTTGTGGCGTTGAAGCCGTTGACTTCATTGCCATCAACGAAAAAAGGGAGCACCAGTGACGAATGCTCCCTGCAGGAGGGTTGAATCTATTGAATTCCAGTTCAGATTCTGAAGGAATGCTCCTTCGCTTCTGCATCAATACTGGTTCGCAAATCGTTGAGGATCTTTGTTAAACATCGCCATGGTTTCACGTGATCGGAAAAGATAGAGACGATCGCGGTACCACAACGCGTAGTCCAGCATGCCTTGTTCTTCCTCACCACTGTTAACCAACAGGACAACGTCGCTGCCACCGGCGGCCGGAGCGTAACGAGAAGGGTCGGCTTCAAATGCAGTCCTGGCTTCTGCTGAAGAGAACGTGTAAGTCTGGAGTCCGAAGGTTGCAGTGAATTGCGGATTCGTATCGATCAGCTCTCGACGGTCACGAAGTTCCACAGGGCAGAACCCTTTGAAGCCCGCCTGGCCAGATCGCGACTGGATCAGTCGCTGCTGATGAGTCCGTCGATCCTGTTCGGCGATCTGCTGAAGTCGCTCCGAATCGACACTCCTCAAAGGCGCACCAGAAGCTTCAGCAGCAACGGGTGGAGCTGATTCCTGCTGTTCCGGAATGTTGACGAGAGGTGCATTCCCTTTCGCATCGACCGCATCCTGAGCATCCAACTCGGGAAAGTCGATGTCAGGAGCTGTCGTAATTTCCGGATCCGTAGATCCTACAGCAGCAGCAACAGTGGGCAAATCGATCGCCGGAAGGCTTTGTCCAAAGTCTTCCACCGGTGCGATGGCATTTCCCAGTGCCTCTGCTGTCCCGGCAGCGGGGGGTGCTTTCTTCACAATAGTCTTCGCCGAGTCAGCGCTGAACATCTCTTCGTCGGACGTGTTGAGTCGGACACCTGTCAAAGGATTCTTTGACTTGGCTTCTTTTGCCAGCTCTTTCGCTTCTTCCACAAACGGGTTTTCTGCCAAAGAATTCGCCACCGCTGCAGAGGCTGTTGCTGACTGCTCCACGACTGTAGTAGTCGCTGCTTCGGCAGCCTGAACAGTCTCTGCGAGCTTCGGAGTCGTTAGCGAATCGAGATCCAGAGACTCATTAGTATCCGCTGCCAATTCGGATTCGCTGAAAGGATCAACAAAACTATCCTCAGCCAGTTTTGCAGGAGCCCTGGTCTCCGCCATCACTGGCTTCGGATTCGGAACGGACTGAGCCGTGACTGGTGACGTCACCTGAGGTATCGTTGCCTGTACCTCGTTGGGATTCTTCTTCACTGACGGCATGAATGCTGGCGCTGTGCCGGGCTGAACGAACTGCTGAACATTCGCGACCGGTTGAGGTGGTGCTGAAGCTCTTGAGTTCCGTGTAGCGGAACCTGCTGCAACGGGAACCGCGGGGACGGGTTGCGAAGGCTGGCTGGCCGTACGAACCTGTCCATTGGAAGCGGTTGCCGGTGTAGTTTGAGCCGGAACCGACTTCGTAGGAGCATTATTCTGGGGGGGGGAGTTCTGGACCCGCGACTGACTTCCGACCGCAGGACGACCGCCGGCTGCGGGCATTGGTCGACTCTGACTTGCGAGGTGGCTCTGCATACCATTCGGAGACGCACTTTGCTTGCTGTTCTGCATCGTCTGAACGCCGGTTGGACGATTCAGCATGGCCGCTGGCTGCCCTTGTCCTCCCTGTGGTTTCGGAGCCTGAGCGACGCTGGATCCACCTGACGGAGGAGCCGGTGGTGGTTCCACATAGCCGGGAGGAACCGGTGGAACTACTGCGGCATCGGCAGCTTTCTTGTTCTGCCCGGTGATGCCTCCCATAAATTTCTGCAGAAAGTTTTTCTTCACCGGCTGCTGCGTTTTTGCAGGAGATTTCGTCGACGCCTGCTGCATACCGGCCTGAGGCTTCGAGTTTTTCTGAGAGGCGGTTGGCTGAGCGTAGCTCTGAGGCTTGCCGGTCTGCTGGCCCGTTGGTCGTTGCGTTGGCCGAACATTATTGGTCTGCCCCTGGGCATTCGGCAAATCCCGAGGATTCATCGAAGGCATAGGCTGGCCACTCTCCTCGAACATCTTCTTGAGTTCTGCAGTCACAGCCGGGTTGGCCTGAGCAGGCTGTCCCTGCTGCCCCGGCTGATACTGAACGCGCTGAATCCCGGATGATGCTGGCGACGCGGTGATTTCAAATCCCACGGCGCGGGAATCCAGCGTAGCGAACAGCGACGCTGTTGAAACAGCCGCCGTCAGAAGTGAGCGGCGTACAAGTCTTCGTGTCTTCATGAGATCCATCCCTGTCTCAACGTTGGCCGGTTCAGGAAAACTGCCCGAGCCGGATCTTTGCTTTCATGACAAATGAGTGGCTCGTCCGGTGTTGCTCCGGTCGATAAGCCTCCGCCTTGTCTATCGACGGTTCCGAAAAGTCAGGTCGTTCCAGTTGGTCCGGTTTTGCTGACGTTAGGACAGACGGGATGGCTACGACGCTTACAACCAGAATCATCCGTAGACTTGATGCAGGCCTCCTGTTTTCACACAGTATGCAGGTATTCGTGCAAGTGAGTGATGTGTTCGGCAGCCTCTGCCGGTCTTCAAGGTGAATAGATCGCGATGACTCAGGAAAAAGTAGTTCGAGCCGGCGAAACGGCTTCAATCAGTGGTTCCACGGTCTTTGTTCGAGTTGACACATCGCCGGAAAACTCGGGAAAACGATGGCTCAGACGAATTATTCTTGGCCTGCTGCTGGTTTCAATCATCCTGAACCTCTGGTTCATTCTGGACCCACTGTCGTATTCCCCTCCCGGGATTCCTGAGCAGCACTTCTCTGGTGACAACGGTGCCAAAGATCGCATTGCGATCATCAATTTCGAAGGCACGATCAGCCCGCCATTTACCGAACGCTGGCTGAAACAGATCAAGCGCGCGACGGAAGATGAAACGGTCAAAGGCGTTGTTATGGTGATTGACAGTCCCGGCGGATTTGTCGCGGATAGCCATCAATTGCTGCGTAAGATCCAGCAGCTGTCTAAAGCCAAACCTGTCTACGTCGCGATGAAACGCATCGCGGCTTCAGGAGGTTATTACATCTCGATGGGGATCGGTGAACAGGGCCGCATCTTTGCTGAGCCCACAACATGGACTGGCTCCATCGGTGTTATCATCCCTCGTTATAACGCCACAGAACTTGTCAAAAAGATTGGCGTCAAATCAGAACCGCTTGTGACTGGTCCACTGAAAGACACGCTCAATCCGTTTCGAGATATGACGGAACAGGAGACACAAGTCTGGGG
>CAMAXD010000341.1 GCA_945861975.1 Candidatus Kuenenia stuttgartensis | reverse complement strand
TCGCCGTCAATCGCTGGGGCCAAACCTTTTGTGGCCCACCGCCAAACCGTGGAGATCGCAACGGCTGCTGGAATCTCCTGCTGAACAGCCTTTCTGAGGGGGATCAATTCAGAAGGGTTTGTTTCGACCAAAGACATCTTGCTACTCCTGTGCGTCGAGTGAAAGGAATCAACTTCGATACGCAGGATTGCATGAGATGCAACCACTGAAAATAGCTGGTCGTCCGCACCGGATGAAGCGGATTAAGCGGAGGATTTGGCCCGATACTTGAGGGGATCTCGTCAAGGAGATCGTCTGGTTCTTCCTGGACGTTTGAGTACGCCACTCTTCCTCAGTTTCTCAAAGATCTTACAAATCTTCGAGCTGCCCAACCTTGTTTCCTTTCCTGCGGTTTTTTGGTCGGGGTCCTCCCCGTCATTCCTTAATTGGTATTGAATCACAAAATCTGTGACTCGCTTAATATCGTCGTCCCGCACGATACCAGTCTTGGTTCCTTTTTCTTTGCCCGGTTTGTCGTTAGGAGGCGTCGTCAGAATCTGTTTCGTAAGTTCCCGCAAGATCACAATCTCTCGGTCCAGATCAAAAAGTGCTTGCCAGAGTTGTTCTTTCAACTGCGTGTCGTGCGGATTTGCCATCCACTTACGGAGAGATGCGACCAAGTCTTTTACAACTTGTTCATTCGTGTAGTGACGGTTTGCCCCTCGACTTAGTAATGCAAGGTCAAGACTAAGCGACTGTGTTAGCAGAACATATGATGAGGCTGTTCGTCGCCAATCAAGTAAGGCATTCGGTTCATCTGCGTCACCAGGCATCCCGTCTGCAGAAAGCTGGTACAATCGGAATCCACGGCCAATGAGCTTCTCGGACTCGGAATATAGCTTTCGAAGATCTTCCAAAAGGCTTTCAGGGTTGTTTAACCAATCATTTACTCTTGTCACGGTTGGTCCCTATCTTCAGACCGGGTTACTGGGTCTTGACGGGCTACAAGCCCCCTAGGTCTCGGAAGATCATAGCTCAAAATTCATCCGACTCTACCAATGACAGCTTTGGCCTTTGCAAAGTCCAGCTCTGCGTAGACTTCGATTGTAAAGCCCGTGGCATGTCCCAGAATCGTCCGAACGGTCTAGATGTCATAAACCTTGCGGAGAGACGTAGCGGCGTTGTGGCGAAGCTGGTTAGGCCGTCCAAGTGGGTATCCCGGCATCTTCACAGGCTTTAAATGATACCTCGTGGCTCGGGAGATTTTTCGACTACCTATTTCTACCTGGATCTTGATGGTAATGATCGAATACAGTTGTAAGTCAATGCAACAGATGAGATCATCAAACGTTGTGTTTATGCTGTTTCTGCGTCCCACAGCATGATATCGGCAGTGGATGGCATGCAAGAGGTCATCGGTTCGACCCCGTTATCCTCCACTCACTTAAGTCTTTGCTGTTCCGTGGTTTACGGAAACCTGCTTTCAAAGCAGTGCGGCGTGAAACGAGTTTACTACACGTTTCACTACACCAGAAATGGGCCGCAAGCATGGCAAAGCGAACGCCGAAGTACTCACTTCACAAGCCGACCGGACAAGCCTACGTCCGCATTAACGGCAAGTTCCACTACCTCGGAGAACACAAATCTCAGGAGTCACAGGAACGATATAACCGTCTGATCGCTCAGTGGTTGGGATCCACGTTTAATGCCGATCGGGAATCGCTCACGATTTCACGCCTCGGGATTCTTTACGTGGATTTTGCACGGCAGTACTACCGCAAGAACGGCAAGCAGACCAGCGAAGTTCACTGCATTCAACTCGCCCTGCGTCCCCTCGTTGCGAAATGTGGACGGGAAAAGGTCTCAAACTTCGGGGCTCGTCGCCTAAAAGACGTGCGAGAAGAGATGATCGCCCTGGGCTGGAGCAGAACCGGCATCAATGCCGCAGTACAGCGGATCAATCGAATGATTCGCTGGGGTGTTGAGAATGAGCATGTTCGCCCGGAGATCTATCAAGCCTGCCGAGCAGTCACCGGGCTGCGTCTGGGGCGATCTGAAGCCAAAGAGACAGAACCCGTCAAGCCTGTTCTTCAAGCCGATATCGACGCGGTAAAGCCGTTTGTGAGCGATCAGGTCTGGGCGATGATTCAGTTGCAACTGGTGAGCGGCATGCGACCGGGGGAAGTCTGCCTGATGCGACTTTCCGACATCAGCTTGTCCGGCGATGTTTGGGAATACCGTCCTTCTGAGCATAAAACCGAGCACCACGGACGGCAGCGACTAATTTTTCTCGGGCCGAAAGCTCAGGCAATCATGCAACCCTATTTGACGGCCGATCGGACTCGATTCCTGTTTTCCCCTGAGGACGCCGAAGCAAAACGCAGCGAGAAGCGAAGGCAGGATCGCCAAACACCAATGACGCCCAGTCAGGAAAGCCGGGAACGAAATGCGGATCCGGTACGGGCTCCGGGGGAACATTATCGACGGGACAGCTACTCCCGAGCGATAGCCAGAGCATGCAAACTTGCGAAAGTGACGCCTTGGGCTCCCAATCGACTTCGGCACAATGCCGCCACAGAACTGCGAAAGCATTATGGACTTGAAGGGACTCGTACCGTACTTGGCCACAGCACAGCGGACATGACGAGCGTTTACGCTGAACTCGATTTTGACGCTGCAAAGCAGATCATGCGATCGGTTGGCTGATATTGGTCAGATGATAGACTGAACCCTGCAGGGCTAGATTTGCTCTCGAAAAGCGGTTCCCGAAAGCCGCCTGCCCTGCATTTTGACTTTCGGGAGATGACTTTCGGGAGTTTGGTATGACGCGGGGATTAGTTCGACTGTCTTTGATCTGTTCAATTCTCACCTGTGGCCTGACGTCTTCCGCGGATGATGTGGACGATGCATTGGCGGCTGTAGAAGCAGCAGAGGCAGATTTCGAATCTGCCATCGAAGCAGCAAAACAAACGCTGGTCAATGCCTACAAGCAGGAGATTGTTAAACAAACAGAGTCCGCGAAACTGGAAAACGTCACCCGACTTGCAACGGGGCTGCAACTCTTTGAAGCGGATGGACTCCTCATGGAACCGGAACTGGAGGAGCAATACAAAGTTTTTGGCAGGGCATCCAAGGCCGCAAGGGATGTCTTACTTGAAACTTATCGTGTCGCTTCAGCAACACTGGCGGCATCCGGTTCGATCGAGCAAGTACAAGAGATTCAGCAGAAAATCCAAGATCGGGGACTTGTGTCTAAATTGGTCTCTTTGCAGCTCACGAGCAAGACGACTCTTTACCTAGCGCACGGAAACTCAAAAGGATTCATGGAGGGTACACGAACCGCAGGGTTGAATGCCACTTTCGAAATGATTGTCGGATTATCGACCGACGGAATTGTTCGAGAGAGCGTTCAGAAATCTGGCATTCAGGGAAAACCGTCCGAGATCGTTTCGTTTCGATCGATAAGCGTACCCAACCACTACCTTGCACACGGCAACAATGAACTCCTGCTGCAACGATACATTGACGCAGATGCATTCCGGCAAAATGCGTCCTTCAGGATCCATAAAGGACTATTCAGGACTTCCGCCATCTCATTTGAGGCAGTCAATTATCCCGATCATTACTTGACCATGGACGCTGGCGGCTTCGTTCGACTCCAGAAACGAAAGCCAACCGCTGAATTTTCCCGCGCCGCGACGTTTACCATAACGCGACCTAAGTTCCCAATTTGGTGATCACCAAATCCGACGCATCACACGCACGTCAACAGAGCGATCTGGAAACCGCACAGCAGGTCCTCGGACACTCCAGCAAGCAGACCACCGAGCGACACTATGCCGAAGTGGATCTGTCACGAGCCGAAGCGAACGCACTCCAGTTTGGTTGATGGCAGGCCGTTGGGTAGCAGGGACGCCCTCCCTTCGGTACGCTGTTTGACGTCGGCAACATACTCTATTTCGGGAAGAGCAAAGCCATGTCAGACGCCAGTGAACGTGATATCCGTGTTTTCAATGGTCCGCGCCGCTTGGAAAAGGCGATGCACATGCTGGAGGGCATCGTTCGTGGTGTCACACTTGACCGCCGACTGAATGATGATGAGATGATTGTCCTGTCAGATTGGATTGGTGAGAACTTCGAGTTCCGCAACAAGCACCCGTTCACTGAAGTGGTGCCGAGACTGGAGAAAATCGTCAACGGGTCCGTCTTCGACGAAGAGGAACGAGCCGACATTCTTTGGCTGTGCGAACAGTTTACGACAGGCAGCAAACACTTCGATGAAGTGACGAAGGATCTGCAGATTCTGCACGGCATCATGGGCGGCATCGCTGCCGACTCCGCAGTGACCGTGGAAGAATTACGAGCGCTCCGGACTTGGATGGATGAAAAGCCACACTTGCACAGTTGCTGGCCATTTGATGAAGTGAACTCGATCATCTCTGCAGTTCTTGCCGACGGAAAAGTGGACGCAAAGGAGCATGAGATGATTCTGCATTTCTTTGCAGACGTTTTAGCGTTTCTCAATCACAAATCACTGAATCGCAAAGCGCCCTCGGAATCATCGTTTGTCGGCGGGATCTGTGCGGTATCGCCAACGATTCAATTCGAGGGACGCAGTTTTTGTTTCACGGGTAAGCCGAAACGCGGACCAAAGAAGGTTCTACAAAAAGTGGTGGAAGAAAAACGGGGCACGGTAAAGGCGAATGTAGCTGGAGATCTGAATTATCTGGTCATTGGAGCTGACGGAAACGAATGCTGGGCGTATTCCGCCTACGGCCGCAAAATCGAAGAGGCAATTGAGTATCGAAAATCGGGAGAGAAGATCACCATCGTGCATGAGTTTGATTTCTGGGACGCGGTTGAAGACGCCGGACGGACACCGGACGAAGAAGACTGAGACAATGGGTCTGCAGGGATAGGCTGATCCCCGAAAAGCGGTTCCCGAAAGCCGCCTGCCCTGCATTTCCACTTTCGGTCATGACTTTCGGGGGTCAGAGCGATGGCAGCGCATCAAGGTTGGGTAAAGGCCGACGATGGAACCGTCAAGCGAGTTGGAGTCTGGTCGCCAGAGTTGGCTGATGGGTATGGAACGATTTCGATTGAGACGCAACCGACAATCAGTCGGCGTGATTGGAAGTACTGCTTCGGAAAGTTGTTGGGAGCTGCAAAGGCTGTTCAGGAGTGCGTAAAAGGCAAGAGAGAAATTGCCCCCGCCGGAAAGCGTCCATCTCCCCTCTTCTGCTTGCTGACCGCGCAAGTCGTCTGCTCGCGATTTGTCAAAGCACATCATGAGCAACTCCAGGGCACTCGGATGTCGTTGCCGACTCCGCCTGAATATTCGTTCCTCATCGGAAAGTCATACTGTGAGTATGCGGTCGATCTTATTTCCGGGTGGCAAAACTATTTCAAAATGTTCGTGCAGCATGACGGCGACTCAATCAAACTTGACGGAAAAGAACGTGTTGCTTTCGAAGTAAGACAAATCGTCTCACGCTGGAATGAAGTGTCTATGTCGCCGACGAGTTGGTTTTCTTCTAACTTAAAGATTGTTGTGCGATTCGTGGAGATGGAGATCGATCACTCAAAGTGGATGACGGACGTCCAACCACGCACTGAAAAAGAGAACGAGATACGCACGTTGTTGCGTCTGATAATAGAACAGAATCCCGATTGGACCGCGAAGGGCGTATTGAAGGAATTTCGTAAGAGGCGGAAACAGCAGGGTAAGGAAGGAATCAAAGAAACCGACGGGCTCAGAGTCGTGCGAGAACTCCGGAGAAAAAAGAATTAGGTACCAGGTACGGTCCTGCCGGTACTTCTTAGCGTTGTGGAAAAAAAGCATATCTTCACTGCACCGAACGCGGCTCATTCCGAGCCACGTCCAAAGAATGCAAGTGAGGTTTTTTATGCTCAACACCGAACTGACAGACTCACTGATTCCGCTGAATCAGGCGATCCGGGAAGTGATCCCCGGTGAAAAGAATCCGAGCACGGTACACCGCTGGATTACTCGCGGTCTGGCCGGTGTCGACGGGAAACGAATTCGATTGCAGGTCTGGTACGCAGGCCGTCAGCCGTGTACCACAAAGAAAGCCATTCGAGAGTTTCTCGACTCGGTCACAGACGCTCGGCTGCAACGAATGAAGCAAGCGGCACAGCAATCGCCCGAAGTCTCTGAAGCCGAACTTGCGGCTGCAGGCCTGTTGAGCGATCGCCGCATGCACCGCCAGCATCGCGCAAAGTGACCCACGATTCCCTGGTGACCGCCAAACACCCCAGGCGAGACACCCGCGAACTCAATTGCGACCGCCCGGCATTCGCCAAGATGGGCGAATGTTGACAACCCAAAAAAGAAAGCCGGCTCAGCATCACGCTGACTACCGGCCTCCGATTTGTCGCCACCACGCGACCGCCACCCAAGAAGTTTTCCATCAGCTCAGGAGTGATAGAATTATGGCCAATATACCAGAGAAGTCGAGAGTCGTTTCGCTTCAAGCCTTGGCAGAACACAGTATTGTGGGCGACAAGCGATCTCTTCGAGGCAAAGAAATGCCGCCTC
>CAMAXD010000340.1 GCA_945861975.1 Candidatus Kuenenia stuttgartensis | reverse complement strand
AATTGAGCCTTGACAGAGAACTACTCTCACCACGCACCACGCACCACGCACCACGCACCACGCACCACGCACCACGCACCACGCACCACGCACCACGCACCACGCACCATTGCTGCCCGATGCGTTCGGCTGAAATCAGTCCGGAGAATTCCGGAGCCTCTTCCGCTGGCGAAGCACTCTCAAGATGTGCGACAATATGCCGCCGGTGAGCAACCGCGACAATCAGCCCCGCCGGGGCTCGTATCCCTTTGGAAAGTGTTTTACCTACTTCGTCGAATCAAGGTCCAACGTCCGCAGCAGGTGTCGTGCGTAATCAGGATGCGAGGTTGTGTTTTAGACCATTTGCACGCGATGCCAACGAACCGGTTCAATACATAAAGGATTCCATTATACTCCCGCTGGAACAGGGTCGTTCTTTGTTTGCCGGTGAGGTATTTGACGATGGCCAACATTCTTGTGCTTTATCATTCCAACAGCGGGAATACGCGCTGCATGGCAGAGCTTGTGGCAGAAGGTGCCAGGCAACTTGTCAGCACGGAAGTCAGACTGCGAGATATCTCCGAGGCCACTCATACTGACCTGGAATGGTGCGATGGGATCGCGCTGGGTTCGCCGACCAACTACGGCACCGTGAGTTGGCAGATGAAGCAATGGTGGGATCAGCAGCCCATTGCCAACTGGGGAAAGCGAGACGGCAGAATCGGCTGCGTGTTCAGTTCGGCCGGGGCCTGGGGCGGCGGCCAGGAATGGACCTGCATGACTCTGCTGGCCATCCTGATGAACTATGGGGTTCTCGTCTTCGGTGTCACCGATTATACCGGAGTTAAATTCTCCGCACACTACGGTGCGATCTCCGCCGGTCCGCCGGTGGCTGATCGCGAGCAGGAAGCCTGTCGTCGACTGGGACTGCGTCTCGCAGAATGGGCCGCGACAATGATTGAAGGCCGCAAGGACGCTCATCCACTGAATCAATCGTACGAACGCTTCTCAGACCTCGGCAAATAATGACTGCAGAGGGACATGCATCGCATCACTCAGCAGCTTCTTCGTGTCGGGGCATTCGATAAACCCGAGAGCCCGCTCAGTCTAATCAGCATGATCTCCAGCAAAGCGGACACCGAGCAATGTGATTGGCATTGGAGTGAACTCGCGGGCTTGAAACTTCAGCGTCTGCTTATTCTTCAGACTTCTGTTCTTCCGCTTCGCTGGCGTAACGAATGGCTCCCGGTTCTTTGGGGGCAGGCGCGTCGAAGGCAACTTTCGTCGGCAGGCTGTTGGTTCTCATGCCATGTGGAATTCGCGAGGCCGTATCCACGTCCTTTTGCAAGGACCCGCTTTGGTGAACACTAACCCCGAACGCATACCAGTTGTTATCATCAGACTTGGCCATGGATAGTCCACCATCGCCCAGCACTTCCTTCGTCTTTGCGTCGTAGAGGACCATACCCAGTTTCGCATAGGCGAACTGGGACTTGCGTTGCGTGAGTCGAACTTCAGGAAGGGTCAGCATTCCAGGCAACGTAATCTCGGGGAGACCGATAAAGGAATCACTGGTGTCAGTGCCCACACCGCCGCTGCGGACTTCCATGACAACATCCGCTCCATCAGCGGCCGCGGAGATGTTTCCACCGGCTTTCATCACTCGATGACGGATCGAGCCAATGATGTACTGCTTGTCCACGCACTCCAGATACTTCTCTTCGATAAAGATATTCTGCCCGTAGAGCGGCGTGAAGTCGACCTTATCCAGCGACTGATCGATAGAGTTCGACAGCAACATCTGCTCCTTCGCTGTTCGCGCGGTATTCGACGTGGATGTTGCTGTGCAGCCGGTTGTAATCAACACAAACATCGTACAGATGAAGAATGAATTTCGCATGACGTCGTCCTGATAAGTCTTCCGAAGGGATCGACTGAGTCTATGGACTCTCAGGAACATCACTCAATCCGGAAACACGTCGCAAATCGCAGGATCCTGACCTGATGCGTCAACACTCAACGCCCGAAGCCCAAATCACAGCCGCACATCGGCAGAATCCGCAGCTCAGGCGGAATATTATCGTGGTCGCGTGGACGTAGGCACTCTCTTGCCGTCCGATGTCCTTACTCTAAAGCAGATTTCACAACGATGGTGACCCCAATCTTTGTTTGAATCTGAAGTGGTCCTGATCACGGCTCGACGGGGACCAGCCAACGTCCGGCCTGGACCTGAGCTGACTAAATGCACAAATCCACGCCGACGAGGTTAACCCCGACAGCGTGGATTCTTTACTGACATCAGAAACTCTAAGAACTAGTGCTCTGTCAACCTTTAAAGTTGGGGTTGAATTGTATTTGTACGACGGACTTCCAGTCCGTCGACGGTAACCTTTGTCGACGGACTGGAAGTCCGTCGTACCCGAAAATTGAGCCTTGACAGAGAACTAGTAGGACACGACCTGAACCAGGCGAGGAATCACGATCAGCGAGACTGGTTCTGGTGAGCCTTCTCGAATGATCACAAGGTCAAGGCGTCCTCGAGGAACTTCCGTATTCACGAGATTCGGGTCAAGCACAGTCTGACCGTTGACGGACACAATCAGGTCACCAGTCTGCAGTCCTCCCTGATGAGCAGGTGAACCTTCGATGACTGACTGAACTCCATAAGCCTGCATGTCAGGGATGTGGATACAGGTCAGCCCGACATAGTAGCTGTGCTGCTGACACTGAACCACGTGCCAGTTGCAGGGCGTCCAGGTATTCCAGTAATCCTGTGTGACATTCCAGGTGCCGTAGTGCGTATTGCAATGGTGATGACAGATTGTGACCCACCATTTGAAATGAGGTTGAGTCATCAGATGTTTTGGAGCTTGTGCCACGACATGCTGAATCTGTGGTCGGTTGTGGTGCTGATTTCCCGGATGCTGATTGACGTTGTGATGCAGGATATTCGACAGATCAAAAGGAACGTGTTTGATCTTCGTTCCATTCCCCTGATGTGTATTTGGGAATCGGTGAGGATTCTGGATCGCATTCCCAATCTGATGCTGAAGGTCAGGAGGAAGCGTGACCGTAACGTTTGGCTTCTTCTCATGGTGCTCGCGATTCCCAAAATGATTTCCAATCACAGGATTGTGAAAGTTGTTATTGGAAATGTTATTCCCTTCATGGTGTTCAACCCTGGGCCTTCTGAACCCACCGCTGAGCGAATTGTTCGTGAGATTCCCGCTTGGGCTGCCTTCGTGGTGCGTCACTTTGTTGGAGTGTGAATTGTTGTTGTTGTTCTGGCCGATCCGGGATCGGATTGAATTGCCGTTGTTCGACGATTGATTGTTCCCTGAGCCATGATTTCCGCTGAATGATCCCGGGCGATTCTTTGAATCTCCCAGAGAAACGGAAACGGCCGTTACAGCCAGTGCGAAAACCAATACTTGGCAAAGCTTGAAGCGTTTCATCGAAGTTCTCCCTCGGGTGATGTCTGTTCATAAGGCTGACCATTTCAGCCTCTGACTTCATCAGCGAGAGAACTGCGGAGTTGTTACAAAGAATGTTTCGTTTTTCTTCAAGGCCCTGAAAAAAAGGGAGCCGACACGCCCGCCGACTCGCTTTCACCAGTGACTCAGCGATCTCTAAGGGAATCAGTGGGCTTAGGAACAGTCCCTACCTTGACAGCTGACAAATCCGAACTCCATTGATGCGATGTCCGGCTTTCCACAACCGCCGCCAGACCTCCGTCCTCGCGAGATGGCAGTGGGCCCAACCGCAAGGAAAATACGGGAGCCGTTTTCCCGCGCCTGAGTCACTTACTGCGCGTACACAACGGCCACATCGCGTACACAACGGCCACAGCGCGTGCCCAACGGCCACAACAAACGGAGACCGGCCGCAATGAGTCCCTGGATTCTGCAGATCAACGGCCGCAGCGACGTCGAGAGAATTGTCAGGTGGCGGGTATATTTCCGGGACCTCTCTTCGTAAAAAGGGAGACAGTTCATTCTCGGTTTGCGTTTCGATGGACTATGCAGGGAGCAAGAAATGACAAAGCCCGATGAGAGCACAACACCTTCGAATCCTCCTCCTGCAGGTGCAGGCATCGTCAATTCCTTATCAAGGAAGCAGGCGTTTCCAGACTCGGTTGATTCCGTTGAGGTGCGGCAAACACACATCTCGGAAGTTTTTCTCGGGGACAACGTTGTCTACAAAGTCAAGAAGCCGGTCAAACTTCCGTTCCTTGATTTCTCAACCGTGGAGCTGCGACATCACTTCTGCGAGGAGGAAGTCCGCATCAACAGCCCCTGGGCTCCGGGGATTTATCTTGGTGTTGTCCCCGTCACGTATAACTCTGACGGGTATCGATTTGAGGGCGATGGGCCGGTCGCAGACTGGGCGGTGAAGATGCAGCGTCTGCCTGAGTCCGTGACTCTGCGGTCTCGTCTGAATCGAGGCGAACTCACCAAACGCGACTGTGAAAGGGTTGCTCGACACATTGCCGCGATTCATCGAACATCAACCCCAGCGTCCGGCAATGATGCAACAAACGCGATCACGACGTTTCGCTTTCAGTTGAATGATAACTGGCAGTTTGCGGGACATCTTCCGGCCGGCACTGTCGATCATCACATACAGGAAAGAATTCGAGGCCTTTCCGATAAGTGGCTGGACCGTTGTGGTGATCTTTTGCAAAAACGAGCGGAGCAAAGTTTCATTCGAGACGTGCATGGCGACCTGCGGCTTGAACACGTCTTCTATTTTCCGGAGTCTTCGCCCCCGGGAGATATCGTGATTCTCGATGGGATTGAATTCGATCCCGGACTTAGACTCATCGACGTACTGGCTGACATCGCATTTATGACGATGGAGTTATCGTTCCTGGGGCGCCGCGATCTGGCGGAGGCATTTGCGGAGGCCTACTTCACAGCATCCGGTGATTCGACAGGCGGGATTGTTCTTCCGCTCTTCGCCGCCTATCGATCCGCGGTGCGAGCAAAAGTTGCGGCGATCCTGGCGACTGAGCCGGAAATTCCTGAGGTTGACCGCAACAAGGGCCTGGCACGGTCCCGATCTCATTGGTTATGGTGTTTTTCAGAGCTGGAAACGCCGGGACGGCGCCCTGCATTGGTGCTCGTGTCGGGGCTGCCTGGAACCGGGAAGTCAACGCTGGCTCGATCGCTGGCGGAGATCGCAAACTTTGAAGTCATTCGCTCCGATGTCATCCGTAAAGAGATCTATACGACCGAAAGTTCAGAGCAGACAGGTTGTTTGTACACATCTGACAGAACTCAGCGTATCTATGACGAATGTCTCGAGAGGGCTCGTCGATTGCTTCAAGCCGGTAAACGCGTAATTATTGATGCGACATTCCAGCGTGATCAGGATCGTCAGACTTTTCTACAGTTAGCGATCGATTGTGGATCTCGCGCGATATGGCTCGAATGCACAGCTTCGGCGGAGATCACCAGGCAACGCATTGATGCACGACATGGCGATGCGTCCGATGCAGACTGGTCGGTCTATCAATTGGTCAGTTCACGCTGGCAACCAGCATCGGAGCAGACGGACCGTTTTCATACACGACTTGAGACGGGGCTGGCTGGCGAGTCGGCCTGTGACGCAGCGATGATCATTCTGCGACAATCGGGGATCGCTGACTGCTCAATTTGAAATGCTGATCTGTCAAGCCTTGCCGAGATTCACTGAAGCCTGTTACGATCGGAATGTATGCAGGCGGAGTGGACTGGAGATTACCATCAACTTTTCTCTGCACTCGATGCTTCTTCGCACTTTGATGTTTGGATACATCTCTTGCCTGCTTCAGACGGACACTCGAAAACACCAGCTCTGAACTCCGCCTTTCCGTTGCCGTTGTCTGACTTCGAATATTATATGCTGCTGGATGATCGGCCCACTCATCCGATGGTGTTCGTGATGGTTGTGGATGTCAGCGGGGCGTTGCACGAGGCTCCGTTCTGCGAATCGTTGCGGGAGCTGATTCAGTCGCATCCTTTGCTGAACTGTCGAATTGAAAAACGTGCGCAAGCGGGTTGGTGCTGGGTTCCCTTGTCGACACAGCCTTCTGTTCTGGACTGGGAGAATGTCACGGCCGATGCCGTGCACGAATTTCTGCCGGCTGTTCGAAGTCTGAATATCCACTCGTCGCCGGGACTTCATGTGCACGTGAAGGCCGCAGAGTCCGCTGCTCGCATCGTCCTTTGGTTGCATCATGCCTGTTGTGACGGACTGGCGGCCCTGCAGCTTGTGGGCGAATTGATGGCTCGATATGGACAGAAAACGGTAGAACCCGGTGCAAAGCAGCCCGAGTTTGCTCCGGTCCATATTCACAAGTTGCGTCAACGGGAAAGTTATGAAACAGGCGACGCGGCCGCGCGACGGCAAAAGCGATCTTTGGGACGCATCATCGGGAAGGTTTCAAGGCTCTTGTTACGAGCACCAGTGATCCTCGCCGGCTCTGCAGATCTGGCCAGCAGACCCTCCATTGACCAGATATGACCAGGTGATTTGGTTAAATGAACAGAAAAAACTTCTCGAAAAAAGTATTGAATTCTCAGTGAAGGTAGATGCGGTCAAGACTTACATGAAGAAGAAGCTCCCTAGGACCT
>CAMAXD010000339.1 GCA_945861975.1 Candidatus Kuenenia stuttgartensis | reverse complement strand
ATGGAAGACATGATTAAGTACGGCTCGCTGGCGCCGGCTATCGCGGACTTTTTGATCCTTGCGATTCGCGGTCGAATGAACATTATCGTGAGTGGCGGGACTGGTGCTGGCAAGACAACTCTTCTTAACTGCATGAGCCGCTTCATTCCTGACTCTCAGCGTGTTGTCACAATTGAAGAAACGGCCGAACTGAGCCTGCAACAGCGTGACGTCATTCCGCTGGAAACACGACTGCCAAATATGGAAGGCAAAGGAGAGGTGACGCAACGCGATCTTCTTCGAAATGCGCTCAGAATGCGTCCTGACCGAATCATCTTCGGCGAATCTCGCGGTGCAGAGGTACTCGATATGCTGCAGGCAATGAATACTGGTCACGATGGATCCATGAGCACCGTCCATGCGAATGATACTCGCGAAACGCTGGACCGACTGGAACTGATGATTGCATTGTCTGGTGCAGACCTGCCGTCCCGAATCGCCCGACAGTACATTTCCAACGCGGTGGACATCGTGATCCACGTTACTCGACTGCACACAGGACATCGCCGAATCACTCGAGTGTCTGAGGTTTCGGGCCTCAAAGATGGTGAGTATTGCATGGATGACATCTTCGTTTATCGAATCAATGGCGAAGACAAAAACAGACAGCCTCAAGGAAGCTTCTTCGCCACGGGTTATGTACCTGTGGCCCTGCGACGCCTGGCAATGACTGGCGTTAATGTCGAACAATACCGACCTCTTTTTGAAGCTCGTGAACTCAAAATGGAATAGTCTCGGGGTTCAGTTTCACGGTCTCTGAAGTTCTTTCCTATGAACTCCATCAGGCACATTGATTCTGTTACTGCCGCCCCCTGCGAGTTGACTTAAAAGAAGCTTCGCAGGCCCGTATTCAACATATTACTCCAAAGATCTGTTTCTCTCCTCGGATAACGCCATGATCGCCCCGAACCCTACACTCATGTCGCTGGATCGCAGACCGGAGTTCTCGGGTCTTCTCAAGGACGACACCCAGTTTGCACGTGGAGACTCAGAAGGCATTGGAGAATCCTTCAATGGCTGGTTTGATACCCTGATGATTCAATCAGGAATTCGAACATCTCCGGCAATCTGGCTCGGCCTCTGCCTGTTGAGTTCACTCGCGCTGGGCGGTGCCATATTTGTGGCAACAGAGCGGCCGTTTGTGACTGCGGCGGCTGCCATGATCGGGCTGAGTGTCCCAATGATTGGAGCTTCAATTGCTCGTTCACGTCGGCAGAAGGCGATTATGGAACAGTTGCCCGGAATGGCGGACGAACTCTCTCGGTGTGCGCGTTCGGGCAGGAATCTGGAATACTCTTTCATGCTCGTCGCGGCCGACACTCCATCTCCACTTGGAGAAGAACTTCGCATCAGTGCGCGACGCATGGAGATGGGCATTGATGTTGGCCGTGCCGTAAAAGACCTCGCGGCCAGAAGCGGTGTTTCCACGCTGACAATGTTTACGTCCGCTCTGACAGTACATCAGGATACTGGTGGTGATTTGATTTCTGTCCTGGAAAGATTGGCCACGGCTGTTAGAGATCGTCTGCATTTCGTGGCCCGCCAACGTGCAGCAACGATTGCCAGTCGCATGGGTACAATTCTGATGGTCGTCATTCCAATCATGGTTATGAGTTTCTATCTGTTCCGGGACCCAAATTACCTCAATCGTCTGACGGGGTCATTCTGGGGACGCCTGTCCCTTTGGACTGCGATTGCCTTCCAGATTATTGGCTGCGGATTGGTATTTCGAATTCTGAGCAGAAGTGCACGTTTCTGAAATCTGCTGTTTTGGAACGCCACCAGCAAAGTTCTGCTGATCTCTGAGCGATACGACTAAGTGAGCCGTCGAAAAGGTTGAGGAGCACCGTTTATGTACGTCATCTATGCCGTGGCTGCGATCGGTGTCCTTGCCGGCATACTCGTGGTTCGAATACTCCTGAAGCCTTCCAGCCCGAGGACGCTGAGTCCATTCCAGCAATCCCGGCCAAAGCCGGATCTTTCAGCTTCTGATAACAAAGAGGATCTGTTTTCATCTCGTGAAGTGCTCGCGCATCGGTTGGGGGAACCGCATGTCACGAAAACATTGATCAGCAGTGAGCCTCAAGGAAGTCTTTTGCCGGAACGACAAACAGTTTCTGCATCCACTTCCGTCAGCCTCAAGACACCACCGGAACCAAACGAGGGGTCGTCAACTTCCACAATGTCCATGAATTCCGACGGTGGATTCAACCGAATTTCAACATGGAATGATCGACGACTCTTCAGTGACTTCAAAGGGATTCTGAGTAACGGTGCTGATTCCATTCCACTTCCTGGGCCCGAAGACCTTCCGATCCGAGTAGATGCTTTCGTCTTTGGCTCCTTAACACAGTCAATCGCACAACTGCTCCCGGAAACAGATTCCCGTCGCGATACGCAGCGGAAATCTCTCATAGCTGCTGGGTATCATTCCCGAGCCTCATGGCTGAATCTCAGCGCAATCAGATTCGCACTCTCTTTCCTTGCCCTGGTGGTCGTAGGCATTTGGCTCATCATGGCCCCTTCGGCCATCGAAGTATGGCTGCTGGGCCTCCTGGTCACGGCGCCACCGTTGATGTGGGCGTTGCCGCCACTGATGGTGGCGTTCCAAGCATCTGAACGGAGAATTGATATCGAACGAGGGCTGCCTGACGTACTCGACATGATGAATATGGGAGTCAGCCAGGGCCTGACCGTTCCTCAGTCGCTAAAAAGAATCAGCCACGAAATTGCAATCGCGCATCCGGCACTGGCGGAGGAACTTCGGATTGTCGATCAGCAGGCGGAAGTGGGAAATCTTCCTCAGGCACTGAGAAACTTTGGCAATCGCATCGATTCGCCTGAGATTAACTCGTTCACGTCGCTCCTGGTGCAATCAGAGTCCACCGGAACGAGCATTTCGAAGGCGTTGACGGAATACAGTGACAGTATTCGAGCCTCTCTTAAAGAAAGGGCCGACACAAGAGCCAATGCGGCCTCGTTTCAACTGTTATTCCCTGTTGCTCTGTTTCTGATGCCGTCGGTGTTCTTGTTCCTGCTTGGACCGGCAATCGTTCAGATGTCAGACTTCTTCAACAATCAAGCCGACACGCTGCAGCAGGATCGTCAGGATGCCGTACGAAGCCTCAATCAGCAACCGCAACTGGATCTGCGTCGCTTCGGAAACCCGGGTGGGGCATTCAGCGGCCCGGCTCAATAAGCCCTGGACAGAACTGACGTACTCAAGCTCAGAGCCAAAGTTGAACCGACATTCGAGTTTCGCTCACACGACGCGGAGACCGCACTACACGGCCTTGAGAAGATTTGTCGTCGTTCCCAACGCAGATCATCGGCAAACGTCATGTGCTGCGCACAAAGAAAGCGAGACAGGCGTTGCCTGTCTCGCTCAGATATTTTGCTATCGTTTCAAGACCGAAATCAGCCTACTTTTCAGCAACAGCCAGACCCGGAATAGAGATTGAAGTCACTTTCACCCGAGTATATTTCTGTCGGTGACCAGTGTGACGACGTGAATTTTTTCGCTTCCGGAGCCGCTGAATCTCCAGCTTTGGCCCCTTTTCCGTGGCGATCACAACCTCAGCAACAACAGAGGCTCCTGATATCGTTGGGACTCCAACGATACTGGCGCCACCACCATTGGCCAGCAGAACTCGATCAAATGTGATCGAAGATCCTGCCTCTACCTCTGTTCCACGATAGTCCACAGAAAGGAAGCTGCCTTCCTGTACACGATGCTGACGATTACCGTCTTCAATCACAGCGAACATCTGAAAACCGTCCTCAACCAACTGCTGCCAACAGGAAATCGCCAGACTATACTCAGCCCGGAAAATGAACGCCTGATCACTATTCCATAGTGCCGTTCAAAATGAAACGTAGAGTATAGCGTTGAAGTTCGGAATGTTCGAGTCGGAAATGCAGCAAGTTTCGGACTTGGGAGCAGGAATTTCAGGTTGAATCCCCGCGGGAATGCCCAGAAGGGCCAACATCTGCGGTCTGCCACAGGCAATTTCTGGTTATCGGTGGTCAGTAAACTCATGCTCCTGCACGGTAATCTGAGCCATTTGACCAACTGCCAACTTGGCGAAATGCCCCGCACGTTCGGTATTCTTAATCTGACAGAACTGCACTCGATGGCCTCTCAAAAGCACCGTGTCATAAATGGTAACTGGAAGTTGGTCGCCATCCTGCCATGATCCCGGCCAATCCAAGATCGTGCGACTATTCCCCGCATCAAGCAAGAGGCAGACTGAAATGAAGCATGCATCCCGATTCCTCATTGCCCTGGCGTTGGTCTTCACAAGTCAACTCAGCCCGATATCAGCTCAGGAGATCTCCTGGAATGCCTCGGGCAGAAACGGGGCCGTCGCTGCTGGACATCCTGATTCAGTCGCGGCAGGAATTTCAATTCTTAATAAGGGCGGACGAGCAGCCGATGCGGCCGCAGCTACGATTCTGGCTTTGGCGGTCACTGACTACGGATCTTTCGCAATTGGCGGCGAAGTACCGGTCATTGTTTATGACGCAGAGTCGCAGCAGGTCAAAACATTGAGCGGTGTTGGCGGTGCACCACTCGATCCTGAAGCCATCGAGTGGTTCTACAAGAACGGCATTCCGTGGAAGGGCAGCATGAAGGCTGCACCAGTGCCGGGAGTCATTGACCTTATCGTAACACTTCTGAAACTTCACGGAACAATCTCGTTCGAACAGGCAGTCACTCCGACGCTGGCTCTGCTGGATCGCGGCAAGGAGCCATGGCATCCAAATCTGGCGGTCACACTTCGAAAACTTGTGGAGGCAGAACAGTCAACCTCGGGAAATCGAGAACAAAAACTATCCGCCGCACGCGATCGTTTCTACGTCGGCGATGTGGCTAATGAACTGGAGGCATGGTATATCGCGACCGGAGCATTCCTTCGCAAAGCTGATCTGGCGGCCCAGAAAACTCTGGTGGAAGATCCCGTTTTCGTAACTTACAGAGGCTACACCGTCTACAAGTGCGGCCCATGGACTCAGGGACCCGTGCTTTGCCAAAACCTGAAACTGCTCGAAGGCTTTCCGCTTAAATCAATGGGGCATCTGTCTGCCGATTACATTCACTCGATTACTGAAGCCATGAAACTAGGGTACGCAGACCGCGACGAATACTACACCGATCCAAATTTTGGAAAGGTCCCCATGAATCAGTTGCTGTCTGATGAATACACTGAACTGCGACGACCATTAATCGATATGCAACATGCCTCGATGGATCACCGACCGGGTGATCCGATCAATCTGAAAGCTCTCCGAACCGAGGTAACCGCAAGCAACGAAACGAACAAGATCCCGAAGCAGGACACCACAACCTGTGTCGTCGCTGACCGTTGGGGCAACGTAATCGCAGCAACGCCAAGTTGTAACATGCTGACCAACACACCTGGGCCATCTGGTGTTAATACCGGGAATCGAGTTCGCAGCATGAACACATCACCCGATCATCCAAATCGTGTTATGGCGGGCAAGCGGCCCCGAATCACCTTGACACCAACGCTCGTCTTAAAGGATGGCAAACCCGTGATGGCCATCAGCGTGGCCGGGGGTGATGTCCAGGATCAAACGACACTGAATGTTCTGCTCAACGCGATTGAATTTGGCATGACTCCCAAGGATGCTGTCACAACTCCGCGCTTTTATACCAACCATCATCAGGATTCGTTTAATCCAGACCCCGATCGCAACGCAGCGTTTGTTGGCCGAGGTGAGTTGAAGGTCAACGAAGAAATCTCAGAGGTCGTTCAAAGCGACCTTACGAAGCGTGGACATCTCATCGGCGTAGTCCCATCCCCGATTGCTCATCCAGTCATGATCCTCATTGATGAATCGGGCCTCATGCATGCCGCAGGAGACCCCAAAGCGAAGCGACATGCCGCCGCCATTCCTTAGCACCTTCATCAACCAGGGACGAAACGCCGGACCTCCAGCATCGACGGGCAACCCTGAATTCCATCGAAAGACCAATTCAGTCAATCAAGCAGTCACGTCGGGATGCTTGCTGGCAACATTCAGGGTCTGTGACTGGTCAGTCTGAAGATCATACAACTGAGGGGAGTGTGATCATAATTAATCAGAAGCATCCATTTCCCGTCTCGAACCGCTAAGTCAGGATTGTCCTGTTGCTCAGTACCGGGACGATCAGGAGGACGACGCCAGAAAATTGGAGCACACGCGGACTAAGCCCTTCAAAGTTTGTCAGACTGCGATCAAAGCCATACTCCGTGATCAGCGGCGCATCGGCGACATCACGTTGCCCGCCCATGTGCCACTTGCCAAAACAGCCCCTCTCATAGCCGACCTTCTTCAGGCGGCCAGCGATCGTCGATGCCTCAGGATCCAGCCATTGAGCAACACCACGCTCCTTGTTTCGTTTTCGATTATCAAGGCAAGAAGTGATCCTCAGCCGATGCGGATACTACCCCGTAGTTAGTGCTGTGCGAGATGGCGAGCAAATTGGCGAGTTGACCTAAAAGTTTCGAAATCGAATCCCTTCACTCGCCAACCAATCGAGATTCGGTGTTGGCGC
>CAMAXD010000338.1 GCA_945861975.1 Candidatus Kuenenia stuttgartensis | reverse complement strand
TTTGTTCGCAAGGGGATCCTGACGTCCATTTACTGCTATCGATCAGACGCATTGACGGCCGATCTGCGGCATGAAATGACTCATGCATTGCTCCATCAGCACGTTCAATTCCTGCCCTTATGGATGGATGAAGGGCTTGCTGAGTATTTTGAGGAATCACCCCTGCAGAGGCCATCGTCTCCTCGCACGAAAAGCGTTCGCTGGAAAGCCGCCGTCGGCTGGTCTCCGGATCTGGATCGGCTGGAGAGAGTTGCCGTTGCCGGAGACATGGACTCCACGGACTACCGTGATAGCTGGGCGCTGTGTAGTTTTTTGTTGAATGAGTCGAACGAATCCAGAGCTTTTCTGTGTGATTATTTGAAGCTGATTCACGACGGGAATGCACCGCCGCGGTTCAGCGAATACCTGACCACGATCGGCCAGGACTGGCAGGTTCGGGCCAAAGCCTATATTCGCAAGCCGGTATTTCAGACGGCTGCTGAGCGTTCAGATCTCAAATGAAGATCAGCAAAGAGTCCGTTGAAACGTGTTACTTCAGTTGCAGGCAGAAACTTGATGTTGGTTCCGGATACTCATAGGGAATTGCGTCCTCCTCCGAATGTCGGAGTGCAGTCTGGAGCACAGATTCCCGGATTACCCGTGATTCCGTGCGGATGGACTGAGGCAGAGTTTCGTGTGCTGGACCGGTCGTTTCGCCTGATGGTGCCTTTCCGACCCGATAGCTTGCTGGACTCACCGGAAGTTCTGTCGGCCAATGCCCTTGATGACTATATGCCATATTGGGCTTACCTCTGGCCTGCGGCTTTGCAAATTGCGGAATCGATGCTGCAGAATCCCTGGCCCAGAGAGACTCGGGTTCTTGAACTGGGTTGTGGACTTGGCCTCGTGGGAATTGCCGCCTTGGCAGCGGGATGCCAGGTCTCGCTGACGGACTACGATGTTAACGCAATCACGACAGCCAGACTGAACGCTGCGTTGAACGGCTTTCCAGACGCCGATGCGTTTGTTCTCGACTGGCGTTCGCCGCCCGAATTGACTTACGCGGTTATCATTGGATGTGATGTCACCTACGAAAGCCGAAATCACGCTCCCATATTGGATTTGATCGATAGAATGCTGCAGCCCGACGGATTCTGCTGGATTGCCGACGGAGGGCGTAATGCTGCGCCCGCCTTTGTTGACCTGGCCAGGATGCGAGGGTATTCGGTCGGGATGCGTGATCTTGAGGGTAAAGAAATCAACGATCCCGGATTGAACTACGTCCTGCTGGAACTCAGAAAGAGCTGAAAAACGCCGGCCCGGAGCGGAACTCTGTCGAAAAGCGTCAGCCGAAATGAGCATTTTTCGTCCTGAGATTTCAGCTCCAAACGAACGGAAACCGCCTTTAGCAGCGAGCAGAAAAAGGTGCCTGGCTTTGGAAGCGGCACTGAAACGCGGTGAATATGAGCCGCCAGGAGGTTCCAGACACGATTCTCAACAGCCTGTTAAGCAGTCTGTCACAAGAAGCCGAAGAAAGGGAGCCGGCAGATTCGGGTTGTAACAATTCCTCCGGAATCGCGGTCACCGTCGTCCAGGACTGGTAATCTGTCGACCGGTAAACAATCATACCGATTCGGCAGCAGAACCGGATTCTTGGCGCGAAAGTAATGATTTGTTGCCCTGAATGGGTTCTGATTCTGGACGTGTCTCGGTGAACCTGTCATGTTTATCCGTTTTCTCTCGTCCTGGATTCTTGAAAAATTGAACGAGACACCGCTGTCTCCCTGTTCTGGTGAGCTTATGCCAGTTGTTGTACGCAACTTTCAGATCCTGAGTAGTCTCATCTCCTTCGGCGCAGTGCCGGCGTTGTTTTTTCTTGCCCTTGCCGGGATGCCGGATGGTCAGGCTTGCGCACAGGATTCAACAACTCCGGCGGCAGAGGCTCCGACTCAGACTGTTCCCGACAGTGTGCCAGCGCCGGTTCCCGACAGTGCTCCAGCGCCTGCTCCGGATAGCGCGTCTGCTCCCGCAGCCACTCCCGCTGTTGTGGACAACGCTCAACAGTACGTGCTGAATCAGCAGAAGTTAACGCGGTCGATTCGAGAAATTCGCAATCCTCTTCCCGGGCCAGACAAGGTTGCTGCAGACAAGGTTAAGAGGCAATACACCCAACTGCTGGCTACGGGATTCAGCGGAGAGGCCGACTCGAAAATTGTTCGTGACTATTTGACGTGGCTGATCTTTCAGGCTTCGGATCCGGCTTTCAGTCAGAGTTCGAAGAATATGGAGAACCTGATCGAGGACGTAAAGAACTCGATCGTGAAAGCGGGCTCCGGTGCTCAGGGTGGTCAGGCAGGAAAAGACCGAGAGCGACGAAAGTATTGCGCAGAGGTTCTCGCGGTCGTCAAGCAGATGTTGGACAACAATCTTGATTCTCGATTCGCGGCGATCAAGATCATGCAATACCTGTACGATACGATCCCCGCGCAGGGTGGCGGAGCGACGTCAATGACTCGGCTTCATCCTGAAGCCCTCACGGTCATGCTGACTGTTCTCAATGATGCCAATCAGCCCGATTCCGTGAAGTCTGTGACAGCAGCCTCTCTCAAGAACATCCTGATGAATTGTGATGTGGTCGAGCAGGATCAGTTTCGAATTTCGGACGCGATCTACAAAGAAATCGTTCGTCCCTATACTGAAGTTGCTTTTCAAATGGACCTGCTGGATGCAGCCTACTTGATTACTAAGCCAAGAAGGACTGTGGGCACACCTGAGCCAACAGCCCTGAAGATTTTTGCCGCAGTAATCAATGACCGCACAAAACCAGTCGAAGTTCGGTGCCACGCGGCGAAGGGCTTCGGCATCTGCAATTACGATGTTGCGGGAACAAAATTTGATCCCATCGCCTGGAAGGTCACTCAATTGGCCGGTGATGCGGCACTGGAATACAGCCAGAATCCGGGAGACCCTAAATGGCAATGGTGCGGGATCGACCTGTTGCTGACTTTTCGACATGCAACAGCCGCAGAGGCCGCTGCTGCTCCGCCAGCCGGTAAAGGGATTATGAATCGAGCGCCCAATTCGAAGGTTGTTTCTGAGGCGGCTCCGTTTGTGACACTTGTTTCCTTGCAGTTGATTGCCAACAAAGGCAATTTCAAGCCCGCTCAGATTGCCGAGCTGGCCAAAATGAAGACCTGGCTGACAGACAATGTCCCGGCTGATCTGAAATGGGACACGAACGCTGCACCGCTGCAGAAATAACCAAGTGGACATCGCCATGTTGCCTTCAACGATAGCCCCCTCATCCGGCCTATCGGCCACCTTCTCCCCCAGAGGGGGAGAAGGGACTGCGTTCACGCGGCAAAATTGATCAAAAGGCAACTTCGGTGAATCCGACTCTTCAAACATGGCGCTGTCCAGCTAAGCGGTCTTGCGATGTCGAATTCTGAGAACACATCAGCTTTGCCTCTGACGCCAGACGGACAAGCGAAGCTGCAAGCATTGGTTGTGCGGAGCCAGAAAGTGATGGCTCACGGATGGATGATTCGCACATTCATTAAGCATTCCGATGAGGTTGAGGACTACCCGGAGCTGAACGAAATGGCTCGCACCATTTTCGACGTTTTTCGCGCGGTGGAGACTCAGGTCGCAGATCCTCAGTCGTACTTCAGAACGGTCCGCAAGAAGCTCGGTAAGCTTTCGGCTGCGGCCGAGCAATTTGAGAAAGACGCGTGGCATGCGTCGACACATACTAACTTTCAGCAAGCGGCCATTGCCGCAAAATTCCTTGGCGAGCAATTGCTGGACCTCGTGACTGAAGCTGAAAAGCTCGTGCCGCGCCCAGTTCCTCCAAAAATCACATTGCCGGTTTCTCTCAGGCCAACATCGGGACCTGGCGCGTCTGAACAGTCAATCAGTGGTTGACACTTCGGGGATGGTGGACCGGAATTTCCCGGCACGAGCACTGTGGTCGGGCTGAAAGCCGAAACTGATCTTAAGTGGCGAATTTCTCTGAAAAGTGCCAACTTCCAACCAAATCGCGACCAGGTCGAAAGCAGGCATAATTCTTCTGATCGCGATAATCGCAGTTCTCCGCAGGGATTCGCGTCGTTTGGGGGAGTCCCCAACCAGAAAAGTCGAACTCCGCGATGGGGGCAACCGATTGCGCCAACGCCACTCCTGGTTGGTGGATTGAGGAACGCGGAAGTGCCGGGATGATTTTTCTGATCTGGCTGTACATCTCTGATCTGGCTGTACATCTCTGATCTGACTGTACATCTCTGTCAGCGGGACCACGCGTCGAGAACGCGAGTCGGTGTGGTCGCCAGTCGAATGTTGGAGAATTGCCTCTTTGTTGAATAATGGGGAGAGGTCCCGCGTTCGTCGTGGGGTGTTTTCCGGAAAGAACATTGTTAGGACCCAACTTCTCTGGAACCCGGGGCTTGTGTTGCGTTTCCGAAGTGAACACAATCCAGTGGTGAGAAAATTCCTGCTTTTTCAGGTTCTGTAGATTGCGGATTCGGAGTTCTGAGCATGCGTGACTGGTTGGAGCGCTTTGTCGACGATGGCACCATTGGGGAATCTCAGCTGGAAGAGGCGCGCAGCATGGCTGCGAATCTCGGGATTCCCTGTGAAGATGCCCTGATCCGACTGGGCTATATCTCCTCCGGCGACTTAATGCGGGCTCAGGCCGAAGAATTTGGCTACGACTACATCGAGCTTGAGGGGCGTCAGATCCCGAATTCTGTCATCGAGCTGGTGACAGAATCGATGGCGCGAGAAAACGTTGTGATTCCGATTGAATCCGACGGTGAATCGGTTGTGATTGCGATGCACAACCCGAACAACATTGAAATCATCGACAAGCTGCGATTCGTGCTGAACCGTGAAATCCGCCCGGTCATGGCACCCCTCGAATCCATTCAGGCCGCGATCAATCGCCATTACGGGCAGTCTGAAACCGAGTCTGTGGACTCGATGATTTCAGAGTTCACCGAAACTCAGATCGACTTCACCGACGTTGAAGCGGCATCGGCCATGCAGGACGATGAGGATGATAGTGCCCCGATCATCCGCCTGGCCAACCTGATCATCTCCGAAGCAGTGAAAGAACGCGCCAGCGATATTCATGTGGAACCCTTCGAAGATCGGGTTCGTATCCGTTATCGCATCGACGGTGTTCTGATTGAACGCGATAGTCCTCCGAAACGCCTGTTGGGAGCACTGGTTTCGCGTTTCAAGATTATGGCCAAGATGGACATTTCGGAGAAGCGTCGACCACAGGACGGACGAATCAAAACTCGCGCGGGGACCAAAGAGTTTGACCTGCGAGTTTCAATTCTGCCGACGAACCACGGCCAGGCAGTGGTCATGCGAATTCTTGACCGAGACAACATCAAGGTGGGAATTCGTAACCTTGGCTTCGGAGACGACAACTACCGCACATTTCAGAACATCATCCGGCGGCCAAACGGGATTTTTCTCGTCACGGGGCCTACCGGATCTGGAAAAACCACGACGCTCTATAGTGCTCTCGGAGAACTGAATCGCCCGGACAGAAAGATCATCACGGCGGAAGACCCCGTGGAGTATTACCTGCCCGGCATTAATCAGGTCGAAGTGCGCCACAATATCGGGCTCGACTTTGCCAAGATCATCAAGGCGATGTTGCGACAGGCACCGAACGCAATTCTGGTAGGGGAAATTCGCGATACGGAAACCGGCGAAATGGCGATTCAGGCGTCGCTGACCGGACACCTTGTGTTCAGCACGCTGCATACCAACGATGCTCCCGGTGCGATTACTCGACTGATCGACATGGGCGTTCAGCCGTTCCTTGTGGCCTGCTCTCTGATGGCCGTATTGGCTCAACGACTGGTGCGAGTTGTTTGCCCGAAGTGCAAAGAACCGTATACGCCAAGCCCGGAAGAAGTTGACATCTTCAATATCACGCCGGATGAAGTTTCGGAAGGTCAATGGGTTCGCGGCAAAGGCTGCAACAATTGTAAGCACACAGGTTACAAGGGGCGTCGTGCCGTGTTTGAGCTGATGACGATGAACAGCACGCTGCGAGAAATGGCTTTCAACAGCGAGCCAGCTCAGAACATTCGACGTCAGGCTCGATTGCTGGGAATGAGGACACTGGTAGAGGATGCCAAGGACAAAGCCTACCAGGGGCTGACGACTCTGGCTGAAGTTTATAAATTGTCGAAGGGCGGACACTAGTTACTTTAAGTCCATCAACGACTCATTGATTCTCATCGATTCAACAAAAGGGAACTTCTATGTCAGGCGGAGGCGGTGGTGGCGGCGGAGGCAATCCGCAGGGCGGCGTACGCAGTTTTCAGATCGACAAGTTGTTGGAAACGGTCGTTAAAGAACGAGTCAGTGACCTGCACATTACTGTCGGACAACCGCCGGTAGTTCGTTCCGGCGGACGCATGGTTCGCCTGGAAACCAGAACTCTGACGGCCGACGATACAACCAACTTGATGAAGAGTATTACGCCTGAACGAAATCAGCAGGAGCTGCAGGAGCGGGGTGGTACTGACTTCGGTTTTGCTTTTGGCGATAAAGCTCGTTTCCGAGTCGCGGTGTTCAAGCAACGTGGCATGATCGGGATGGTTCTGCG
>CAMAXD010000337.1 GCA_945861975.1 Candidatus Kuenenia stuttgartensis | reverse complement strand
GGATATATTGAACCGTTCACTGGAGAAGGGATGGCCTGGGCAGCTTCCGCTGCGAGTGCAATTTTACCTCTCATTAAAACAGCATTGACTGAAACCTGGTCTCGCAATCTTGAAGCTCAGTGGGAGGCAACGTTTCGAACAATCGTGAGTGGCGAACAAAAAGTTTGCCGACTTCTTTCGGCAGCACTTCGACGTCCGTGGATGCTGACGCCTGTTCTGACGGTCTGTCGCATTTTCCCTTCTCTGACGCAATTCCTTGTTGGTCGAATTAATCGTGTGCCTCAGGCACTGGAAAGTGTCTGATGTCTTTTGTCATTCTGGGTCTTGGAACAGCGTTACCTGAACACTGCATTTCTCAGCAGGGTGCCGCCACATTCGCAACAACGTGCATAGCAGCTGATGCTGCGGAGTCGAGCAATGTTCCTGCACTGGTGCAGGCTTTGTATCGGCGTGCCGGCGTGCAGCAGCGATACAGTGTCCTTCTGGAATCGTCTTCCGACGGAGAGGCAACGGCCGAGCGATTCTACCAGTTCGCGAAGTCCGCTGAGGATCGTGGTCCGACGACTTCTGAACGTATGCAGCGTTATGAAAAAGAAGCAGGGAGACTCGTGGTCTCCGCAGCCCGAAAGGCTCTGAGCGAATCCGGAATCGGTGTTCAGGAGATTACGCACCTGATCACCGTTTCCTGCAGTGGATTTACTGCGCCGGGAGCGGATTTGCAGTTGATTCGGGAACTGGGTCTTACTGCAACTGTCGCACGAACTCATGTTGGTTTTATGGGATGCCATGGAGCACTCAATGGCTTGCGAGTCGCCAGAGCATTTGCCGATTCAGATCCTCAGGCCGTTATTTTGGTGTGTGCCGTTGAACTGTGTTCCCTGCACCATCAGTATGGCTGGGATCCACAGAAAATCGTCGCCAATTCGCTCTTCGCCGATGGGGCCGCTGCAGTTGTTGGTCGCTCTGGTCTTTCTATAGATTCAACGGCGTCACCAAAGCACGGGACGCTGGTCGATAATGGGTGTTGCGTCATTCCTGACTCCGAAGACATGATGACCTGGAGGATTGCTGATAATGGATTCGAGATGTCGCTTTCGCCGGAAGTTCCAGGCATCATTACTCGACATCTTCCTCGTGTGCTTGAGCAATTCCTGAGTCGTAACGGTCTGGCAATCGCAGATGTTTTAAGCTGGGCGATTCATCCTGGCGGCCCCAGAATTCTGGCGGCCACAGCGGAGGCTGCCGGACTAACCGAGGAACAGATGAATCCTTCGATTTCTATTCTTCAGCGATGTGGAAACATGTCATCGCCAACAGTTCTGTTCATCCTGAATGAACTGCAAACGCGTGCGGCGCGGCGTCCTTGTGTGATGCTGGGGTTTGGTCCCGGCCTCAATGTTGAGTTGGCATTACTTCGGTAGAGTGGCGTGATGAGCCGGGGGCGAAGAAACGGCCAGCGGGAGAAAGCAGCAGGGCTGGCAACAGTAATAAGTCTCCCAGCAGGGCAAGCAAAAGCAGAATGGCCATAAGAATCGCAAATCGACTGGTGGGTACAAAGTCACTGAAGGCGAACACCATCAAACCAAGGCCGCAGGAAACGGACGTCTGGATCATTGCGACGCCACAGTGCTGATAGGCAGATAAGACCGCTGAAAATCGAGAGGCTCCTGATTGATTGACTGTTCGTCGAAAGAAGGCGAGGAAGTGCAGTGTGTCGTCCACTGCGATTCCCAATGCGATACTGGCTGTCATCACCGAGCCGATATCCATTGGATGCTGAAGCCATCCCATCCATCCAAACGCAATTACGATGGGGAAGACGTTCGATGCCATTGCCAGAATTCCACTGATGATTCCGGCTTCGACAATTGTCATGGTCAGCGTGATGACAAGAAAAGCAGAGACCAAACTGTTGAACAGGTCTTTCAACAACTGTCCCTGAATCTGATGCACGAGAGGCATGATTCCGGATGTTGTGACTGTCACACCTTTCGGGAGTTGCTTCTGTGAGTAGAGTTCATCGAGAACGACCTTGCGAACATTTCCGAGGATTTCGCCATAGTTAAGCGGTTCCAGAGCGCTGACATGAGCAGTCAGTCTCCAGATCTCTCCCTTTTCAGTTGTTCTCAATGTTCCCATCTCGTGGAACGCTGGTTTGGCCAGATGGACGGCTTTGTTCAGCATCGCTGCTTTCATTTTGTCAGGCAGCGATTCCATCGAGGGCAGGCGAGGAAAGACGGTCAGAGCAGAGGTGGTGGCGTGGACTGCCGAATGCTTTTGAACGGAATCGTTGATGCGCCACATTAAGTCCATCTTTAGTCGGTCGTTCATACGGCAAGTGTTATCGAAAGTCAGCAGGACTTCGATGGGGACAAGCGGGCCGAGGTGCTTTTCCAGCCACTCGTAGTCCTGCATGATGCGGCTATCGTGAGGAAACAGAGTTTCGATGCGAATTGATGTCTCGAGCTTTGGTAGTCCGGCGACCCCTGTCAGCATGATGCCGAACAGCAAGAACAACGCTAGTGGATTTCTGCGGTCAAGGAAAGAGGCCAGCCAGGACCAGAACAAGGCTGTCCTCGAATATTGAAGAGGATTTGAATTTTCCGTCGTGACGAGAACAGGATGCTCTCCTGGTTCCGGGTTAAACGGTCCATGCTGTGGCTGGCTGCTATGGTTGCGCCGGCCAATCAGAATCATAGAGCAGGGGATCACAGCGAGAACGGTTGCGGTGGTCGTCAAGACTCCAATTGTGCCATAGATTCCGAACAGTCGAATCGGCTCGAGTCCACTGACCATCAGCGAAGCCGTTCCCATCGCAGTTGTTCCCAGCGAGAGAACACTTGGCAGCCAGCCTTTGCGAAAGGCTTCGATAGCCGCCGCCTGTGGCGACAACGAAGAGGCCGCATTCTGATAGTAGTTCATCAGATGTATTCCGCCTGATACGGTCAGGACCTGAACCAATGGTGGCAGAATGATGAGAAGGGCACTGAGCGTTTCGCCCGTGTAATGAATTACCGCCAGCAGAACGGCTTGACAGAAACAAGCTGTGAGAAAGACAACAAGGCCCCCGATAAATGATCGAAGTGACCACCAGCAGATAATAAAAATGACAATCGCGGAAGGTGCCGCAAACTTCGTCAGGGACTGATGACTGGCCGCGTCGACAGTGACACCGTCAATGACAGGCCCCGCCAGATGAATGTCAGCGGGTTTCACCTTACAGAAGGTCTGGATGCTCTCTTGAATGGCGCTGACAATTTCGGCTCTGACAGCGAGTCCTGCGGCATTGAGAGTCACAATCACACAGGTCGTGCGTCCATCCGGGCCGATCAGGCTGCCCTGCAGACGCTGAACGGCCACATCAGGCGTAATCTCCGGAGTGGAGGGGCTCGCCGGTGTATCCGGAGTTGCAAGTCCTTCGTCAAAACTCTGGCCCTGTGCATCTGGCACCGGTGAGCCCTGAGTGAGTTTCAGGACGACTTCGCGCCCCGAAACGACTTGATGAAGCAGAGATACACCGGCGCCGTCGCGGAATCGTGGGGATTGGCGGAGATGATTGGTCAGCAGATCGAGCCGCTCATCGGTCCAAAAACATTCCGGCCAACTGGCGATTACGACATCTCCGGGGCCAAACAGCTCAACAAATTCGTCGTACTGACGGCGTTCCGCAAAGGTTGCATCAACCCAGTCGATGGGCGAGTTGTTACTCGACTTCAACGCATTGACAGCGCCAAACGCGATCACCGGCAACAGGAGCCCGACATAAATCGCTACCAGGCGAATGCGGGAGATAACAGCGTCCATCGAAGATGCAGTTCCGTCTGATTTGTTTCCGAGCGTCCTGTTCTCCGACAGAGACAATCGCGGGGATTAGCAAGGATTGTGTCAGATTCGGAAGTTTTTTGCGATCTCTGATGAGGATGGGCGAACAGGATTACCAGCCTCGTCGCCCCGGAATACTTTTCGATCTGCCGACTGGATCGATTTGCCCCCGGGGCACGTGAGAAGCCACGTGTGTGACGGCGGATTCTGAAGCACGTTCCCGCGCGGTGAGTTCAGTTTAGATGCTGGGAAGGCATGGATGGAAAGTCTGGTCAGACGATCTTACGGGATTCATTGAATAGATCGTAAGCAATTTTGCTCTTAGCAGGAACAGTTTTTCTCCGCAGTTATTCACTACTTGCGCGGACTCAGCCCCTCGAATTCGAAGGTCCGTCTGGTGGTCGCACGCCTGATCGCGACTTCGATGCTGAGCTGTCTTCAATTCCTGAGGAATCACCCCGAGATACACGGCTTGAGGACTCGTCGACAGCGACATTAATGACCTGCGCGTCGATTGGAATAAGAGTTGTTTCAGTACTTGCTTCGCGATTTCGAGCAAAGGCCGCTACTGAGAGCACAAAGAGTCCAACAACGAGTGAGAAGACGGCTGGCATTTCTCCGCGCTCGCTGATTAATAAAGAGAATTCCTGATGCTCGGTGGAAAGTTTGCAGGTGGCCGATGCATGGAGTCTTCGGCCGGTCTTTTCAAATCTTTGAAGAAACTCTTTGCGAAACGACAGTTGTAGTCGGACCAATGAATCACGAGAGGGGAGCATCTCCAGAGATCGACCTGACTCAGGGACCGCTGATTCGGCGTGCAAGAGACTGGTGTCAATATCGGCCTGCTGTGCTGATGGCAGTGCCGTCAGGGGAATAGCAGGCACGCCGGGACGGACAAATCGAGGTGTTCCTCTCTCTGCAAAGACGGTTAGAAAGCCTCGAGTCACACAATTCACTGGGTAAGGGGGATACAATTCCAGTTCAGGTGAGGTGCCTTCGAGGTCAGTTCTGCGTCCCAACCAACGCAACTTCAAAGTTGTCACTGGTCTCAGCAAATCTACCACGAGAGATTTATGGGAACCATCATCCCATCGCGTCGATTCGTCAGTCTCAACTTCTGTGATGACCGTTTCTGCTGGAATCTTCACAAGACACTTTGATGGTATGTCGGCCGCATAGAGCAGAACGAGAGTTTCCCCCACCGCCGACTGCCCTGAACAATACCAGACGACTGTATCGGTGTTGGCGACGATCTCACGAACCGTCTCGGCAGTGCCGGAATCCTGAACAGCGGGGGCCGGAATGAGAAGTCTCGATTCGGTCAGATCCGGCCCGTCAGGCAGATTCAGGAGGCCTGATTTCTTGATCTCTGCCTCTTTGCCTACGGACAATGCGGCGTTGGAAAGCCATGTTGGGATAGCCGACAACACATTCTTCAACGCTGCGGTGTGTTCTGCGGATCCGACAGAGGCATCGATTGGAACCAGAAGCAGATTGTCCCATCGCATTTCGTGAAGAAGATCGGGGAACTCATAGCTGACAGAACGCTGGCGATCGTCCACTGTTCCGGCAGGCAAAGTCCAGACGACGGTGAACTCCGGTTGGTCGAACATTTCTCGAACGACACTCTGGTCTGCAACAAAGCTGTCTTCGGCATGAGACAACGTGAGTGCCCTCTGTTCGATCAATACGAAAGGTTCTCGAATAAAAGTCGGTGCTTCTTTAAATCTGACCTGTAAGGGACCATGGCTTCCAGACCACTGACTGATATGCAGAACGAATGTTACCTGATCAGCTGACCTGATCGCGGCCAGTGATCCTGTTGGCTCTACGGGACGTGCTCGCACAAGAACGATGGGCTCAGTTTCATTCACCACCTGCATCCGGATAGGTATTTCTGGTGGAATTCTATCGCCAGGCCCCAGCCGATTATCCGGAACTGCTCCCCCAAGCTTTTGAATTGAGAGACTGAGCCCGTCTCGGTCCTGGACCGTCATGGCGGATTCAAAGAACGCATTCTGGAGATGCGGACTGTGCAATGAGATGGTCGTATCGTCGGGGCGAATTTTCTGCTGCCCGGTGAGTGTGATACTGTGCGCGCCAGTAGTTCCTTCCTTCAGTTGGATTACGAGTTGATCACCTCGTCTATTCCATGAATCCAGACGGTTGGCCTCTCCGGCGACGACCTGCACATCAGTCACTACGACGGTCGAACTGAGCGTAAGACGATGACGAAAGACGGGGAGCACAGAAGTCTCGACATCGATCTGGTACTTCCATTCAATCTCTCCCTCACGAATATCAGCATTCTGAGAGATCCGAACTTCGTTTACACTTGTTCGTGGAATCAGGCTTATCTCAACCGTTTCATTTCCAGAAGGAACGCGAAAGACAACATCTGAACGCCGTAGCCATTGTCCCCAATCGGACTGCAGGTCAGGGAACGCCGCAGTTGAGATTTGTTCGCCTTGAGGAGGAAGCACTGAAAAGACAGAGTTGGTTCTTACGGCAAGCAACAAATCCGGGGCGACAACGCAATCCGAGAATTGTTGAAGCTCAGAAACTGGTACTGGCTGTTTCTGAACGTCTCCGGCAGTCAGACGGACTAATTGAAAAACCAGCACAAAGCTGTCGCCGGTACCGGGAGGAAGTTGAATCACCGCATTCTGGTCCGTTACCGACCATAGCAAGTCCGTAATGACATCGGCACCGGTGGTTGCTGAGACAGTATTCAGGCGAAATCCTGCAGGAATTCGATAACGAACTTCCGGCGTCAGCTTGTTCCAACGGGT
>CAMAXD010000336.1 GCA_945861975.1 Candidatus Kuenenia stuttgartensis | reverse complement strand
ACTCGCACCGCGAACACGGTCAATGAAATCACCAGCCTCGTCAATGAAACCTCAAAGGCGTGGACGACGCCAGGGTATGACAAAGGGGGCAATATGACGCGGATTCCGGTCCCCGGAACTCCGCCGGATGGCGTTGCCTGGAATCTCATGACGCTATCGGAATGGGAAAATTTGAAACTGGCCGACTGGGAGGAGATGACGCTCGACAACGTCGAAGGCGTTTACGATGCGTGGAACCGACTGGTGCGATTGCATGTTGGCGACACGACGCTGGCAGAGTACAGCTACGATGCTCGTGGATATCGCATCCGAAAAGACAGCTACACCGACGGCACACTCTCTGAAGCCCGGCATTATTACTACACCCCGGGCTGGCAGGTTGTGGAAGAACGAGTTGGCACCAGCACTTCGGCCAATCGGCAGTTTGTCTGGGGCTTGCGGTATATCGACGACCTCGTTCTTCGCGACCGCGACACGGATGGCAATGGAACGCTCAACGAACGGCGATATAGCCTGCAGGACGGAAATTGGAACACCATTGCCCTGACGAGTACTTCTGGCATAGTCACAGAACGCTTCAGCTATGATGCTTATGGTGTGCCAACGTTCCTGACAGGCACCGGCACAGTTCAGGCAGCATCACCAACCGGATGGGAGACGCTCTACGCCGGGTATCGATGGGATAGTGATCCGTCGAGAATGTACTACGTCAGAAATCGATTCTTGTTGCCTTATATTGGCACTTGGAATCGAAGAGACCCTGTTGGGCACAGCGCCGGGATGAACCTACTTGAGGTAGTAAATTCCGGTCCTCAGAATACCGTCGATGCCTACGGACTACAGAGAGTCTGGCCGTTGAAATTCCAAAGTCCCGAGTTTCGCACTCCTGAATTTGGAACCGCATGGACAATCGATGGCGAGTCGTACTGGATCGACCGGTCACTCTCGGACCGCTGGGAATCTGCCGGTGAGAACGCGGGATTCTGGAACTACTTCAATCCGTTTGGTGAAGATCAAGGAGACGTCGAAGCAGAGATCCGCAGCCAAGCGAGACATATTACGCTTAATCTCTTGCGTGCTGAGCATGGGTTTGCACTAAATCCGCACAAACTGGGGCTGGCCCACGACAACGCCGATCGAGAAAAAATCATTCGACATGCCGAAAGAGTTTATCGCTCCATTGATGCCGCCTCGACCGTCACTGGCCTCGGGACGCTCGCTGCACAAGTTCCCAAAGCCGGTTGTGAGTATCTTGCGAAGAAGGCTACATGCAACGCGTTGGCCCCGCACGCGGGCCTGCTAACGCCGCCTAGCCCGGGCGTAACTGTACGCAAGATCGGTAACTATTTCATTAAGGAGGTAGACCCGAAGGCAAGCAGTTTGGCTCGTTGGTACGGAGAGCGATCACTACGATTTCAGGACGAGGCGCTTACAAAGCTTGGCGATATGGCTCCGCCGCATTTGTTGAAGAATGGCAAGCTAATCACGCGTGATGCGGGGAAGTACGAGCCCGGAAGTTTTTGGAAGACTTGGGCGAAAGGGTCATGGCGTTTGGGCACTCCGGTAAATGATATTCGTCCGCGAAACATCGGTGCGAACGGATTGATATTCGATCCCGCGATAGACCCGCTATTTCGGCCTATATATTGGACCGCAGGTGCAGGAGTGGTCGGAGGAGCGAGTTACGGGGTGTATCAAGCTGTAAATGGTGACGACTGATGAACTCCTGGTTTGTGATTGCGGCTGTTGTATGGTTTGGCAGCGTTGAGTACATCCGCGGGCGTCCATCGGTGTCGGCGCGGACTTCGCTGGCATTGATGTTTCTTGCTCCAATCGGAACCTTAGTGATTATCGTCCTGGGATTTGTACTCTGAGTGAATAGATTGAATTCGTCGCTCCGCGTTGCGCTGACGAAACTACCGGCATCAACCTGCGTTAAGAAATATGCCAATGGCTCGCGTTTCCAATGAATGGCCAGCACGGAATCAGCAAGACTGGCCTAGTGGTTGAAGGCCTTGGCGGTTCCATGGGAATTGGCGGAAGTAACTATGGTGCAAATAAGTTGGGGAAGTCAATTTTCGGCGAAGAAAAATGAACAATCCGGCACTTCCTTTAGAAGAGTGTATTGCGCTTGCGAAGCAGGAGTGCATTATCCGAGGATGGGAATGCTTGGAGCCCTGTAGAGTCGTCAAGGGCTGGTTCAATTGGACAGTTATCACAAACGCGAATGCATTGGGCCTTAACGTTCGAATTGTCGTGAACAAAAGATCAAAGAGAATCATCCGTTGCAGCCGAAGCCCCCGCTGAGGCTGGGGCGACCAAAGTAGACCACTTAACTCTTCAAGTGTCGAAATGTCAGACTTGGCAATGTGTAATGATTTTGTTCTATGCTATGGCGTCAAGAATGGCACGACAGAAATCGGATTGCATCGCGATCTGGCACGATTTGCTCCGTCGTATCAGGCTCATGGCGTTGGGGTGAATACCGGGGCGACGTCGCAGGTGCAGTACAGCTATGCGGATGGTTCTTCGAAAACGATCCGCTTCATGGGGATGACGTATCCGAACGGTCGGAACGTGGTGTTTGATTATGGAATCACCGGCAGCATGAGTAATTGTGGTATGTGACGAGTTCGATGGTGGTACTGTATGTCGTTGTTCACGAACGAGCCGGGAGATTCCTTTCGATGAGTTTTGATGACCGCTCCGAAGAACACGGCAGACTCACAACATGGCGAGGAGCCCTCAATCGTCCAACATTTGTGGGCTTTGCTCGCAATTCCCATTGTGGCGATGAAATCTGGCTCGACCTGGAAGTCGTTAAGAAGGCGATCTGTCAGGCAAGATTTCACGGTCAGGGATGCGTTGTCAGTCAGGCGTGTGCTTCCATGTTGTGTGAAGGCATCGAAGGGAGGTCAGTGGATGAGATCGTGGAGTTGATGGCAGAGCAGCTTATGAACTTCGACTTCCGAGTTTTGTCCATCGATCAGCAGTGTTGTGCGTTGACTCCGTGGGAAGCACTTTGCCAGGCAATACCCCGTGCCGCGACGAACGGTGCAGGTCGTGTCTGCAGTCGTGAAAATGAAGGACTGTGATAATGCAGGATATCTGTGTCATCGGTTACCCGTCGCGTGTCGGTGGGGCGGATACGGAGCTGGACCACCAGATTCGAGTCTGGCAGGCTCTGGGTCTGAAAGTCCATCTGATTCATACTGGATCAATCGACGACAATCTCCGAGCCATGAAGATGGAGGAACGCGGCTGCGTGATTCACACTCCGTGCGACTGGGGAGCGTGTAAAGGGATGCACGTGATCTCCTATTGCAACGGCGAGTTCCTGAAGAGCCTTGAAGCCATCAAGCTGTATGCAAAGTCGACCACTTTTGTGAACTGCATGACGTGGCTGTTTGATCAGGAAAGGGAAATGCACCGGCGTGGTCTGATCGATGTGTTTCTCTACCAAACCGATCATGCTCGGGAGAAAGTCCAGGACGAGTTGAAGTCGATCAACTCCAACTTTCGCTGGTTCAAAGTGAAGCCTTATTTTCACATCGACGAGTTTCCGTACATCAATGATCGGCCAGAAGACCAGTTCCGATTTGGTCGTGTCTCCCGCGATGATCCAGGCAAATTTCACCCGGCCCAGTTGTGGGTCTACGAGACAATGGTGGCCCCTGTGCTGAAGGAGGGGCTGATACTGGGACTCAATGACAATATTCGAAACAAGATCGGTCGAGAGCCGAACTGGATTCGAGGTGTTCCTGCCGGAGGTATGCCCGCTCAAGAGGTCTACCGACATGCTCATTGCATTATTCAGATGACTGAGACTTACGAAAACCTGCCTAGAATCGGATTTGAGGCCATGGCCAGCGGGTCGCTGCTGATCGTGGATGATCGAGGCGGTTGGAAAGAGCTGGTGAAGCATGGCCAGACCGGCTTCTTATGTCGTGATCAACGTGAGTTCGTTTATTACTCGTCTCGTGCAGCCTTTGAAAGGGAGGAACGAAAACTGATGGCTTCCAATGCTCGACAGTGGCTGGAAGCCAACTGGGGAATGGAGCAGGCTAAAAAGGAATGGTCGGCGTTCTTTGATTACCTGGATAGCCTTTAATCTGAGCGTGGAATTCTCTTTGATTCCTTTGACGAAGAAATCTGGCTCGGTCAGGAGACTGGCCAGAACATGATAGAGATTTGTCTCGGTCAGGAAATCGGGCAGAGCGGCGGGAACTGTCTTGGTCAGAATACCGGACAGAACAGTGAGACGTGTCGCGGCTGGAAAACCAGACACAGCGATGAATTGTTCGATGCAGTCCTTATTCACTATGTGAGCTGAAGAACCAGAAAGAGGGTGACTTATGGGTTGGGAAACGTACAAGGGTCTCGAGGTTCCGGTAGCTCCCACAGGAGATGCGGGGATTAATCTCAAGGACAATTTCAAGTCGTTGGCTGATCGCAGTTTGCCAGATGGTGCGACCGTGGGAAGTGTGCTGTTTGTTGGTCTGGATGGCACGGCGAAGGTGATCGATGAAGATACCGACAATTTTTTCTGGGATGACACCAACAATCGCCTTGGATTAGGAACGAATACACCACTCGATGTCCTGCAGGTGGAAGGAGACGGCAAGGGGCTGTTCATGGCGACCGGCAGTACCGCTGGCACGTCAGAATCGTTTATCACCTTCGGAGCTGGCCTGACGACTACTGACCAGAAAATGCGGATTCGGTTCAACTATGGGACGTCGGATCTTTATCTGGTGCGACGTGATGGTGCCGGGGTCTGGACAAGTGTTATGCAGTTGTCGCATTCGGACGGCTCAGTCGAGATTCCAGTAAATCTCTCAGGCAATGCGACCACAGGAAAGCTGCAGATTCGAGACGGTGCTGTGCGGCAATCGCTGGAGGTGTTTTCATACTTTACGAGTGATACTGTCCAAGAGGGAATTCGCATCAAAGCGAAGTCGACCGGCAACTTCGAACTCGGAACATTTGTCGGCACAACAGGCGGAAATTCAAGAGGGCTCACAATAGGCAATTACACGTCTTCTGCTCCAGATGATATCGTACCGTGGCTCTCATTCACGAATTCCGGCGTCCCGACGTTTAGTCGCAATAATATCTTTCTTGAGACCTACGCTAACTCAACTGCCGGTTCAATTTTTGGGGGGAAAAAAGCGAGGGGCACCCGTGAGGCTCCGACCAAAACTTTGACAGGAGACACTTTGACCGCACTGTACGGGTACGGTTACGAAGAACAGACTCCCGGGTTTGACACCAATGCTTCGGCTGCAGTCATAATGCTCGCAAGTGAGGATTTTTCAAATGTCGCCAACGGAACCTACATGATTTTTCGAACCACGCTCGATGGAACGACAGCGTCGTTTGAGCGAATGCGGATTGAGAATACAGGTAACGTAGGTATCGGCACAGCAGTTCCGGGGGCAAAGGTCGATATCGCGGGTAACAACGGTACGACACCATCCAACACGCTCCGGCTTACAGACATCGATACCGGAAGCGCTCTGGACCAGCAAATCGGAAAGATTGAATTCTATTCGGCTGACAGTTCCGCTCCTGGCCCCGGCGTGAAGGGTTTCATCGGCGGGTTTTCAGAGGGTGCGGCTCCAGGTTGTTACCTTGGCTTTGCTACGGATGCCGTCACAGGAACTCCCACGGAAAAAATGCGCATCACGTCTGCCGGTCGAGTGGGGATTGGTACGACTGCACCCACAACTTTGCTGGATGTAAATTCTGATCTCTTGAGAGTTCGAGTTGCCAAGACTCCCGCGTCTGCAACTGCAACCGGTAATCAGGGTGATTTTTGTTGGGATGCAAACTTTCTTTATATTTGTGTGGCCACGAATACGTGGCGACGTGTCGTCCATTCAACGTGGTAAAAAGGTCGTCGACTTACCCGTTGTCGTTTCATGTCGTCGTGGGTGTTCCCGGGATGTGCAGATATCAATGGTGCATATGTTGATGCGTTCCTCACGGAACGTATCAATCGGGACGCCTGTCTGAATCTGATGAACTGTCTAAAGCTGAGTTCAAAAGATCAGAGTTCTGCAGGAGTTCGAGGAGTGTTGCCATCGGAAGAGTGCAGCAACCGCGTCGGCCGGGGCTCACAGGAATGTCGATCCATGTTAACGCATTGTTTTCCGTAAGGATGCGAACAGACTCCATGCTCATCCCCTGTAGTTTTTCGCACAGGATTGATGCGGAGGCTCTGCACAACAGGCATCCGCGAACGGTTTGCCACGCTTCAATGATGTGATCCCTTTCAATCACAAGTGAGAGGGTCACTTCATCGCCGCATGTGGGATTGCGTTTAGTTCGAATGACAGTTGCGGCGGGGTGAATGCCTTCATGAAAGGGAGCTTCGAGGTGATCGCGAAGAATGTCTTCATTCATTTTCTGGCCTCCCGTTCAAATTGGCCGATGCCCAGTGCTTCAGAAATGATCGTCACTGCGGGCAGACTCTACTTTCGATTGACAAATGTTGGTATTGGGAAAACTGGAGATTCATTGCCTGGGGATTCGTAAACCGTGGTCGTGCGATCGACATGAATCGAATCTGCTCATTTCGCACTGACAAACACGTTATTTCGCAGGCAATTCACGC
>CAMAXD010000335.1 GCA_945861975.1 Candidatus Kuenenia stuttgartensis | reverse complement strand
GAAGAGCCACATGCTGCCTGGCCTGAACAGGCCCGGAAGACCGAAGCAACACATAGTCCCCCTGTGTCACTTCAAGACAGAAAGCTTCTCTAAGCATCCTTGCCCAGAATTGCTGCTGCTGTTTTTTCAGCCGCAGCACGAGTCAGGTAGTCGCCTCGGTGCATTCTCATTTTCGCCGCCTCAACAACGTCTGCCCGGACATCACTGATTCCGTCAAGCTGACGTGTCAGTGATTCCAGCTCGTCGCTGCCAATAACCCCCTCGGCGTCGTTTTCCCGAGACACAGAACCCTGCGAACCACTCTTCACACTGTCGCCTGCAATCCAGTTCGGACGTGGCGCCCCGGCACTGCTGACATTGTCGAATCGTTGTATTTGCATGGCCTTGTCTCCCGGTGAGAAACCTGATTCAGACTCACTTATCGAAGCATCCAGCAGAAACTTGCGAAGAAATTTTCTCTCAACCTGACCTAAGGCTCAGACGATGAGGCTGGAACAGTTGTATTGATTATGCCGACACCGGGGTTTGCGCAAGAGGTTGCTATCGTGTCTGATCAGCCAAAAAATAAAGGAATTCCCGCCATACTGAGGCAATTGATGCTGCTGTCCCTTGTTGCGGGAACCTCTGCACTGGGGGCGTCTGTCGCCATCTACCTGCAGTCCGATAAAACTCCCGCAGACGAAGAAAAACACTCAAACGCGGGCGCTGGCTCGCATGATCAGTCGAAAAATTCTCATGCTAAAAATGGGGATGAGTCCCATTCAGAACTCGACACGCATGGGCCGATCTCAGACGGTCACGGTGAACAAGCGCTGACGTCGCACGATCACTCAGACGATTCATCAACAGCGAAGACATCTGACGCAGAAACATCGGCTCGTCGAACGAGAAGTCGTAAGACATCGTCAGTTCCTGATACCGATCAGCACGAATCCGAAGTTAACGTCGACAGCCCCTTCGATGCGTTTGTCTCAACGAAAACGAACAGAGATTCCCATCACTCCCCAGATAATGACGCGGAAATCGCGGCTCATGCGGATCCAGCCAATGGCCACTCTGAAGATGATCCATTCAGTGTCGAGAACCTCGGGTTTGGTCCAGCGGACGATTCTTTCCACGATGAATCCTCCGGAAAGAAATTGCCTCCTGCCGACGATAGCCTGAGCCCGTCAAAACATGGGGAAGAGCATCAGGTCGCAGAGGCACCGGAAACTTTGTCGAGCCCAGCTTCCTCTGAACACGGACGTAACTTCAAGCCCGCACGAAATACTCGCCAGCGCGAGGATCATGCGGGTGACTCTATGCACGGAGCAGCAACCGAGCACGGACCAGAAGACGCTGTCGCACACGACGATCAGCACGAGTTGGAACTGCACGGAGATGAGCTGAGCGAGCCGGATCTTCGCAAGACGGCGTCTGCAAAAGACAAGCAGATTGCTGCTGACCATGCCGATTCTGCGGATCCGTTTGCAGACTCTGAGGCGAATGCTCACCTGTCACCTTCGCGGCATGAACGAGTGACCAAGCAGGCGGTCAATATGATGGCGGTTGCTGACGAAGAGCTGGCCAGCGGTGATTATGTGCAGGCGATGCAACACTACCAGACGTTGCGCCATAAGTCAGATGGTGTTCCAGGGGTGGCAATTCTGTTCCGCCTCGCACTGTGTGCGGAGGCCTCTGGTCGTCATGCGGCTGCGATCGAAGCGTATCGCCGAATATCCGGAACGCAGTCAGATCCCGCCTGGGCTGGTGTCGCTCGTTACGGAGAAGCTCGTTGTCTTTCCGCTCTGAAGAAGCATCAAGGTTTGCAGGCTGATTTGCTGCGACGAGCCATTCTTGATGAAACCGAGTTTCTTCCCACCGTGCGAGGGGAAGTGCTGCATCTCATCGGACGAGATCTGTGGAGGGAACAGTCGAACGTCGCTGGTACGGACCTTCTGGACGATCAAACTCTGGTAGTACCGGAATGGTCTGCGGACCCTGGTCGACTGCTGGATGAGCTACAGCTTTTGATTCATGAAACGCCGGTGAAAGCCGGTTCGACTGAGTTCCGCGTAATGAATCTGAAAGCCGAATCTCCCGAAGAGACAATTGTGCGGCTCAATTGTGGCACAACGCGTTGCGAGCTTTTGCTGCGTAATCTGATTCGATGCTGCAAATATGAAATTGAAATATCAGAACAGGCTGCTCAGGCTCTGAGCGGACGAACACTGCAGGTACATGTCACAGAACAGAATCTGGCGCTGCTGCTGGATGGGATTACGATTTCTGCGGGTGTGGCATGGACTCGAAACGGAGCCGTGATCAGCATTCTGCACCCTGAAGAGATGTCCCCGGATGAATTGCGGCGGAGTCGCCTGGCAGCAGCAGAACGGATTCTCCGCGCGGCGATTATGGAGATCCCTGGATCTCTTCAAGCCGGACACAGTCGCCTGGCTTTAAGTACTCTGCTGTTTGAACAAAAACGCGCCACAGATGCGTTGCAGTTTCTTCAGGTGCAAATGGAAACATCGCCTCGATCAATCGTCGAAACGGAGGCCGCCTTCAATCTGGGTAAGTGTCTGATGCTCCTCAATCAGCGGGATGAGGCCAGTGAGGCGTTCCTTCGCAGTATCGACTCATCCGGCGGCCTGGCGGATGTTCGAATTGCGGCCTACATTTTTCACAGCCGAATGCTGTTGGAAGACAATCACGGCAAACGGGCGATTCAATCAATGATGCGTGGTCTTTCGGTGAGTGAAGGATCGTCTCTCGAACCGCTGGCCGCAATTCATCTGGCCAGTCTGTATCTCTCACTGGGTAATGCTCAGGGTTGCAACTCAGTATTAATGGAGCGGCGCGACAGTCTTGTAGATGGCCCCGGACGCGAAGGGGCCGCATTTCTCTCAGCACTGTCGCGTTTCCGAGCGGCCGTGCTGGCAGATCGCCGGGAACGCGAAGGAGCTGCAGTGGTCTCTGCATTGACCGAATTTGACGCTGCGAATTACTGTGGTGGTCATTGGGCGGTGCTGGTCGCGTCTGCCTGCGAAGAGTTGGGGCTGTCACAGGAGTCTGCGGAAGCCTATTCGCTGGCTCTTCGCAAATTGCCTCAATCACAACTTCGAAACCAGACGGTGTTGAAGCTGGCGTCGCATTATCAGGCAGACAACCAGCTTGAAAAGGCGAGAGTTCTGCTGGCAACGCTGTCTTCATCCGAGACGGATCAGTTGGCAGTGCAGGCTCGACTGCGTTCTGCTGAGTTGGCATTAGAACAGCGAAAACCGGATGAGGCCATTTCCGTCTGTCGACTGCTTATGGAGTCAGACAAAACGTCAAAAACACAACGGGCCTCGCTTCGTATCATGGGACAGTCCTACGAACTGAAAAAAGATCATCAGGCTGCGATCTATTGCTTCGCCGGAATGTTGCCTGATGAAGAATCACCGCTTAAAGCGGATCCCGACCTAAACAACTCAGAAACGACAGGAGGGCACGAGTGATGAGTGCCTTCGATCGAAGTTTACGCGTGTTCCCGGTCTCTGCGGTCCTGTTGAGCGGAATCCTCGCCGGGATTGCAGGATCAGACACTGATTCTGTCTCGGCGCAGGAGAGTCCGGTGACGGGGTCACGCTTTTCGACAGCGACTTCTGTCCACGACGACGAGCGAGTGACGAAAGCGGTTTTACAAGATTCCAAGAGTGAAGCTCGACCATCGGGAGAGACCCAACGTGGCTGGACGGCAGCACATGGAAAAGCGGCATCCCGCGCTAATGATGCTGTGAGTCTGCAATCCGGGGATGCCAGACCGGGTGCGCCCGTTGCCAAAAGCCGCAGGTCCAAACCTGCGGCGGTGTCGACCCCACGTCCCGTGTTTATGGTCTCTGCCGGTCGGCCGGTCATACCTCCAGTCCCGGAACCTGCCAGGGAAAATACCGCGCCGGAAGATCTGGACGCTGTCGAACTGGCTCCAGTCGAGCCATCTCCTGCTCCGGAAAAGTCAGCGTTTGAACCATCACTCAACGAACTGTCCGCACTGGAGCCGTCGGCTGCGGACGTAAACCCCGAGCAGCAACCTGCTTCCACTGTAACGCCTCCTCCCTTTGCGCAGGCGCCCGCATCGCGTCAAGACACTTTTGATCGGCCAGTCCTCTCCGTGACTGAGCGATTCAAGCTCGCCCTGGAAGAAGAGCGGCGACGAGTGATTGCCGAGCAAGCTGCGGCCGAGGAAGAGACGCCTGTGCTTCCATCATTGGACGGCGGGCCTGTTGATTTGGCTCCCGTTGATGAAGATATGCCGCCGGAACAGGTACCATCTCCGGATGATCTTGAGGAGCCTTCAGAAATCCCGACTGGTGATCCCGAAACGAGGCTTCTGGATGAGAGAGCCCGCCGATTTATCCGACTCAAACAGCAGCTTATGCAGTTGAAGTCGCAGCTTGAACAACCAGTGGCGACCGATGCCTCTGAACCGCAGCTCCCTTCGGCCAATGAACTGCACCGCTCTCCTCAGGAGAGCCACGCTGCTCCGGATAAAGAGTCGGGACTGGATGGGCATTCTGAAGAACTACTGCCACCTGTTGATGGGCATGAGTCTCCCGAAACCAGCCACCCTGAAACGGAAGGTCATGCGACGGATCATGGTCCAGCGCTGCATGATGCTTCTGGACAAAGTGATTCGGCAGATGCGGTCACGGAACATCCGGCAGCACCGCATGGCCCTGAGAATGGAGGACATGAGGCTGATCTCAACGCGGGTGAGCCGTCAGCCAGCGAAGACGGCCATCAGACGAAGAACTTACATGGTGAATCCGGGACTAATGTCCATTCAGCGACTGAGAATGCTCCTCACGCTGCATCGGAACACGCTGTAGTCCACGGTCCAATCGATCGATTGGGACTGGCCAACAACTTATACGCGGTTGGGGAATACCAATTGGCGATGAAAATGTATGAACAGACAGAGATGGCGGAGTTGACCGCGCAGCAGCAGATCTGGACGGAATACCAGATGGCTAACTGCCTTCGTCGAATGGGACGAAACGCGGAGGCTTCGAATCGCTATCGGCGAATCGCAGAGCAGCCGGAGGCCGGATGGCTGAGTGAGCAGTCTCGCTGGTGGGTCGATGTGCTGGAGCAGATTCGCCAGCTTCAAAGTTCGCTTGAAGAGGATGCCGGGAGTTCCGAGGAGAATCTTCAAAGTCCATTTGCGGGTGTTCCGCGCGACAGCAATTCATCAGGCAATGCCACCGGCCAAACCGGCTCGAAAAAATCTGGTTCGGGTGCAACCAAATCCGACTCAACGAAGTCCGGAAATGGATCCCATCCATCAGGAAGCAACAACGACGACGCACATGGACCATCCGCGACTTCGTCTTCAAGCCAGACATCTTCCCGCACAGGGAAGCCTGCTAAGGAACGCATCACGCATTTTGCACCTGCGGAAAAGGAGCCAAAGCATGGTGAACATTAGAGACAATCAGAACTCTCGACTGAATACTTCTGGCAACATGACTGAGCCCGAAAGAGAACTGCAGGCTTGTATTAAGGAACAGAGCGTCGTCTTCGAAGCGGCCGTGAGTGTGATTGAACGCCTCGAAACGGCGGCGGCTCAGCGAAATCTGGGCAATCCGGACGCCGTCGGTCAGATTCAGAAATCGCTGGACCTTGTTGTGGCTGCCCAACAACGAGTGTCTGAGGCTTACTCACGATTCAGTCAGGGGAAAGGGACTTTGACCACGGACCTTCGGACAACTCTGGGACGTCATGAAGCTTTGTTGAAAGCTCTTATCAGTCGTATCGATCATCTGCAGCACACGTTTGAGGATGTTCGATCTGAACTGATCCCACAAATTGATGCTGAATCCCGCCAGCGAAATATGCAGGTGGCTTATCAGAAGTCCATGAGATCTCTCTGACTCGCCTGCTCTCCTCACAATTGCTGTCTGATCCTCTCACTTCTATCCATCTGATGCAGAATACTCATGCTGATCTTTGAATCATCTTCGATGCATGACACACTCGCACGAGCCCGCCGTTTTGCACGTTCGTCCGGGACAGTGCTGATCTCCGGGGAAAGCGGAACCGGGAAAGAGTTGCTGGCTCAATACCTGCATGACAACAGCCCGCGCGCGTCGCGTGCCTGCGTCCGTGTCAATTGCGCTGCCTTTCATGATGGGCTGGCAGAGAGCGAATTGTTTGGTCACGAACAGGGAGCCTTCACGGGGGCGTCTCGCAGGCATGACGGATTCTTACATGCTGCCGGTGATGGAACGTTGTTTCTTGACGAAATCGGAGAACTGCCCCTGCCAACACAGGCTAAGTTACTGCGAGTCCTGGAGGCTCAGGAGTATCTGCGAGTCGGCAGTACTGAGGTTCAGCGGATGAGTGCTCGGATCATCGCAGCGACAAACCGGGATCTCAGAAAAGAAGTCGCAGCCGGACGGTTTCGTGAAGATCTGTTTCATCGCCTTGATGTCCTTTCGCTGCGATTGGCACCGCTTCGCGAACGAACCGAAGATATTCCGGTGCTCGTCAATCATTTTCTGAAGTTGTTCGGTCAGGAAAATGAGACTCCTGTGACTGCTGTGAGTGATGAGCTGATGCCTTCGCTGATGAATTTCGAATGGCCGGGAAATGTCCGACAGCTTC
>CAMAXD010000334.1 GCA_945861975.1 Candidatus Kuenenia stuttgartensis | reverse complement strand
GCGGCCGATCAGATTCCGGATCGCACCAACAATGATCTGGCCGCGATGGGATTTCTTACCATCGGCCGACGATTTCAGGGAATTCGTCGCGACATCATCGACGACCGAATCGACGTTGTTTGCCGAGGCACAATGTCATTGACGGTTGGATGCGCGCGGTGTCACGATCATAAGTATGATCCGATTCCGACCGCCGATTATTATTCTCTGTACGGTGTTTTTGACAGTTCCCGCGAGGAACTTGTTGCGCTTCCTCCAATCGCAACTGCTGACGAAACATTCGCCAAAGAACATGCCGCACGATTGGCCACGATGGTGTCGACTCGCACGGAACGTCGCGCCACCACGGAAGCTCGCATTCGCTCTCGCGTTGGTGATTATCTGCAGGCTCAACTGGAACTGGGTAAGTATCCCGAAGAAGGCTTTGATCAGATTCTGGCAGTATCGGATTTACTTCCGTCATTCGTTCATCGCTGGCGAGATTATCTGCGGGATACTGAAAAATCAGGAGACCCTGTCTTCACCGCATGGCATGCGTATCGACGCATTCCGCATGATGATTTTCCTCAGCAGGCAGCCAGAGAGACTGAGACTTTGAAAGCACTGGATGCGAGTCGATTGAATCCTCGCATCGCAGCAGCCTTCACTGCACCTCCCGGAAACTTTACCGAGGTTGTGCAGCGTTATGCGGCCATCTTTCAGCAGTGTGATACTCAGTGGCAGGCTGAATTGAATGCCGCGAAGACTAACGGTCAGCCGCTTCCCGAGGGATTTAGTACTCCGGCTGATGAACAACTGCGCGAGGTGCTTTATTCACCGGGTCGGCCCTGTTCAGTTCCGGACGAGCCGATCGTCAGCACGGAGTATGATTTTGATTCCGGAACCTGCAACGAATTATGGAAGCTGCAGGTTGAGATGGATCGTGCGATTCTGAACACCGCATCACAGCCGCGATTTGCCGTGACCATGCGTGATCGTGATTTCCCAATGAATCCACGGGTCTTTAAACGTGGTAACCCTGCGAACAAAGGCGAAGATGTTCCGCGTCAGTTTTTGAAACTGCTCAGTGTGCCGGATCGTGAACCATTTCAGCACGGCAGCGGCCGACTTGAGCTTGCCCAGGCGATCATCGATCCTTCCAATCCACTGACCGCGCGGGTCATCGTGAATCGAGTCTGGGCGCATCACTTTGGGACAGGACTCGTTTCAACTCCTGGAGATTTCGGCGTTCGCGCAGATCCGCCGTCCCATCCAGAACTACTGGACTGGCTGACGGAAAAATTTATCGCTGATGACTGGAGCCTGAAAAAACTGCATCGACTGATCGTGACTTCGGCCGCGTTTCGTCAAAGCTCTTTCGGACCAACGGAGCCAGCTCAGCTTGCCAAAGCATTGACTGTCGATCCCTCCAACCGACTACTCTGGCGCATGAATGCGCATCGTCTTTCCTTTGAAGAGATGCGCGATTCGATGCTGGCAACTTCCGGTGAGCTGGATGCTCGCCAGGGAGGCAAGCCGACAGAATTATTCAATCCGCCTTACCCTGTGCGGCGGACGATCTATGGACTGGTCGATCGCCAGTTTCTGCCGGGCACGCTGCGAATGTTCGACTTCGCCAATCCGGATTTACACATTCCTCAGCGAAGTGAAACGACGGTTCCGCAGCAGTCGTTGTTTCTGATGAATCATCCGATTGTACTGGAACGCGCAAAGGCGATGGCGAAATCAGTTGCTGATATGTCTGATCCCGCCGAGCAGATTCGGCAACTCTACCTGCGAACGCTTCAAAGATCTCCGACGGCCACACAGCTTGAGGATGCTCTGCAGCTTGTTCGCGAGGAATCTCCGACCAAGGAGTCCGCCGTGCTGACAGCCGCAGACTGGTCCTACGGCTACGGGGCGATTGACGAGACGACACAGATGATTACTTCGTTTACACCTCTGCCGCATTTCAGTGGCAGTGCGTGGCAAGGTGGCCCGGCGTTTCCGGATGGGCCGCTGGGATGGGTGCAGTTGAGTGCTGTTGGAGGGCATCCGGGCAATGATCGTCAGCATGCTGTCATTCGTCGCTGGACAGCTCCGAAAGCGATGACGCTGAAGATTGCATCGGAACTAATACATGAGCCAGACCCGGGCGATGGCGTTCGAGCATTCATCGTCAGTTCACGGTCCGGAGTCCTGCAGTCGGCGAAAGCTCACAAGCAAACCGTGGCGATGAATGTCGAAAGCATCACCGTTGAGCCCGGGGATACTTTGAATTTTCTGGTCGACATCGGCGACGTGCTGAACAGCGATCAATATTTCTGGCGCTGCCAATTAGCGGATGCTTCAGAAGAGAAATCAGTGGCTGCTGAAACGAATGCAAAGTCACCGCCCACGAAATGGAATTCCGAAGCCGACTTTCCGCGAAATACTGTCAATCTGCTGACGCCGCTGGAACAACTGGCTCAGGTGTTGATGTGTTCCAACGAATTTATGTTCGTCGACTGACGCGGGTGAAGTCGCGAGTGGTTGTCAAAGTAGATCCTTTCTGCCGGAAAGGATTTTCGCAAGGCGAACCTTGATTGCAATTCGCTTCAGGATATCGGCCGGGTTTGCTGGTTGACGTGTCACACAGGTCGCGGCACGCCGCGAAATTCTGCCCGGCAGGCAGGACCTAACTTAAAAGGCCCGTGGCTGACACAAAATTGCCGTGCTTGTGTTTCAAGGGATGTTCGATGAGACTTCGCCGAGACTTATAGAAGCTGACTATTATGCAGTGCCAAAAAAATCATCAGGCATTGCGTTGCGCAGTCGCAAGCATGGATAAAACATCACGGCAGCCCTCGGATTGGACCAATTGAATGACACTTGATCAGCTTCTGCAGCAATATGAACAAGGCCCTGAACTGCTTCGAGCAGCCGTCGCGAAAGCGCAGGAAAGTCAATATGGGCTGCATCCGGTGCCGGGCAAGTGGTCCATTCGACAGGTCGTTTGCCACCTTGCCGATTTTGAACCTGTCTACGCGGATCGGATGAAGCGAGTACTCGTCGAAGAGAATCCGACGATGTTCGGCGGAGACCCGGACGTCTTTGCATCCGGCCTGCACTATGAGATCCGAGATGTTCACGAAGAGCTGAACCTGATTGCCCTCGTCCGTAAACAAATGGCCCGGATTCTCCGCCAGACTGATGTGGAAGACTTCCAGCGAACCGGCGTCCATTCCGAATCGGGTCCGCTCACACTGGAGACGCTGCTGGAACGCATCACGAACCACATTCCGCATCACGTGAAATTTATCAACGACAAAATTGCCGCACTGCGGTGATGCTCTGCCGCCATTTGGCGTTTGCAGGTTCACACGTTTGAAATCTTCAGATTCAGAATGTCAGGATTCAAAGCGAAAACAGGCGTCGTGCGTTCAGGGTTGTCTGTTCAGCCATCTCATCAGGCGTCAGGCCATGAATCTGAGCCAGGCATTCGTTGGTGTACCGAACCCAGGAAGGTTCGTTACGCTTGCCACGATAAGGCAATGGCGCCAGATACGGAGCGTCGGTTTCAACCAAAAGTCGATCCAGCGGAATTTGTTTGGCGACTGCGCGCAGATCTTCGTTCTTGCGAAAGGTGAGCATCCCGGCGAAGGAGATGTAGAGTCCAAGGCTGAGGCAAATCTGTGCCGTCTCCAGTTTCCCGCAGAAAGAATGCATCACACCCAGCATTGGCTCCTCGCCTGATTCACTCTGCAAAACCGCGAGCACTTCCGCTTCCGCTTCGCGGCAATGAACAACGAACGGCTTTTGCACTCGCCGTGACAAATGGATGTGCCGTACGAAATAGTCCTGCTGAACGTCGAGAGGGGCTTTGTCCCAGTATTTGTCGAGACCGGTCTCGCCAACGGCTACAACATGAGGATGTCGAACCAGCTCTTCGATATGAGCCCAGTCGGTCGGCCGGGCTTCCTGAACGTAGTTGGGATGAATGCCAGCCGCAGCGGAGACACACGAATAACGATTCGAAAGCAGAATGGCGGCCTGACTGGTCTCCAGAGTCGTCCCGATGGAGATCATGCGCTCCAGACCGCTCTCCTGAGCACGCTGGATCACCAGATCGATCTCCTGATGAAATCCCTCAGAATCCAGATGACAATGAGTATCAATCAGGCGACTTGCCATGATTCAGTTGTCTTTATCTATTAGCATCGATTCACAGCGAACAGGAGCACGCATGCGCAAGGTACGTAACAATCGTGCGACCGTCCACCAGACGGGTTCAAAAGCTCGAATTCCGGTGCTGAGCCACTCCTGTTGGCAGCTGCAACGCTCGCCCACGAACGGCAGACCCCCTGGTTCTACTCGGGGCCGTCGCCGAATGACACTCACTTTGTGGAAGGCGCTGAGCGTTTCCGCGTGTGATTCAAAAACGCAGCGTACCGAAAGCCCTGCCAGCGTCCGCTACGACACTCGGGTTTCAACGTGACTGCCGTGGGCCGTCGTATTTATAGCTCGGATGGATCTTCCTGCAGCCATTTGAAAATCTCTTCAGCAATAATCTGATGGGCTCGTTCGTTCGGATGATTGTCGAACGCATTCACTGTCAGCTTCTCTGCAGCATGCGTTGAAAAGATCGGCATCATGTCGAGCACCGGCACGTTCTTGTTGTGAGCCCATGCAACAAGTTTCTCATGAGCTTTCCGGAACGGATAATCAGAGCCAAGATTGTGCATGAAAGGGAAGATCACAAGACGAAACTCTACGCCCTTTTCTTTACTCATCGCAGCCATTCCATCGAGTTCGTTCTTAACGGCATCCCATGGCGGACTGTTGTAGGATTCCACAAGGTGGGGGAAGTAGTCGACAGACGATCCGGCCGAGTACTGAACCCAGCGATGGTACATCCAGTTGATAAAATAACTGTGAGAGACGAGCCAACTTCCGGTCTGACGTCTGTTACCGATTTCCTCTATCGCTGCGTTCGTCTTCGGATCGTAACCTTCGATGTCGTTCATCATGTAACAATAGATCAGAGTCTGAACGGGGTAATCTTTTTCCAGCACCGCACTTTCCATGGCGCGAATCATGGAGATCTCAAAGCCCGGTTCTCCCATGTTGTAAACCTGGTACTCAAGCTTCTTTCCGGAGTTCAGCAGGACTTCCAGACGCTCAGTGAACCGATCATCGATATTGTTAACACCGTGCCCGGCTGTAAAACTGTCGCCCAGGAAAAGGATGCGATTGACACCCTCAGGAAGAGGAGTTGCCAAAATCCGTCGTTCACGAAAACCATCATCGTTTCGCTGAGAATCGAAATGTACCTGAAACCAGCGTTTCGCGATCATGCTCGCGTTAAACGCTTCAGAATGATCAACAAACAGGGCAAAGATGAGCTCTGCAGCCGTCAAAGATGCAGAGAGAAACCAAAGTCCAAAACCGAATCCCAGCATTCGAGAACTTAGAGAATTCTTCGAAGTCCCGGATTTTTTTCGAGCCGCACGACGCCGACGGAGCAGCCAGACAAGAATGACCAGCAGGAACGCCATCCATAAGGCTAATCCGACAAGATAACTGGCATCCAGCCACAGCAGCAGCATCGAAAACTCCCGGGGATCTCTTCAGGGTACGATTGTCGAAATATCGCCGGGCCATTAAAGTGCCCCGCTTTCCATCGTACGCCAACACCCTTTCGGGAGAAAACTAATGGTTCAACGTCCTCGCACAAAGGCAAAAATCCTTAAGAAAACCAAGCGATGCCCAAAGTGCGGCAAGATTGTCCGCACTGCCGTTCGCTGTAAGACCTGCCACATGGTTCAGAAGAAAGCGTAGTTTCGAGGCAGTTCATCTGCATAAGCGGCATTCGACTTTGACCGCAGAGGCGGATTCGGCGGCTTGCACAGAAGCGAGTGAACCACATTCACTTGAGTCTGAGACGCTGTCGATTTTTTCTGTTGAATCGCCTAACGCCTCAGGCTCAAGCGGTAAATAAAAAATTGAATTCGGGCTGTTACCAGGGAAAACACCATGAGCATATTCGCGCGCCGGTCTTTCCTTGCTGCTGTTGCTGCCGCCTGCGGTTCTCAGTGCTTGCCTCGCCTGACAGCCAGTGCAACGGCCTCTACGACGGCCAGCTTCGAATTCAAATATATCGTGGCTTCGTGCATGTACGGCTACATGTATCTGGGCGAGATTCTGCCCGAGGTCGCTCAAAGTGGTGCCTCGCATATTGATATCTGGCCGAAGCGTCACGGGAATCAGCGTGAGCAGTTGCACGACATGGGTGAGGAGTTGTTCCTCAGCATGCTGCAGAAGCATAAGCTTCACGTCGGCTGCCTGACACAGTATCCGCTTGGACCGTTCAAGCTTCAGGATGACATGCGACTCGCCAAACGCCTTGGCTGTCCGCTGATCATTACTGCTGGCACTGGTCAGAAAGGTCTGGCGGGAGTGGAGCTGAAAAAAGCCGTGGCAACTTTTGTCGAGAACATGAAGCCGCATCTGGCCGTTGCAGAAGAAAACGGGGTCACGGTCGCGATCGAGAATCATGCAACCGATCTCTTCGAAACGGCTGACGGAATTCGTTATCTGAACGAACTACGACCTTCGACAAATCTCGGCATTGCTCTCGCGCCCTATCATCTGCCGCAGGACGCCGAACAACTAGCGGCGCTCATTCGAGA
>CAMAXD010000333.1 GCA_945861975.1 Candidatus Kuenenia stuttgartensis | reverse complement strand
TGCATTCCTGGTCCGGTCGTGAAGAAGTGTGTTGTTGACCCTTGCAACCCATGCTGCACAAAGACGGTTTGCGTTCAGTGCCCATCACGCACTGTCACTTGCCGTAAGTGGGTTCCAAAAGTCATTCAGAAAACGGTGAGCTGCACGCGGATGGTTCCGGAAGTCTGCCACAAGCAGGTTCCTTACACGATCTGCCGTCGGGTTCCTGTGACAACAACGAAGAAAGTTCCTTACACGACTTGCTCGTTCACACAGGAAACATGCACCAAGCAGGTTCCTTACACATCCTGCACAATGACACAGCAGACCTGCACAAAGAAGATTCCTTACACGACCTGCAGCTGGACTGAGCATTGCATTACTCGCCGAGTTCCTTACACAACTTGCAAGATGGTTACAGAATGCTGCACAAAGCAGATTCCTTACACCGTCTGCAAAATGGAACAGCACACCTGCACTCGCAAAGTTCCTTACACTGTTTGCCGTCAGGTTTGTGAAACACGCACTGTGACTCGTACAAAGTGCGTTCCTCGTCAGGTTTGCGTCACGATGACTCGCTGCGTACCACGAGTTGTCTGCCGACCAGTTCAGACCTGCTGTGACCCATGCTCCGGAAACGGTGCTTGTGGTAACGACGGATGCGGAACCGGTGCTGCTTGTGGCGAAACAGCTGTTGCTCCAGTTGCTGAACCAGCCGCTGTTGCTCCAGTCGAAGCGACTCCAGTTGCTCAGTAATTCTGAACAGCATCATGATTTTGAAATGACTTCCAGTGGAAGGTGGTTCAAAGGAACTGGTATCCAGCAGTCACTCATGTGAATTGTCTGGGCGCTGATTGACAACAAACGAGAAGGGGACCGTGATTCACGGTCCCCTTTTTGCGTTGTGGATTTCGAGTTTCCCGGGAGATGCAGCGCCCGCTGCGATCTTCTGCGGCAAAAGCTGCCGATGTGGAATAGCGAATCGGGAAGCCTGCTGAGTCATCCGCAAGATGTTTAGCGGTTGTGTCGATAACTCCTGTGTCTCCGTTGAATCAAACTTTCTCACGGTAGCGCTAATCGATGGACCACGCTCAGGAAAATCTCGAACTCCGCCAGCGACTTAAAGTGCTTGAAGAGGAGCTGATGCGAGCCCAGCGGCTGAGCTCAGTCGGAGCTCTGGCGTCGTCGATCACGCATGAGTTCAATAACATTCTGACGACGGTGATCAACTACGCCAAAATGGGCCTGCGTCACGGGGATGAAGCGACTCGCACCAAGTCCTTCGATCGTATTCTGTCCGCTGGACAAAGAGCCGCGAAGATCACGACGGGGATGTTGGCTTATGCTCGCAATTCCAGTGATCGCATTGAGCCGGCCGATCTGAAACGCCTGCTGGATGATGTCCTTTCGCTGGTCCAGAAGGATCTGCAGATGCATCGCATCGGCGTCGACCTGATGGCTCCGTCGAGCGTTTGGGCGATGGCCAATGCCAGCCAGATTCAGCAGTTGCTGATGAATCTCATTGTGAATGCTCGTCAGGCGATGACTGAGAACGGCCGGCTGAAGCTCATCGTGCGAGACAACAAGGCTGAAGGCTGGGCGGAAGTGATTGTCAGCGATTCCGGTTGCGGGATTCCGCACGACAAGCTGCCGCACATCTTTGACTCATTCTACACGACAAAGCAGCCTGATGCTCGAGGACAGGGCGGCACAGGCTTAGGGTTGGCTCTCTGCAGACGCATCGTGGAAGCTCACCAGGGCCGCATCCGCGTTGAAAGCGAAATCGGCAAAGGCACCACGTTTACTCTGAAATTGCCACGATCCGAATCACCGGCTGGCTTCATCGACACTTCTGCCGCCTAAACCGGCCGTATTAAACAATTGCTCTGCTGCTCTGTGCAGGTACTCTCGGGAATTCAAATTCCGAAGCCGTCAAACTGTTTGATCGCAGATCCGATGCCCAGGCGACGTCGACCCTGATGAATGCGAGTCAGGAATCTGCTGTGTCGTCTGCGTTCTTCCGGCAATCTCTCGGTTATATAGCGATCGATTTCTGCCGCATGTGACTGTTTTGCCCGGAACTCACTTGGCTGTCGCGGAGTGCTTCCCAACTTCCGAAAAACGGGTAGACTTGCCAGACTGGCCAGATTGCCGTCGCGGGTAGATCCACGGTTTGGAGAATCCTGCTGCGGTCGTTGGCCTCTATTGGCTCGAATCCCCCCAGCTGTTTTTCCCGTCACTGTTCCAACCACATGAGTTCATGTTGGTGATGTGAGACGGCAAGAGTTGAGCACTTCACATGTGGTCCGATGAATCCATAAAGCGACTTTTCACGCCTGTGTTTGATCAGTTACTGGTTGGCAGGACTACAGTGAGGATTCACAACTCCGAAAAACTGGTCAGTCGCGGAGCGATACTCTTCGGCGGTTGACACTTTCGAGCAACGATAACAAAGTCCTGAGATCATGAACTAAGAAGTAGATCGAGAAAGGCCCCCAATGCTCAGACAATTGTTGCAACTTCGAAATCTGGCCTTGTCAGCGTTGCTGGCGACTGCTGGTTCAGGCCTGATGGCTCAGGAAGGCCAGCAGCCGGATTTCCCACCCGCTGATAAAGTGCTGGAGGGATATGAGAAGGTCGTCACCAAAGCCAACATCAAGCCGATGTATACGCTCTGGACGCGTCAGAAAGACGGCCAGATGTACGCGGAACTGCCTCGTGGCTTCGGGCAAAAAAAATACTTCATCGCGACAACAGTGGCCAGCGGTGAAGACTACGCCGGGCTCCAGGCTGGCGATGTCTACGTCTACTGGCGTCAGTACGACAAGCGGCTTGCCTTAATGACACCCAATGTTTCCATCCGCGCGGATGGAGATCGTGAAGCCACTTCGTCTGTCGAACGGCTGTTTACCGATAAGGTGATCATGGAAGTTCCAATCGTCACGATGGGACCGGGTGGCGGTCCTATCATCGATATGGATGCGATGTTGCTCAGTAATCCGTCGAGCAGTGCCATTGCTCCTGCTGGCGTGAACATGGGTCTCGCCATGCGTGGAATCTATTCAATCAAGACGGCGAAAGCTTTCGAGAACAACGTTGAAATCTCTTTCGAAGTTCCTTCCTCCGACAACAACGTGTTAAAGGTGCTGCACTATTCGATCAGTGATATTCCGGACAACACCGGTTATCAGCCTCGAGTCGCCGACAGCCGCGTAGGATTCTTCACTACTTCGTATATCGATCTGGCGAAATACGATGACCGCGAAACACATGTTCGCTATGTGAATCGCTGGTATCTGGAGAAGGCCGATCCGAAGCTGCAATTGAGCCCTCCCAAGAATCCAATTGTGTTCTACATCGAACACACAACTCCAGTACGTTATCGCCGCTGGGTGCGCGACGGAATCGTGTCGTGGAACGCGGCGTTTGAAAAGATCGGCATCGCCAATGCCATCGAAGTCTACTATCAGGACGCCACGACGAACGCCCACATGGACAAGGATCCGGAAGACGTTCAATACAACTTTGTTCGCTGGTTGAATAACGACGTTGGGACCGCAATTGGCCCAAGCCGCGTGCATCCTTTGACTGGTCAGATTCTGGATGCCGACATCATTCTGACTGACGGCTGGATTCGACACTATCAGAAGCAGTTTGCTGAAGCTCTGCCGAAGATCGCAATGGAAGGTTACGGACCGGATACGCTGGCATGGCTGGCTGATCATCCGGAATGGGATCCACGAGTTCGTCTCGCTCCACCTTCGATGCGACGAACTGTCATGGACAAGATCGCCGTGCAGGCCGCAATGCCTTACGCTGGTCATCCTCTGGCTTCTGCGGATCCTCGCATGATGGGTGATCAGGAGTTCGATGGCCTGAATCGCCCCAGCCAGACGAATGGTCTGTGCCTTGCCGCTGAAGGCATGTCGTTCGACCTCGCGTTGATGAAAATGACGCTGGAACTTCTGAATGCTCAGGAGGCAACTCCGGCCGCTGCCGAAGGCGAAAAGAAGGAAGAGAAGAAAGACGAAAAGCCGAAGGAGCAGATGCTGGATGGTATGCCGGAGTCATTCGTCGGTCCGCTGATTGCCCACCTGGTGGCTCATGAAGTGGGACATACGCTCGGCCTGCGTCACAACTTCAAGGCTTCCAGTGTCTACACACTGGCTCAGGTCAACAGTGAAGAGCTGAAGGGCAAGAAGCAGATGGCCGGTTCGGTGATGGATTACATCGGGACCAACATTCGTCTGGATTCCGGCGCAATTCAGGGCGACTATAGCATGACCGGAGTGGGTCCTTATGACATGTGGGCGATCGAGTACGGATATACGTTCGGAGACCTGAAGCCGATTCTGGCTCGTGTTGCTGAGCCAGAACTGGTTTATGCAACGGACGAAGACACCGGTGGCCCGGATCCTCTGGCTCGCCGTTACGACTTCACGAAGAATCCGCTTGAGTACGCAGAAGAGCAGACTCGTCTGGCGGCCCATCACCGTGCACGCCTATTGTCCGATTTTATCAAAGACGGCGATAGCTGGGATCGAGTCCGCTACGGCTACGAAATGATCCTGTCGTTGCAGACGCGATCCACTTCGATGATGGCCAACTGGATTGGCGGAGCTCATGTGAATCGTGACAAGAAGGGCGACCCGAACGGCCGCAAACCGATCGAAGTTGTTCCGGCGGACACTCAGCGGAAATCGCTGGCCTTCGTGATTACAAACACATTCCGAGACGAAGCCTTCGGTTTGTCTCCGGAACTGGTGACCGCGATGGGGCTCGATAAGTGGTACGATGACTCCAGCTCCATGATGGAAGAAACGACGTGGCCAATTCATGATCGTATCATGGGGATCCAGGCAAGTGCTTTGACCAGCCTGATGAATCCTTCGACGTTAAAGCGAGTTTATGACAATGAGTTCCGAGTTCCGGCTGATCAGGATTCTTTTACTTTGCCAGAACTGTTGAACACAGTAACGGCCGGTATCTGGTCAGAGCTGGATGCGAAAGCGGAAGGCGAATATAGCCCTCGCAAGCCTCTGATCTCCAGCCTGCGTCGTAACCTGCAGCGAGAACACCTGGAGCGTCTGATTGATCTGACGCTGCCGGGGAATGCTCAGGGAGCCGCAGGCCGAACGATCTCAACTTTGGCCAGTGAGCAGTTGCGACAGATTGTGAAGAAGATTGAGGCGGCTCAGGCCGCCTCAGCCGACAAGCACGATGCGTACACAACCGCGCATCTGTCTCAGTGTAAGGATCGAATCACCAAGGCTCTGGATGCAGACTACATTCTGAACCCAAGTCGGGGCGGTTCAAGTGGCGGCGGAATGCGAATCATTTTTGGCAAAGAAAAGGCGGAGCAGGCTCCGTAGGTTTATTGTCAGTGCTTTGGGGACTGTCACGGTGTGCCTGCGTTCGCTCAGGCTCACTTGTCACATCCTACTATATGAAATGGGGACTTGTAGGGTGTGACAAGTTCGCGTCAGCGAACGCAGGCACACCACTCACTGAGATTGTTTCGTACCATTTCTCGGGCCCGGTCTTCTTTGGAAGGCCGGGCTTTTTTTGCGGCATTCTGTAAGGTTGACCGGCTATGACATGCCGAACAACCGGCAAATCTTAGCCCACAGGCGAGCAAACCGGCCCGGATTCAGAACCTGTTCAGTCCACGTCTTTCGCGACGACGTGAAGTTGCCCCACGCCAGATCGACGTAAGGACCATAAGTGTCTCGAACGGAACTCCAAAGCCCATTCTTATGGATGTCGCTCAGAGCCGAAATATAGTGCCCGAAGATATTTCGGTTCACAATTTTTCCCGCAACGAACAATCCAGTCAGACTGCCCTGTGTCGCCGTCTTGATTGATTCGACCGCCTGCATAGCGACCGCTCCGGAGACTCCCAGCAAGCTGATCTTTTCCTGATCCGCCAGCGACTTCATGTCCGACCAGATCCTGCCAATTTCTGCTTCCGGAATCAGCAGCGTCGGATCAACCTCGTTCAGAGCCGCGCGGGTCTGTTCGAAACTTGTCTTTAACTCATCCAGTGACAAAGGCGGAGTATCAAAGTTGCTGGCCGCTCGCCCACTGGCTTTCTTGATGGCCTCGAATAAATCATCGACGCGATGAATGGTGGAGCTGTCGTCGATCAACCCCTGCGCCTGCAACTCAACGGCCAGCTCACTCAGATAGGTTTTCGTTCCATAGGCGGCATCACTGACGATGGCAAGAATCCAGAGCGGAGAAACGTGCAGCGTTGCAAGCCCCGCGATATCGATAAAGTTGCCGACGGCCTTGCGAGCAATAAAGCGACCCGGATTGCCGGCAGCGGGGTCGTTCGCAGCGTCCGCTGCTGGTGCAGCGTTGGCAGGAGTCGGAGGCGTCTCGGAAGTCGGAGCAGAAACGGTTCCCACATTCGCCAGCAGGAAGTTCAGCGAATTTCGCACCGCAACTTCGTAACTCTTGGAATCCTGAAAAGCCTGAGGCACGACGAACTGAGCAATCTCCTTTGCCGTCCCGGCCGTGACTCCGACGGCGCTTCGGACAAGACGTTCCGGAAGAGAAACGCCATATAACAGCCCGCTCAGCAACTGTTCTGATGTGGATCGTTCTGCCGGGGAAGGCGGAGACGAAGAGTGCTCTAAGGGATTCGTAGTCACGCTGTCGGTCATGAATTGGTGGCTTTCGAT
>CAMAXD010000332.1 GCA_945861975.1 Candidatus Kuenenia stuttgartensis | reverse complement strand
ACGCTGACGGCCGAGCAACAGCGTCGTTTGGATCTGGCCAACTGGATTGCATCGCCGAACAATCCGTTGACGGCTCGAGTCATGGTCAATCGAATCTGGCTCAACCATTTTGGCCGAGGACTCGTCGACACTCCCAGTGACTTCGGTGTGAATGGAGCAAAGCCGTCGCACCCTGAACTACTCGACTGGCTGGCTGCGGAATTTATTCGCAGTGGCTGGTCGATCAAGCATCTGCATCGCCTGATTCTGAACTCAGCGACCTATCAGCAATCAAGTCTCATCGACAGTCGGGCCGCAGAACTCGATCGCGACAACGAGCTACTCTGGCGATTCACCTCACGCCGCATGGAAAGTGAGTCAATTCGAGACTGCCTCTTGTCGACCAGCGGTGAACTGAATCTGCAAATGGGTGGACCGGGATTTAGCTTCTTCAAATCGCGTGGCGGACTGGATGGGTTCCCACCGCTTGAGGAATTCACTCCCAACGAAATGCGCCGCATGATTTATTCTCATAAGGTCCGCATGGAACAAGTGCCTGTGTTTGGAGCATTCGATTGTCCTGACGCCGGCCAGTCAATGCCTCGTCGAGGTCGCTCAACAACGGCCATTCAGGCGCTCAATCTTTTTAATAGCCCGTTTGTGGCAGATCAATCGGAAAGGTTTGCGGCCAGAATCGTGGCGACAGGAGCGACCAGCCTTGAGGCTCAAGTGAGTTCCGCCTTTGAAATAAGTCTGGGCCGCAGGCCTTTTGAGACAGAAAAGGCTTCTGCAGAAGCCGTTGTTCGTGAACACGGACTGGCGACGCTTTGTCGAGTTCTCTTCAACAGCAGCGAGTTTCTGTTTATTCCGTGATGTGTTTTGAACCGGTTGAAATCCACCATTGGTGATCTCTTATGAAATTCAACACTCAGCCACTCACGCATGCCGGACGCGGTTTACTTCAGCGACGCGACTTCTTTGCTCAGACCGCGTCATCTCTGTCAGCCATCGCGCTGATGCAGATGCTGAATCAGCAGGGACTGCTGGCAGCGGATACGGCGAGTGCTCCAAAGATTGACCCTTCGCGGCCTCACGCGCCGAGGCAAGGGCATTATGAAGCAAAGGCCAAAAACGTCCTCGTCATCTTCTGTGCAGGAGCATGTAGCCAGCTTGAGACGTGGGACTATAAGCCGGAATTGATCAAACAGGACGGCAAACCGATGCCGGGAGGTCCGGCGGTAACATTTCAGGGTCCAGCCGGAAACCTTGCGAAGCCTCAGTATGAGTTTCGCCCGTATGGAGAAACGGGCAAGATGGTGTCGGACATGATTCCCCACTTGGCGCAGCAGGTTGACGATTTCGCTTTTGTACACACGTTGACCAGCAAAACGAATACTCACGGGCCCGCCGAGAATTTTCTTTCCACCGGATTTGTGCAGGACGGCTTCCCCAGCATCGGTGCCTGGGTCACTTACGCGCTGGGTAGTGAGAATCAGGACCTGCCTTCGTTTGTGGCATTGCCAGATCCGCGCGGAATCCCGCAGGCGAGTATTAACAACTGGGGGCCCGGATTTTTGCCAGCCGTGTTTCAGGGGACAGCCTTTAATTCCAGCCAGCCGATTCGAAACCTTAAGGCACCTGCTTCCATCAGTGGCGGCAAGGACCTGGCGGCTCGCGATCTTCTGCGACGAATCAACGAGGAACATCTCAAACTGAATCCGGGCGATTCGGATCTGGCGGCTCGTATTGCCAGTTACGAACTGGCCGCAAAGATGCAGTTGTCAGTTCCCGAGATCAGTGATTTGTCCACCGAACCTGAGCACGTCCTTAAAATGTACGGCGCAGATGATCCGAACGATCCGATCAAAACCGGGTATGCTCGCAACTGTATTCTGGCCCGTCGCCTGATCGAAAAAGGCGTGAGATTTGTCCAGCTCTTCAACGGAGCTTACGCCAGTGCGGGGCGACTGAACTGGGACGGCCATTCGGCTCTGCGAGAACAATACGACATTCATGGTCGCATCATGGATCAGCCGTCCGCCGCTCTGATACGCGATCTTCGGCAGCGAGGATTACTGGAAGATACGCTGGTTGTCTGGTGCACAGAATTCGGTCGTATGCCCATGTTCCAGAAAGGTGCGTTCGGGAGAGATCACAATCCGAACGGCTTCACGGCCGTGCTGACGGGAGCTGGTGTCAAACGCGGTGTCAGTCATGGTGTGACCGATGAGCTTGGCTTCAAAGCGGTTGAGAACGTCCTGTCGATTCACGATCTCAATGCGACGATCCTGCATTTGCTTGGACTGGATCATACGAAGCTTACGTTCACACACAACGGTATTGATCGAAGGCTGACCGACGTTCACGGTCATGTGATTCGAGAGATTCTTGTGTGAACGGATTTGCGCAAGTTGAGTAGTGCAGCGGCAGCTCAGTGGCACTGACCTTGCTGGCTCGAAATCGTAGCAGAAGTCGCCAAGGCGCTCGGCGGGCTGCGTTCCAATGTCACAGCCGAAACGCTTGGCGCGTTCCGCTTTGCGGTATGGCTTATTGTTAGTCGCAAATCCAACGAATACCGGCAACGAATACCGGCAACGAACGAATCAGGGAGTGATCCAATAGGCCGAGAACCTGATAGATCGCAGTCGCGAGAATCACGGGAATACTGGTAGGTTTTGGGCATTTTCTCTCTCACGAATTCGAACGCCGAACGAATAGGCAAGTCTCCGGACAGGTGCATCGGTCTGCGCGATTCGGGTTCTTGACGACGCGATGATCATGGGTAACCGATCCGCACTTTTGTCCCGTTGCAGCCGAAACGCATCGATAGTCTGTTAAAACCGTGAACGAAATTAGTATTCCCAGGTAGTCGATTTGTGGTCTCCGCGGCAAAATGATCAATCCGGTTCGACTCGCGGAAGTCACGTCGGGGTTTGCAGTGGTAATTGAACAGATCCGGATCTGCAGAGGTATTATTCGATGAAATTTCGTATCGCCCGTCACGTTGTGTTTCCAGTCGTCTTGCTGGGAGTCACTTGTGCGTCCTGGAGGTTGCTGGCTCAGGATGGCAAGGTTCTTAGGCAGCGGTTTGAGAGTCTGGACAAAAATTCAGACCAAAAGCTGAGCACTGAAGAACTGGCCAACAAGGCAATTTTCACGAAGCTGGATGCCGACAATGATGGCTTTGTTACGTTGGACGAAGCCACTGCCGCGTTCAAAGCGGGCACGCTGACTCGCGAAGAAGTAGAAGGACAACCAGCTCCGAAGCCGACACCCGATCCAATCTCCTCAAAGACAAAAGCGGGCGAAATGGCTGGCGGAGGAGCGAGAGATCTGCGTCAGTCTGCAAAAACTCTCCGCCCGGCTGACCATGGCGTTGGACGTTACATGGCCGATGTGTCTTTTGCCGACATCAACGGGGTCCTGCGCTCTCTCAAAGAGTTCAAAGAGAAATCTTACGTTGTTGTCGCGATGACCAGCACCAGTTGTCCGCTGAGTCGTAAGTATTTGCCTTCGCTGGTTGAGTTATCTCAAACGTATTCGCCGAAGGATATTCAGTTCATCGCGATCAACTGTGTACCCACGGATCGCATGGATGAAATGAAGACCGCCGCTGCATCACTCGGTGAATCTGTTTGCTACGCGCATGATGCCGACGAATCTCTTTCAAAGCATTTTGGTGCGCTCACAACGACGGATATTTTGGTGCTCGATCCGGCCCGCACCGTTGTGTACCACGGTGCCATTGATGATCAGTATGGAATTGGCTACGCTCTGGATGCTCCAAAGAATCGCTTCCTTGCCGAGGCGTTAGATGACTTGCTGGCAGGCCAGACACCGCAGATCGCCGCTACGCTCGCGCCGGGCTGCACGATTGAACATGACGCCGAGGCCAGTCCCGTCGAGTCGAACTGGACTTATCACAATCGAATCTCGCGAATCATTCAGGCCAACTGTCTGGAATGTCATCGCAGTGGCGGAGTTGGCCCGTTTCCTCTGGAATCCTATGCGGATCTCGTGGGCCATACGGGCATGATTCGTCAGGTTGTTGACGGTCGCACAATGCCGCCGTGGTTTGCAGGAAACTCAGAAGATAAACACTCCCGCCTCTGGGCTAATGATCGATCTCTGACAGATTCCGATCGTGCCGACCTGCTGGCATGGCTGGCTAGTGACAAGCCGGAAGGAGATGCTGCAGATGCTCCGCAGAAACGACACTTTGTCGAGGGTTGGACGATCGGCACGCCTGACCTTGTCGTGCAGATTCCTGAACCGATCAAAGTGAAGGCCACTGGAACGATGCCCTATCAGTTCGTTACAGCGCAGACAACGCTGGACGAAGACAAATGGATTCAGGGTTATGAGATCGTGCCGACAGATCGTAGCGTCGTACATCATGTGATCGTCAACGTTCACGAAAAAGGCGCGGGACGCATTCGTGATCGGGAAGAGGGAATTGGCGGCTACTGGGCGGCCTATGTGCCGGGCAACGCGAGTCAGCTTTATCCAGATGGATTTGCAAGAAAGCTTCCAGCCGGCGCGACGGTTAGCTTTCAGATTCATTACACACCCACCGGAACAGCGACTGAAGATCAGTTGAAAATGGGGCTTGTGTTTGCAAAGTCAGAGCCGAAGTATGTGATCACCACGCTATCGCTGGCAGATACGGACCTGAATATCCCGCCTCGTGCCGCTGATCACGTGGAAACCATTACGCGTCCGGTGCCCATGGACGTTAATGTCATGGCCTATATGGCTCACATGCATGTGCGAGGCAAGTCATTTAACTATGAACTGATCAAACCCGACGGGCAGACAGAAACACTGCTCGACATTCCGCGATACGATTTCAATTGGCAGTTGCGTTACGACTATCGTGAGGCACGCGTGATCCCTGCAGGCAGCCGTGTGAAAGTGACGGCTGTGTTTGACAACAGTGAGAATAATCCGGCAAACCCGGATCCATCGCAGACCGTTCATTGGGGACAGCAAACGTTTGAAGAAATGATGATTGGCTACGTCGAGACCTTTGTACCGGTCGGCGAAGAGCGTCCTTCGCTTCGAGGATCTGAGGGGAACGGGCAGGCCTTGTTTAAGCTTCTGGATTCTGATGCTGACGGAAAACTGAGCAAAGAAGAAACCAACAAAGCCGCAGAACGTGTCCCTCGCCTGCGGGACAATCCCGGTCTTCTGGATCGTCTTTTTGAGCGGAGTGATGCCGACAAAGACGAACAACTAAGTCAGGATGAGTTTGATCAACTTCGTGAACAGATTGCCGGGCGTCGTTAGCCAATTTGTTGATCAGAAAGCTTCGTCATGCGATATCAAAAGCTCCTGTTGATGGTGATAGTCAGTCTTTTGCTCGTGTCCAGTGGCATGATGAATGCCGCCGAACTCAAACAGCGAGACTGGATGATCGAGGGCGTGACTCGTCAGGCCCTGGTTGCCGTTCCGGACTCTGCAAAACAGGTTCCTTCACCGCTCGTCTTTGTCTTTCACGGACATGGTGGCAACATGCGGCAGGTCGCTCGATCGTTTCGTATCCATGAACTTTGGGATAAAGCGATCGTGGTCTACATGCAGGGATTGAATACGCCGGGGCAGCTTACGGATCCCGAAGGCAAGCGACCCGGCTGGCAGAAGGAAAAGGGAGATCAGAAGGACAGAGATCTCCAGTTATTTGACGAAGTTCTGAAGTCGCTCAAACAAGACTGCAAAGTCGATGAAAAGCGGGTCTTCTCGACTGGTCACTCCAACGGTGGCGGGTTCACTTATCTGCTTTGGTCCGAGCGTCCCGATGTCTTTGCTGCGTTCGCTCCGTCGGGTTCGGCAGCCTTGAAGATCAGGAATAATCTGAAGCCTAAGCCAATGCTGCACATTGCCGGCGACAATGATCCGCTCGTTAAGTATGCGTGGCAGACCATGATGATTGATGCGGTGAAGAAGATTAATCAGTGCGGAGAAGGCACACCGTGGGAAGAAACGTGTACGCAGTTCCCATCAAAGATTAGTGCCCCGGTCATCACGTTTGTGACATCCCAGGGGCACAAGTTTCCGCCCGAAGCACCCGCTTTGATCGTGAAGTTCTTTAAACAGCATTAATCCGCATCGATGGATCGCAAAAACTGCGTTCCCGCAATCATCGTTGCTGCACACTGGATACCTTCATAAATCGCTTCATCAGCAAGGCCCTGCTGACGAGCCTTCTCCACATGTGCTGCGGTGCAGGGCTTGCAACCGTTGATATCGCTCAGCGACAGATTGATCAGCTCTACCGTGTGATCGTCCAGTGATGTCGACTGAAATGTGTGTGCTCTCAGCCCTACACTCATGCCGTTAAACACATCCGTTCCACTGATATCGCGGAATTTAAACAGTACGTTATACATGGAGTTCGTTGCTCCAATTGCCAGGGCCTCCTGAATCTCCTCCTTGGTGATCCCTTTCTGGGCGGCAAATGTCTGCAGATAATCCATCCAGCGTCTACTGCCGGCCTGTCCCGCCACGGCAAACGCAATCAGCAGTTTACGTTTTTCACTGAGCTTCCCTTCGGTCAAAACGAACTTACGAAAGTTCATAAAGAAGTCATGCAGGAACGCCGGGACGGTTGCAATATACTGGAAGACCTCGGGGATTTCCGTAATCTGCAGAACTTCGCGAATACGGTCATAGACCTGAGCGACCTTTTCCGGAGCGTCTGCAGGTATAATTGGCTGAACAAATGGCATGTCAAT
>CAMAXD010000331.1 GCA_945861975.1 Candidatus Kuenenia stuttgartensis | reverse complement strand
GCTCAATCATTCCAGGATCTGCTTCCCAGGGCGTTGCCCTGGGCTGACATGTTAATGGCCCGTTGGGCCGAATCACAAAGGCTCCAGGCTCAACTTGAGGAACCATCGAACTCGCCGTTAATTTAAACTTTCCGCGAGCGACATGAGTTCCGGGAACTCGGAGTTTCTAACCTGCGGACTTCATTTACCGCAGAGCCTTTGTTTCGGCATCGCTGCCTCATGAGTTAATGCGTTGGCCGAGACCGAAGATTGGCCTTGCGAGCAAAGTGCTCCTGCAGCAGCAGTCGAGGCAAATGCCAGGCGTTGCGAGCGTACCTTCCGGTAAGCCGCCCCGGATTCGTCAGCAGTCGATGCGACCACTCCATCCGCAGTTTTTGCACCCAGCGCGGAGCACGTGTCTGGCGGCCGGCCAGAAAATCGATCGTTCCACCGGCAGCGATGGCCACGCCAACTGTCAGTTGCGACTGATACTTCTGCAGCCAGAGTTCCTGCTTGGGAGCTCCGAGCCCCACAACAAGCACATCCGGACTGCAGAGATTGATTCGTTGAATCGCGTCCTGTGATTGTGCGAGATCCCTGTCGAATCCGAACGGCGGGCTGTGTGTCGCCACGACCTTAACACGTGGCCAACGTTGCTCAATCTTTCGCGCTGCATGTTCTGCAACGCCCGGTGCCGCACCGAGCAGATAAACAGTGCCACCACTCTTTGTTTCATTCAGAGCATGGAAAAGTGCTGGGACAAGATCTGACCCCGCCACACGTTCAGGCAGCGGATCTCGGAAGATTCGCGACGCGGTCACCAATGGCCATCCATCGGCTACGACAAGGGAAGCAGAACGATACGCTTCTCGCAACGCCTCATTGGTCTGCAACTGAACCGCGTGATCCAGATTGGGAGTGACCACGTATCGACAGGCCCGCTCCTTTTGACTAATCCAGGATCTGAGGCGATTGATCGCCTGATCCATGGTGACTCGATCAATGCGGATGCCAAAAATGGCCGACCGATCCTGCTCCCCGGACATCATGCTGCCCCATCGCCATTGAGCACGGCCGGAAACGTCTTGAGAATGATCGCAAGGTCAGTCTTGAGGCTACGACGGCGGATGTATTCCAGGTCCAATTTCACCTGATTAGGGAACGCCAGCTTGCTGCGTCCAGACACCTGCCAGATACACGTCAGCCCCGGCTTGACCGCCAAACGCTGAAAATCGTAGTCAGAGTACAATGCCACTTCGCTGGGGAGTGGTGGTCTCGGCCCGACGATGCTCATTTCCCCACGCAGCACGTTGATCAGCTGAGGAAGTTCATCAACGCTGAATCTCCTCAGAATTCTCCCCGGAGGCGTAATGCGAGGATCATTCATGATCTTGAAAGTTCGCTGATCAGCGTGTTCATTCTTATCGATCAGTGTGTTTCGCACCGCTTCCGCATCCACAATCATGGATCGGAACTTAAAGCAACGAAACTCTCTCCCCTTTTTGCCGACACGGACCTGGCTGAACAAAACAGGCCCACCGTCGTAGAGTTTAACCGCGAGTGCAGTGACCAGAATGATCGGCGACAGAATCAGAATTGCTGTCAAACTGATGCAGATATCGATTGCCCGCTTACACACTACATACAGAGCATCTTCTCGAGAGCTGTGAACATTCAGTGGTAACACATTGATCGACGTTGGAGCGGGCTTGATGAGCTCAGTAAACGGTTGAGCGGAGTAGGCTCGATCCGCTGAAGGCTCAAAATCGGATGCGGAGAACCGTTGTATGAGTACGTCGAATCTCTGCTCTGGCATCATGGATGCCGAGCTATCAGGAGATTCAATAGAGATCGCAACTTCCGACATCGCCGAGATTCTTAAGCTGGGAAGAAAACACCCACGACCTCAACTGCAAATGGCAAGTCGCGGACCAAATCTGATTGGACTCACGTAAAGACGCGTTGTCATTCTCTGGAGGATCCCGCTGACAAGGCATGTCCCCTTAATCCCAAAAAGCATTAAGCCTTCATCCAGAGCACAAGTCTGGGTGCGATGTACGCAGATCACTGATCCGATGGAACTCGCCCATTCATTGGTGTTTACCGGGATTCCACCGTAGATTCGGGATCGTCTTGCGAAACAGAGAATGGCCAGGGCAAACTGTGATGCAGAGAAGCAACAGATTCGGTTGTCGACTGCTCATGTTTTCTTTCGCCAAATGTCAATCCCAGCGTTGGCAAAGCGAATATTGTTTCAGTTGCTTTACACCCTGATGCGGCATTTTGACAACGTGAATGATCAAAGGGACAAGGATACTGGATCGATCTTCAGTACTGATCATCGTTCGATAATCGATTGAACGGCAGCCGGCTTAAAGATCGAACGAACGCCTTTGGATCGCGAACGTCGCCCCGTATCGACGACAGGCGAATGAAGCACGAAAGCCTGACAAGATTGGGGCTCGGGACTGTGAGTGCCTTTCCAGAATGCTGCCTGTTTGCTCCCGATGCGGCACTTCCGTACAGTGTTGAGCGGTATTCCACCTCGTCGGGTTTGGTTGAAACATGATTGAGTTGGGATGGCTCAACCAATGCCTACCGGGATTCCGGTGTCTGACGCCCTCGTGTTAACCCGAATTCTTTCCCACACTGAATCACGTTATGAAATCGATCGATTGCTTGAAGATTGGCAGACCTCTTTGCCTGATCTTGTTGACTTGTTTTCTTTGCCCGCTGGATCTCGTTGAGGCGGCTGAAAAATTTGAGGCCGATCTCATCGTGTATGGCGGGACTTCTTCGGGAGTCATTGCTGCGGTTCAAGCGAAGAAAATGGGTAAGACGGTGATCGTTGTTGGCCCGGACAAGCATCTGGGAGGTCTCTCCAGTGGTGGCCTTGGCTTCACGGATACCGGCAACAAAGCTGTCATCGGAGGGTTGTCACGAGATTTCTATCACCGGCTGTGGAAGAAGTATCAACAGCCAGAAACATGGCGGTGGCAGAAGCAGTCCGACTACGGCAACAAGGGGCAGGGCACGCCGGCGATAGACGGTGAGAATCGCACAATGTGGATCTTTGAGCCACATGTGGCCGAAAGTGTGTTTGAGGACTACATCAGGGAATTTCAGATCCCGGTCTACCGTAACGAATGGCTGGATCGCGAAAAGGGAGTTCTCAAGGCAGATGCTCGAATCACCAGCATCACGATGTTATCCGGCAAGACCTTTAGCGGTCGGATGTTTATCGACGCGACTTATGAAGGTGACCTGATGGCGGCCGCAGGAGTTTCGTACCATGTTGGGCGAGAAGCGAACTCTGTCTATGACGAAAACTGGAACGGTATTCAGACAGGCGTCCTGCATCATCGGCATCACTTCGGTGCACTGAAGTCCAGAATCAGTCCGTATGTGATTCCGGGAGATCCTTCTTCGGGCGTTCTGCCAAAGATCAGCACGGAACCTCCCGGTGAATATGGTGCAGGCGACAAACGAATTCAGGCCTACTGCTATCGCTGGTGCGCCACCGACCATCCGGAGAATCGAATTCCGTTCCCGAGGCCTGAAGGCTACAACCCAAAGCAGTACGAACTGCTGGTCAGAGTTTATGAGGCCGGTTGGAAGGAGACGTTCGATAAGTTCGATCCGATTCCGAACCACAAAACAGACACGAACAATCATGGTCCATTCAGCACCGACAATATCGGGATGAACTACGACTATCCCGAAGCCAGCTATGAACGCCGCAAGGAGATTCTGGACGAGCATCGCCGGTATCAACAGGGATGGCTCTATTTTGTGGCCAATGATGCGCGAATCCCCAAAGACGTTCAGGAAAAAATGCAGAAATGGGGACTGCCGAAAGATGAGTTTGTGGACAACGGGCACTGGCCACATCAAATCTACGTGCGGGAAGCTCGCCGTATGATCGGTCAGTTCGTCATGACGGAGAACGAACTCACGAAGAAGAAGCCAACACCGAATTCCGTCGGCATGGGAAGTTACACGATCGATTCGCACAACGTGCAGCGCTATATCACACCGGATGGTTACGTGCAGAACGAAGGCGACATCGGCGTGGGGATTTCTCCGTATTCGATTGCTTACGGTTCACTAGTGCCGCAGAAGGGCCAGTGTGACAACCTGATGGTCAGCGTCTGTGTCAGCAGCTCTCATATTGCTTTCGGTTCGATTCGCATGGAGCCCGTCTTTATGATTCTTGGCCAAAGCGCGGCAACTGCGGCAGTGATGGCGATCGACAAAGATCTTGCGGTGCAACAAGTGCCTTACGCTGATCTGCGTGGGCAACTGTTGAAAGAGGGCCAGGTGCTCGAGTATACAGCCGTCGCGTCGGCCGGTGATGCAAAGGTGAAGATGTTTGTTGATCCGCGAAAGCTGAAAGGAATCGTTGTCGACGACGACGACGCAAAACTCATCGGCGACTGGAAGATCAGTAATGCGTCCGGATATTTCGTGGGCAATGGTTATCGTCACGAAGGAGCTGCTCAGGATGGTCAGGCCTCCGCCATCTTCGAAGCTCGACTACCATCAGCCGGAGTTTACGAGGTGCGAGTTTCCTGGCCACCGAATGCGAATCGTTCGTCAAAGGTGCAGATTCAGGTTGAGGCTTCAGATGGCACGAAAACCATCATGATCAATCAGCAGTCCGCGCCGGATGCGGACGATCATTTTCAGTCTCTCGGGACCTTTTCGTTTGATGCAGACAAATCGGCGGCCGTCACGATCACGAACAAAGACGCCAACGGATATGTTGTAATTGATGCTGTCAAATGGCTGCCAAGGCCTTGAAGGAGTGCATTTCGACGATTCATGGACCGAAGAATTCAGCTCGCTGGCCAAATACTTGCCGTTGTAAAGCTGCGAGTTGCCCATGCTTTGGAATCGCCGGGGTCTCGGTTATCAATGTAGCCGTCTCGCTCCGTCGAGACGAGTCCTTTCAGCCAGCCCAGCGCTGAAGCAACTCCGGGCTGATCCCCAGCACAACTCACCCATGCGACTTGAAAATGGCGGCTGATATTGGCAACACAGCGTGCATCGAATAAGGCACATCTCGCGGAGCGAGATGGCTACTTTGGTCGGCACATTAACCGCCTGCAGATTATCATTTGCCCCACCTGCCGGAACTCGCGGGTACCTTTGTTCCGGTGGTTAGCTACGGACTCCCAGCTGTAACGTTATTCATCGTCAGCTGGCGTCGTGGCCGCGTCTTTGGGAATAAGCTTGTCCAGGATTCCATTCACAAAGGAACTGGAATTCTCTGTGCCATATTCGCGAGCGATCTCGATGGCTTCGTCAATGGCCACTGCGGCGGGAGTGCCCATTTTTGTCATCTCGTAAAGCCCCATCCGCAGGACATTGCGGTCCGTGGGAGGCATGCGTTCGACTCGCCAGTTGACGGCCGTTTTTCGCAGCACTTCATCCAGTTGGTCACGATTCACACAGACGCCGCTGAACAGCATCCAGGCAAAATCGCGGAGCGGAGTTTCCGTGAATTGCTTGCGCAGTTCGATCTGAATCCGGTTCTTGTCGGCGTCAGGATTCTGGTCCACAAGATACAACATTTGCAGCACAAAACGGCGTGCCTCAGATCGTCCGGCCATAGCGAATCAGGTATGCTAAAAAAACTCGCCGCCAATCTCAGATCGCGGCCTTTTCGTGTGAATCGGTCAAGATAGCACATCCATCCAGCCCCCACCACCGGAAGAGATCTGCTGATGAAGAACTGCCCACGCCTCTCAATTCTGATCACACTGATAGCCCTGTTTTTGCTCGTCTCCACGCGAACGCCGGTTCACGCTGACCAGAAAACTCGGCCCAACGTCCTGTTTATCGCTGTCGACGACCTGAACCATTGGGTGGGGCATCTCGGGAGGAATCGCCAAACCAAAACTCCGAATCTCGACCGGCTCGCCAAAATGGGAGTGACTTTCAGCAACGCACATTGTGCAGCACCAGTCTGTAATCCTTCGCGAACAGCGTTGTTGTCCGGAATGAGACCGGGATCGACCGGCGTTTATGACAACAACAATCCTTATGGAGGTTCCGTCACCGTTAAGCAGTCTCTGGTTACTCAGTTTAAAGAGCACGGATACGCAACGCTGGGGATGGGAAAGTTGTGGCACGGCGGGCTCGGATTTGAGGAGCAATGGACGGAGACCAGAAACGAAGAACCAAAGGGCTCCGGTGGTGCCAGAGTTGAAGATCGCAGCATCGGAGGTATCGCATTCGGTGTCATCCACGGCGATGACAGTGCCGTCTCGGATACTCAGATTGCAGATTATGGAATTTCGGAGCTCTCGAAATCTCATGACAAGCCCTTCTTTCTGACGCTGGGTTTTCATAAACCGCACATGCCATGGAACGTGCCGCAGAAATATTTTGACATGCACCCGCTGGATCAGATTGAGCTGCCGCCGACCAAAGACGGTGATCTCGCGGATGTTCCTTCAGCCGGATTGAAGATGGCGAAAGCGTCCGGCGATCATGCCGCTATGCTGAAGTCCGGCCGCTGGAAAGAAGCCGTTCAGGCGTATCTGGCCACGATCAGTTATCTCGATGGGCAGGTCGGCCGAGTTCTCGATGCTCTGGAACAATCGCCTTACAGGGACAACACCATCATCTGCCTGTGGGGAGATCATGGCTGGCATCTGGGCGAAAAGGAACACTGGCGAAAATTCGCTCTGTGGGAAGAAGCGACTCGCGCGCCTCTGATCTGGGTGGCT
>CAMAXD010000330.1 GCA_945861975.1 Candidatus Kuenenia stuttgartensis | reverse complement strand
AAGGCCGATCTCTGAAGAGACGTCTTGGTGCAGGCTTTGAAGCGAAATTGTTGCTTCTCTGAACTCAGGCTGAATGTCTTGGGAAGCAGAAGAATGATTCGGCAGAACTTGCTGGTGCTGGGGCTCGCGCTAATCACTGTTACTGGTTGTGCATCGACCACGTCGCAGAATTGTGGCAGTCATTGTTCTGCAGGCAAGCAGTGTGGCCATCAGCAGCATCGTTGTCGTTCTGGTCGTTGCCGCTGCAATCAGGCCGGGCCGCTGTTTCCCGGCGATGCGTGGGGCCAGCCGGCTGGTGCTTATCCAATGGGCGATCAGTGGGCAATGGGATCAGAATTCGGCGGCGGCGGTGACTCAGGCATGATGGACGGCGGATGTTCCAGTTGCGGATCTGATATGTCTGGCATGATGATGCCGGCACAAGAATCTTCAGGTTGCAATTGCGGTGGTGAGCATTCCTCTGGGATGCATTCGTCTTCGATGATGATGAGCCCACAACCCCAGTCTCAACCGTTTATGAACGGAACCCCCGCGCCGATGCCTCCGGCTGTGTTTGAAGCTCCTGGAAATTCACCGGCCGAGCAGAATCTTCCGCCAGTGCCCAACGACGCGGCTCCACCGGCAGGGCCAGTGGTGGATCCGGTGAGCTGGGAAACGCCTGTCTTCTTCCCTGCAAATAGTGCCTCACAGCAATCAAACATCCCACTTCGACGAGCACAGGCAGTGCCAGTGCCAGTGCGGTAGTGGCTCAGGAATGTGGTCACGTTTGGGAAGCGTGGACGTGGGCCGAGATGCTGCAAAAAAGATCTCCTCGGGGCGCGGAATCACTCAAGCCTATTGGTCGGCCTTCGTCAGACTCTCCGCGAGTGCAGGAGGCTGCTCAGCCGGCGTTAACACACGACCTGAGCAGTTACGCGTTGCCCGACTGGATGAATCCAAACCCGTCAACGCAACCGACTGTCGTCCCTCAGCAGATGAGTACTTTAATAAGCAGTCCGATCCGATTTGTGGAAGAATCGGACGCGACTGGTCTGCGGTTTGAATTTCAGCACGGCGACAAAATGGTCGGGCCGGGAATGAGAATGTTTCAGTTCTCCGGAGGTGGTGTCGGAGCGGTGGATTACGATCGAGACGGCTGGCCGGACGTGTTCGTGGCCAATGTGAATGAGAACCGACTATTCCACAACAACGGCGATGGCACGTTTTCGGACGTTACGCAGTCTGCAGGAATTGTGGGCGATGCGTGGACCACCAGTGTGGCCTGTGCGGATTTCAACGGAGACACTCTGCCTGATTTCTACGTCGTCAACTATCTGACGGGGCCGAATCTGCTGAGCCGAATCTGCTGAGCCGAATCTGCTATCAGGCCGACGGAACTCCGCGAGCCTGTACGCCACATGAATCTGACGCGGCCGAAGATCAGCTGTTGTTGAATCTCGGCAATGGCCAGTTTCAGGATGTGACGGCAGAGGCCGGAGTCATCGCGGCGGGTGGCAAAGGTCGGGGAGTGATTGCTGCGGATCCAGCCAGCACAGATTTGAAGGCTAATGTTTCAGTGGACAGCAGTGAATTGAAATTTGATCTGGTCAAGTGATCTGGTCAAGTGATCTGGTCAAGTGATCTGGGCGATGGAAATCGCTCAGGCTCTCTGCGTCTGATCAGGTCGTTGTCCTTACATCCCTAAACTTCATCAGCAGGCGATACGTTGGCGTTCCCAAAACGTCGGCGTGTCGCCTGCTTTTGCTTTGCTTTTAATGGGGTCGGATTTCAAGACATGGAAGCTTCCGGAAGTTAATCTGGGGCTATTCCGATGCCTGTTGTAAAATGCGAGAGAGGGTTCAGGCCTTTGGGCGCAAATCAACAATTTCGGCCGAGAACCCGGAGATCTTGTTGTCAGCCAGCGCAACCTGCCCGACTTTCTCGGCGATGCGGATGCCAACGCGTTTTGCAGCACCTCGAGTTTCAGTAATGCTGTTGCCGGAGAGTCGAATATCTTTTGTCTGGCCGGTCACTTCGATTGCAGCGCCGTCTTCACCGCCGTTATTTTCGATGATGTTGTTCTCGATTACATTGCGGTTGGCCCAGAAGTCGATGCCTCGGTTTTCATCGCGGAACAGAATTCCAAACTTGCCGCTGTTGCGAATCTGATTGTTTCGCATCACATTGTCGGTGTCGTTGTGTCCGATCGACACACCATACAAGGTGTTGCCGTCAATCACGTTGTCTTCCGCAAGTCCGTACTTGACGCCCCAGCACCAGAAGATGCCCTGACTATTTCGTTCCAAACGGTTTCCGCGAATGATCGGCCGCTGAGAGCCTGAGCCGGGATGAACTCCCAGATCCGTGTTGTCGTGGCTGTGACAGTTCTCGACGATGACATCGTGACAGATCTGGAAACTGATACCGTCGCCGTTGTAGTTACGTGCTTCGACATTGCGGAAGACGTACCGATTACAATCCTGCAGAAAGACGCAGCCTCCGTAGTTGCCATTGAAGTTTTCGCAATTCGCACGATTCCCGTCGAGCGTAATATTCTCGATCAATACGTCTGCCGTATGTTCGCTGGTCAGCAGTGGAAACAAAGATGCGCAGGTTGGCTTGCCGCTGGTCCAGAGATTTTCGCGAAGTCCGTCGTTCAGCTTGAAGCGATTGCCATTGCGAGCCACCAGAGTTCTCTTGATGACCGTCGCGCCGTTGTTGTGCGGATTCGTCGCCTGCAGGACAATGCCGTCACCGACCTGAAAAGCACTCGCATCTTTGACGGTGATTTCCTGGTCATACCAGTCAGAGTCGGCTGTCACATCGGTTCTTACAGAGGCACCTCGGGTAATCACCGAGTCGGCTCCGCTGCCCAGCAGGCGAACTCGGGAAGGCAACCATACGGCATTGCGAAATGTGTACGTCCCAGGCAGCACTTTCACCGTGCCTCCGCCGAGACGAGCGACATAATCCAATGCCGCTTGAATGACTCGATCACTGTGTCCGATCAGGTCACCCGATTTTTCGCCGACTGTCATCGTGAGCCGTTCGTCCCAGTTCGGCTCAAACCGTTCATCCCCATCTGTTGCGCGAGGGTTACTGACGACGGGAGGATCACTGGCCTGGATCCCCGGGACAATTCCTGCTCCCGCAAGAGCAGCGGCGGCATTGGAAAGAAATCGACGGCGTCCCGTCATGGGGCGAAGATTAAGCATGAAATCACTCCGGTAAGTGACAGCGATTGGGGAGATCTGGACTAGCGCAAACAGGTGGGGGCGTTTCAGGGAAGATGAGTTCTCTCCGAAAATGGTGCCTGTCAGTAGCGTTCGAAGCTTTACCTTGAATTGCAGCCGGCGAACGCAGGCACACCGGTGGAGCCTCCATTTGATTAAAACCGGACATTGTATTCGGGACTGTTCCGAATCTGTCTGGCCGCTGCGAAAATGGATCACACTTGCGGCCGCTTGCTGATCCTGGCCCCGCCTTGGTCTACTTCTCTTCCTGCTTCTGTTTGTCCATCAGCACTTTGACGGTGTAACCCCCAACGATTTCACCATCTTTCAGGTACATCCAGTCGGACAGCTGCGAAATCTTCATTTTGACTTCATCGCCGAGTTTCAGATCTTTCACCCAGACTGGATCATTCCCAAGTCGGCCGACGACGGTATCACCGTTGATGGAGATGACTTCGACCCACATGAATTCTTTTTGATCTGGTGCGTCAAAAGGAAACTTGGCCGAGAAGCTTTCGGAGTTCTCCGGCTTGTTGCGGAAGGCTTTTAGAAACTCCGGCCAGGTTCGGCGAGCTTCGGCGGTGGCGGCCAGCATCTTTGGATCATCACCCGACGAGCCAATGACGGCGGCATTCGAAGATTTCCGCAGTGCCTTCAGAGCATCGGCCTCTTTCATCGCCGTGATCACCTCTTCGCTGATCGGCAGTACGATGTTTTCGGAAGGCAACAGCACCCCGACGGTGTTCTTATCGACCATTTCGGCCGCCAGTCGAATAATGCGGGTCATCGCGGCGTCTTGCTCGGCGCCTGGCTTTTCACTGATGTCTCCGACAAGGTCCAGGGAGAACCACGCCTTGTGTTCCTGCAGCATCTTGCGGGTTCGGAGTTCCTGCACGTCCTTGAGTGCGTCTGCTTCGAGATAAGGTTTGCTGGCGAGGATCATCATGCAGAATGTGTCCTGACATTGAATGATGAAGCCGGGACCTCCTTTGACCACAAAATCGGTGGCATCTTTTTTCTCGTCGTCACCGATCGCGACTTTCTGCTTCCACGCTTTCTCGATCGAGCCAGCAATGCTTTTCTCTGAGAGAACCGGGAGCTTCTTCTGGAGCAGCACTACGGAAAGCAGGCGACCATCGTCTTCGCTTTCGTCCGCCGACGCGGAATTCTTTGAGGATTTGACATCATCAGCCACGGCAAGGCTTGTCAGCCCAGAGCTGCTGATTGCCGATGGGAAGAGTAAGAACAGACCCAGCAATTGCGTAAAAGAACGAGGCATGATGCAACGAGTCCGTTCGATATGTGCGAGAACGATCACGATCGGTTGAGGTGCCTGTTGACCGCCAGGCTGGAGCCGACGGCTGACGTCCAGCCAATCGTCTGCGGCTGGCGGTTAACCAATTTCAACACATCAATAACAAAAACAAACAGGCAGAGGAACGATAAGCCGGGTTCTGTCGAGGGCGTTCATTTCTCTACAATGTTGATTACTCAACACCTTTAGCAGCCGACCCGAAGGTATGACGAGCCGAACCGACTCGTGGCCGTCCGAAGACAACCGTCCCTTCTGCTTGGCCTTGCTCCCGATGGGGTTTACCCAGCCGACTCGGTTGCCCGAATCGCTGGTGCGCTCTTACCGCACCGTTTCACCCTTACCTCTAAAGGATCGCGAACGATCCTCCGATTGGCGGTTTACTTTCTGTTGCACTTTCCCGATCCTTGCGGACGGTGGGAGTTACCCACCATCGTGTCCTGTGGAGCCCGGACTTTCCTCTGAACCGTGAAGCCCAGCGAACGCCTGTCCCTCTGCCTGCGCGGTCCATTGTCGCGATCCTGATTGGATTCGCAACACACGTTGCTATTTTGCATAGTCAGATCGGGCCGTAAGAGTCGTCAGGATCTTTTCGGGAGAATTCTTTGACCGGCATGTGTTGAATTTTGTGTCGGCCCGCGTCAAAGAGTTTGACCGGGGGAAACAAAGGCAGTACCCTCCCCGGGGCCTTTCGTTTTTTAAAATATTTGGCAGGGGATTTCCTGATTCTGCTCAAACTTTGGCAGGAAATCTGCCGTAAGTCATGTTGATCCAAAGGTCGACGGGCCGATCGATTCTGTATTGCGACATATCTTTCTGCATCACTCCTCTGACGTTAGAGGATGTTGAGCATCCGAACGACAACGGAGATGCCATTCACATGCTGGGTCAGCTTATTCCTGTCGGCGGTGGGGACCCGATTCCTTTGATGAGCCCCAAGTTGTTGATCGGACGGCGTTCGTCGTGCGACATCAAACTGGACTTTCAAAACGTGTCGTCCCACCACTGCGAACTGGAGTTGAAAGAAGGATATTGGCACATCCGCGACCTTGGCAGCAGTAACGGCATAAAGGTTAACGACGAGCGCACGCCTTCCAAGTGTCTGTCTCCGGGTGACAAGATTACCATTGCCAAGCATTCGTTTACGATCGAATACACGGTGGAGGGTGATGGACCTCCTCCGGAAGAAGAAGGTACGTTCTCACGCAGTCTGATGGAGAAAGCCGGACTGGAAATAGAACGAAGCCGCCAGAAAACCAAGATGCCGGAATCTGGCAGGAAGGCGGCAGAGAACAAAGGCAAACAAACTCGCCGCGCAGCCAGTGAAGATGATTTCATTATGGACTGGCTGAGTGAAGAGTAGTTTTCCGGGCTCTCGGGTGCGGCGATTCTCGGGTGCGGCGATTCCCAGCTGTTTTCGCCGCCCCGCAGTGAATGCTCCGAACATTTTTCTCGGCGGATGTGTCTCGGGAAAAAGCGTTTCTCTCTGTACGTCGATCGCGAAAGACAAACCGTTCTGCTTGAACAGGAGCGCGAAGTCTCCTACAACTGGAGACAGAGATTTTTCTTCGGAACTGGTTCGAAACAACATCTGAGAATGGTGTGCCCGCGTTCGCTGGGGCGAACTTGTCACACCCTACAGAAAAACGTTCCAATAGGTAACGTTGCGATTTGTAGGGTGTGACAAGTGAGCCTCAGCGAACGCAGGCTCACCGCATGAGTCTGAAGCTCATTCAAGCCGGAGGTTATTTCGGGACTGTTCCTGAACGGCAAGCCGCAGGCGACTGTTGTACTCAACGACGCCTGCGGGTTGCCGTTGAATAAGAATTGATTTCGCTCGGTTGAATCAACACCTGTTCGATGACGCGTTTGTAAACGTCGTTGAGTAAACGTTGTTGAACCATCACGATTCCATTTGTAATCACGGCTCTGTCATTTTCTGGTTGCTGCTTTCGAGCCATCTATGGCTGACTCTACAGTAGTGCTGAGACATCACGACGAGGCCCGCGCCCTGTTTGGGTTTCGCGACGAGAACCTTCGTCGTCTGTGCTCAATCACCGGTGCTCAGGTTGTGTTGCGAGGCAACGAAGTTCGCGTTTCCGGGGATGAAGAGCAGGTTCGGAATTGCACGGATTTGCTGAATCGGTGGCGGAATATTCTTCAAAATAGTCAGGAACTGACTCCAACAGACGTCGA
>CAMAXD010000329.1 GCA_945861975.1 Candidatus Kuenenia stuttgartensis | reverse complement strand
TCGTTGATCGGAGTTGTCGGGTCGGTTGTGATCTGTCTCGGTTGTGATCTGTCTCGGCTCAGGTTCGAGGTATATCCCGCCCGAAAGTTTGGCCCGTCATAGCAACACTCCCCAAGCCCCGGAAACACTGGCGACAGAAAGACGACAAGATCGTCCATGGTGCTGGCTGTGGCTCTGGCCGCTAAATCACGGATCAACGAGGCCCCACATGACAGATCGTCGAAGTGACAAGGGCGGCCTTCAAGTGTGTAACGCGCGGGAAAACTGCTCTTCGCGCGGAAGGCATTGGAACATAGATTTCCACTCTCTCCTTCGGCTGGTTTTGCGCCAGAGATTTCTCAATGGCGTGATTTGGCTCCTTTCTGTTAATTCTCATTCCCCAATGACAACTGAGGATCAGCGTTCCGTTCACGTTCCGGTTATGCCCCGGGAAGTGATGCAAATGTTGCAGTTATCTGCCGGCCTCACGGTTCTTGATGGAACTCTTGGTGCTGGTGGTCACAGTCGACTTATCCTGAAATCTCTGGGAGAAACCGGACGTCTCATTGGTCTCGATCGAGACCCAATGATGCTCGCTCTGGCAACTCAAAATCTGGCGTCAATTCAACACCCGGGAACCTCGTTCGTTCGTTCCAGTTATGCAGACGCCGAAACGGTTCTGCAGACACTGGGGATTGAGCGGGTCGATCGAGTGTTGTTGGATCTGGGGTTATCTTCGGACCAGCTTTCGGATCGAGAACGTGGTTTTGGTTTTGATGCGGGCGGTCCTTTGGATATGCGGTTTCACCCGCACGAGAATAAGCCGGTTTCAGAGCTGTTAAGAACTCTGGATGGATCGGAGCTGGAGAAGATTTTTCGAGAGTTTGGCGAAGAACCAGCGGCCGCGAAGGTTGCTTCGGAAATTGTCAGACGCCGACAACAGGGAAATCCGGTTGTCACCACGGAGGATCTGGAGGCCTGTGTTTCGGCTGCAGTGGGAGCTGCGAAGAACGCTGGTGGTCGAAATTCCGCGACGCGAGTCTTTCAGGCTTTGCGGATCGCGGCGAATAATGAACTTCAGCATGTGGAACGCATGTTGAACAACGTCCTTCCGAAGATCATGAAGACGGACGGAATTGTGGTGATTCTATCATTCCATTCGTTGGAAGATCGAATCGTCAAAAACGCATTCAAAGGACACCAGGGATGGCAGGTTCTGACAAAAACACCCATGGAAGCAACCCCGGCCGAAGTGCGGCTGAATCCTCGCAGCCGATCAGCGAAACTGAGAGCCACGAAGTGGCTGGGAAGTTGCTGACATCTTTGAAGTCTGCCTCAACGGCTGCAAATGCCATTAGTCATGAAGCCAAGCTGGGAATGGCGGTCATCACCATTCTCTTCTTCGCGTTCTGCTTCCTGGTCTATCATAAGATGGATCTGCATCAGCGTCAGTTGACGCAGGCCTCGATTGTCGCAAAAGTCGGGACTCCCGACGCGAACGCAACAGCCGAAGAAGCTTCGGCCTTGACGTCCGGGCGTGTAACCGGAGCCGCCACAGATCCTCTGCTGGAAAGAAGCCTTGCAGCCACCGACAACGTGGTCACAACCCGCGAAGAGGATGTGCCAACGGTTGCGCCGGCCGAAGCCGATATATCAATACCGAACTTCGGTGCTTCCGCTGCCATGAAGTTTTCTGAACCCTCAGAGTCTGACGCAAACGCCCCAATAAACGAGCCCGGTGATCACGTCGCAGAGAACTCCTTTCCTGCAGCCGTGATCGAGAACCAGGAACGTCGGGAATCGCTTGCGGTGCCGACCGAGCTCGTTATGAAAGAACCGGCCACAACAGGTAACGCGTTTGCTGCAATCGACGAAGATCGTTCAGCGGCGCAGACCAGCCCGGGCATAGCGGACATCAATGCGGGGGATGCGAATCGCTCGTCGAATGCGACTCCGGAGTTTGGTCCATTGGAAGCCACAGAATCTGTGCCGCATCCGCGGGACAACGAATTTCCTCTGTCTGCATTGGCCGGGACGGAAAACCTGCCGGCGTCCGGGCGACAACCAATCGCGGATTTCGTAGACAAATCCAACGCGATCACTCTTCCAGAAGCCAGCGATGCAGGCGAAATCTCGTTCGACTCAGTGGATGCGTCGCCCGTAACCGACTCTGCAAAAACAGAGACCGAGTTGTCAGAACCCCCGATTTTGGAAGAGTCGTCCGCAGAGTCAGAGAAAGAGCCAGTCCTCATCGCGATGTTGGATCCTCAAGCTGGATCTGCTGGACAGGATGCGGGCGATGCTTACTCCGGTCGAGTCTCAGACTTCGCTCCTTTAGATGATGCGTCAGGCAACAAGACCCCGTACGACAGCGAACAAACTGTGGCGTTTGGAACGGCAGCAGAACAGGAGATTTCAGAGCGTACGGTCGCGCAGCAGTCGAGTGGCTTTGGCTCTCGCGGCTTTGATGCAGTGACTCAGCCTGGTGGGCGAACGAATCGCAACTCCGTGCGAACGGCGGGTGGTTCCGGTGGTGATGGAAAGTTTAGTCTGGCTGCATTCAACAGCCAGAATGCAGAAGCGGAACCTGCTCCGGACGATGGTGCAACTTACGAGTACACCGTGGTCAAGAACGGTGAAAACTATTCAAAGATTTCCAAACGCGTGTACGGCACAACTCGCTACTTTTCCGCTCTGGCCGTATTCAATCAGCATCGTATCGCTGAACCGAAGCATATGCGTCCCGGCATGGTCGTGCTGACACCATCCAAAGAGATTCTCGAGGAGCGTTATCCGCAGTTGTTTGTGGATTCAAAACCGAAGGTCGTTGAGCCGGCCGCGTTTCTGTTGCTGGCGGATGGTTCACCGGCCTATCGAGTTGGCGAGCGTGAAACTCTGTCTGAAATCTCCAAGCGGTTCCTCGGGCGATCCAGTCGTTGGGTTGAGATTCTTCGTTTGAATCAGTCTAACGTGAAAGATCCGAATAAGCTGAAGCCCGGCACAATTCTGGCACTTCCTGCCGATGCCACCGAAGTCAATGTGGTGCCTTAGGCGCATGGGATCCGATGACGCCCAAGTGATGGACCTCAAACAGATCGAAGGCAGGAATTCGTTTCAGGGTCATTGTCGACATCGTGAGCGGAATGGCGCTAGTGCTGTTTCAAGCCTTGACGTTCAGGTAGGATGGGCATTCTTGCCAGTCGAAACACGGTCGGACAAGAATGTCCAACCTACACCTTAGACTTTGACAACGCTTTATCGCTGTACCGTTCACAGTGAATCGATGAGTCCGGGATAAACGTGGTTGCGAAGTATTCCCGCCTGACGCCTGTTTGAGTCCACCACTCGCGGAGTTTGCTCCGCGAAACAATTCTCTTGTCTCAAGCGAATGCTGGGCGTCCTGTGTTTTTTCGCTTTGCCGCTGGTTTGCTGCTCGTCGTGCTCGTTTCTATGGCCGGAGTCCGGCTGGAGAAACAGACGCTGGAGATGCGCCGTGACGTCAGCGTGCAGTACTATCAAACCGACCTTCTGCTCGAACTGCTTGTGCGATTGCGACTGGAAACTCAGCGGTTAACAGCGCCCGCTCAGCTCGCCGCGACGATGGAAGAGGCCGCCAGCCCGAGCACTCAGAGAGCTCCCGGTTCCGCCGCGAGACCTCGCGTGCAAACGGCGATTCGTCCCGATTCAAAAGACGACAAAGCCAAACTCCCGGCGCATGATGAGCGACTTCCTCTGCTGCGGTTTCAGCATCCTTTCAACCCGGAAGGAATTGACTGATGAGCGGAACTGATGTGCCCTCTGACAGGAATCGGTCCACCGTCAACGCGACTTTTGCGGAGACCGCTCGGGAGATTCCTGAGGCCGATATGAACGATGCAACCTCGTCGGATTCGTCGGAGACTCATGGGTCAGTCACATCTCGGGCCGATCTCAAATCCTGGCGATTCAGCCTGATCTCTGGCATCGTGTTTCTTGGCTGGGTCATTCTGCTGGCTCGATTGGTGCAACTCCAGGGGGCCCAACGCCAGTTGATGAATGATCGCGTTGCGCGGCAGAGCATTTTCAGCGAAGTTATCCCCGCACGCCCCGGTGAGATTCTTGATCGCAACGGCCATGTGCTGGCGATGACCATCACCTGCGACAGCTTGTATGCGGTCCCGGATGAAATCACCGAGCCGTGGAATTTTGCCTGGAGAGCGGGATCGATTCTGAACGTCAACACCGATGAGCTTTATCGACGGCTGATTGACAACAAGGACAAGCAGTTTCTCTGGATTAAGCGGCGAACTGATGATGCTACGGTGCAGGAGTTTCGCAAGCTCGGGCTATCCAAATCCACGTGGGGACTGCGACGCGAATATCAGCGGAAGTATCCGCAGGGCGGTTTTGCATCTCATGTCCTGGGCATTCGCAACATCGACAACGATGGCAAAGGCGGCCTTGAACAAAGCCTGAATACACTCATCCGTGGCGTCGACGGAAACCGCGTGATGACACGGGACGCTCGCGGTATCGTCGTGGAGGTTGCTGCTGAACAGTCTTCTTCACCCGATCATGGACAGACTGTCGTGTCGACGATTGATCTTCTGATACAGATTGAGACTGAACGCAATCTCGATGAACTGATGGAAGACTGGAAACCGGTCGGTGCCTGTGCGATCGTGATGGAGCCACACAGTGGCGATGTGCTGGCGATGGCATCTCGCCCGGGCTTTGATCCAAATTCGCTGGTCGAGGTTCCCGAAACGGCATGGAAGAACCTGGCCGTGTCCGCCGCTTTTGAGCCAGGCTCAACGTTCAAGCCGTTTATCGTAGGCTGGGCTCTGCAGGAGCAACTGCTGCAGAGCGATGAGATGATCGACTGCAGCTTCGGAGCTTATCGCATGGGTCCGCGAGTTTTGCATGATCACCATTCTTACGGTGAGTTGAGCGTTGAAGATGTGCTGGTCAAATCCAGCAACATCGGCATGGCAAAAATCGGCGAACGCCTGGGACTCGAAGCCCTGTACGAGGCGACTCGCAGCTTCGGTTTTGGCCGGCGAACAGGCATTGAGTTGCCCGGCGAGATCCCCGGACTGCTGCATTCGTTTGATCGCTGGAATGTTTATTCGCTGGGCTCGATTCCGATGGGACAGGAGCTGGCCGTGACTCCGCTGCAACTCATTACCGCTCATGCCGCGCTCGCGAATGGTGGTCGACTTGTCAGGCCGCGACTGATTCGAGGAGCCTCGGAGGATGACAGCATTGCTTCTCCCGCGAGTGCCGTGAATGCGGTGCGTCCGGCGGCGGATGTCGGTGCTGAGCTGCTGGATGCTCAGGTCGCCCGCTGGCTTGTGCAGCAACCGATGGTACAGGTGGTCGAACGAGGCACCGGTAAAACGGCCAGGATCCCTGGCCTGTCAGTTTTTGGCAAGACCGGCACCGCGCAGAAGCTCGATCCCGAGACTGGAACCTATTCAGATAAGGCGTGGGTCTTGTCGTTTATTTGCGGGGCACCGGCGGAAGATCCTGCCGTGATTGTGCTGCTGATGGTTGACGAACCCACTGTTCCAGGAGTTCACTACGGCGGAACAATCGCTGCGCCCACGGCCGCAAAGATCCTGCAGTTCGCCGAAGCTCGTGCGAGAACTCTGGATCTGCAGCGACCTCCCGAGGAACAAACGTCGAAGGAGAGATCTCGGATGACTCAGAAAGAATCGTCTGACAGCGGGCTGCGGTAGGTGGACGCTGCTATCATCAAGCTGTTGGTTTGTAGTGGCGCCTTTCGCTCGAAGGTTGAGAAGTTATTCCAGTCGTAGGGTGGGACAAGTGAGCTTTTGCGAACGCCGGCCCACCAATTTTCAGCCTTCAATTGGTAAGCCTGCGATCCGCCTGTTCCACGCTACAATAGACTCACAGCCTCCAGAGCGAGTACCTGCAAACCTCTCAGAGAGCCTGAAATCGCAGTGCTCGTTCCGGCCTGCGAAACGCTACCCCGCATTTCATTCCCCGAGCATCCAACCTCACACTGGTCGCGTTCATGTCACAACATCCAGCCCGAACTTACCGAGCAGCTCTTCGCTTTGCGATGACGAACTATGGCATGGTGTTCGTTTTGCTGTTTCTGATGCTGGTGTTCAGTCTGCTGACCGTGAAGGAACAGCGAGCCACCGGAAGTGACGCGGGCCGTCAATTGGCGGATCAGATCGTGACGCAGTATGGCTCGAGAGCACACGTCTTTATCGCAGTGCCGGCATCAGCAGATGACAACGCCTTTGCCGCAGCGATGGAAGAGTCGATAACCGCCGCCGGAGGAAGAGTACTGGGTCGCGTTGTTGGCAGTCCCGCCGATGCAAGGCAACAGCTGGAACAGTTATTCACAGCAGAAGCAAAAGTTGACGTCGTCGCGGTAACCGGAGCCTCCGCTGAGTGGAAGGTCTGGGCGCGTTTTACTCAATTGACGCCCCATCAATTTGCGGTTCCGCGGCCGGGACGCTGGCCCAGTTTTCTGACACGGTCAAACTTGATTGGGGTCGCCAATCAGACGGCGATCTATGCGGTCATCGCGATCGGTATGACCATGGTCATCATTGGTGGTGGAATTGACCTGAGCGTTGGTTCGCTGGTTGCTCTGTCCTCTGTAACGGCCACAATGATTCTTCGCGACTACGCTGGTGGAGTTTCTGCGACGCCATTCTCCGTGATGTTCGCCTGTCTCGCAGGAATACTGCTGACAGCGGCCGCAGGGTTCTTTAACGGACTGATGGTGACTCAGGCTTCTTTGCCTCC
>CAMAXD010000328.1 GCA_945861975.1 Candidatus Kuenenia stuttgartensis | reverse complement strand
AGCCGACAGCAACACTGTACTGGGCAACGGAAATCCAATGGACGTTGTCAATACTCCAGTCACGCTTAATGCCAACGGTGTCGTCTCTGAGTTTGATTCAGCGGCTTCAGAAGGAAGAGGCGGGATTCGGCGTGTTGAAGATTTGTTGCTCGCAAACGTTCACGAAATGAAAGTGGAATTGTGGGACCAGCGGCTGCAGAGATTTGTGGTTCCCGGGCATTCGTCAGGGAATTTGGCTACTGGAGAACTTGGAGACTATCATTGGGCACGGTGTCACAATCCCTTGGTTGGTCCCATTTCTGGCGTAAACCCTGGAGCCATATTCGACACTTGGCACCCGTCGGGCGCTGGATTCGATAGTGACGGTAGCGGTGGTGTGCTTAGCCTTAGTGAATTGCATTCTCCATATCTGCCATACCTATTTTATCCACCTCGGCAAAATGATTCCGGCGCCGGCCCATCGCCCAGTACTATGCCAGATCCCACGATCGAGCAGATCAGTCCCTCCATAAATCGCGGATATTGGCGGCCCAATGTAGTGTACAACATCAACGATGTCGTCCTTGTGCCTTGGGTAGATCGTCCCGAAACAATGCCTCCAGGACTGCCGAACGGCAAGTTCGAATACTCCGAACTCGTCCACGATGATGTCGGATTTGCCTACGGTCTACGTATGGTTGCGCGGGGACCTGATGTTGATGGCTCAGGATCCTCGGAGTCCGCTGGTCCCACTGTCACTGCATGCCCGAATTTTCCAGCAACGTCCGGTCGACGAGTTACTGACAACGAGGTGATCTGGGAGTCCTTCGATAACCGGCGCCCACTGCAATCGATCCGACTCACTTTCCGTTTTCATGACAAAACGTCGGACAACATGCGTCAGTTGTCGTTAGTAATTCCAATGACGGATGTAAAGAAATAGACAGTAAAATGACTATCCGAATTGTTCGGATCTTTAACAGGTAAATTGCACGAAGTGTGTTTCAGGCACAGCCGTTGCCATGTTTGTTTGGGCCTTACAGTCTACACCCAAAATGTGGCAGCCCATGGAACCATGAGCCTATTGCAACCGAAGGCGATTGTCCTCCGGCCAGTTTCAGGATCAGAACCAGAAATCTATTTCCAGAACCATATTCAAGGTTGCTCCCGAACCGGCGGGCCAGGTCCGGTCAGCAGGAGCTGAAAAAACATGAAGACTTACACATCATTCAGGGCATCCGTTTCACGACGCGGTTCTACCCTCATCATCGTGATTGCACTTCTGGGACTGCTGGCGTTTTCCGGAATGGTGTTCTTCACGTTTTCATCTCAGGAACGTGCTGCAGCAGAGTTTTTCAGTGCAGCGGAAAAATCGGAGCCGGAAGACCCCGACAATGTCTGGGATCACCCGTTGTCGCAGATCATCACCGGCCCAGCTAATCGTCCAGACCTTCGGTACAGTGCTCTTCGGAGCAGGGATCGTAAGTTGAGCATGGTGGCTACGATGGTGGGTGGCGACTTAGCTCCGCATTCCGGCGATGGGATCTCAGTCAACTATTCCGGCGGCTTGCCTGTCGTGGCAGGTCCCGCAGGAAACGACTGGCTCAACTTTGTAGATTCGCCTGCCGCTCGCAACGGGAACGAAGACCGACCTGTTCCCCGTCCTGCGCCGGACGCTGACTACACTTATCCGGATATCAATAACATATTTCTCGCCTACAAGGGCTGGGCGATCCGGGATAATGGAACAGGTGCGAACCCACGCTTCGAGCGTGTTCCTGTAATCATTCCGTCGTTCTTCCGTCCGCAGTACATGAAAACTGCTGCGTCGAACGGCTTCGGCGGAAACACAACGCCCACGGATTTGGACTGGGCGACAGCATTTGATGGCGCTAATCGAAACACCGGCAAGTTCGGTGCTCGATCGTTTCGCCCTCATCCTTCACACATTGTGGTTTCACCGACGACCGGAGCAAAAGCGTTTCGCTTTCTGACAACGGCAGAAAACTCTTTGTTACCAGCTCCGCTTGGAAGCGGTGGCTTTCCATTTTATCCGGCCGACAGTCCCACAGGTGCTGGCAACAACGGTATCATTGGTGAATTAGGAATCTGGACGGGGTCCAATCCAGGCGTCTATGAATTAGATGCCGACAACGATGGTGACAATATCCGTGAAGGGATTTGGATCGACACGCATTTCCCAGTGCAGGAAGACTCGAATGGAAAGCTGTACACGGTTCTCCATTCATTCACGATCTACGATCTGGATGGATTGGTCAATCTGAATGTGCATGGAAACGTGGCCGGCTTGAATCGTTCAGGAAACCTGCAGACGATCGCGGGCTCAGGACTAATTGCTGAGCAGTTTTTGTCCAAATCGGGTATGGGGCTGGGACCAAATGAGATCAATCCTCTTTGGTCGCTGCGGACAAATTTGGGGAATGCAGCCGATGCCGACGTACCACCTCAATTCATGCATCACTACGGCAAGCTACCAACAAATAATGTTGAACAGGCGAACATGGAATGGATCTGGTTACTTACTGGCCGTGCCAAGATCGACCCATCAGATACGTCAAAGCTTAAGGATCTTGCTTCCGGGCGTTGGGGCGAAAACGAACGACTCTTCAACACGGTGAAGCCCGGTGGCACTTTTCTGGTGGCCGATCTTCCACGGCCAGGTCGGTCGGGGCAGGGGCAAGCAACGGGCAGTAGCGGAATTCGATACGGTGGGGCGCTGACAGGAAGTGGTCGAAACGGTTTCGATGACAATCAGGATCGTGCTGACGGAGAGATCGTTACGGGGGGTGGTCGCGTTCGCGGGTTTGGCACACCGATGGACTATGCAGGCACCGGACGAACTCATCAGGGAACGCAAGGTGTATATTCTGGTTCCAGTTTTCCGCTGGCTGGCGACATCCGTCTTCCGTTGATGCAACACGACACTGCGACTTATGGCCCAGAACGGTTTCTGAGTTTCAACGGTTACTCGTTAGTTCGCGATGTGGACGGAACAGTGCCACGTTATTGGTTTGGTCAAAACGGCACCTTCGACAATGCTGGCGGAGACGACTTACTCACCAATCCGTTTTTAGATCCGTTGCTTGAAGACCCTCTGGAATCCGTTTTTGATCCAGAGTTATCAGACCGCGATTTTGATCGTGTTTTTGGTGCGGGTGATCTGCTGGCCCTTCACCTGCCCGAACCGCCCGGTGGTGGATACAAGGAAACACTGAGTGATCGAGTGACTAGCCTCGCTCCCTACGGCTTCGACCTGAGCATTGATGCTTTCAGGTTTGATGAAACAACAAGTTCAGGAGTTCGGTCTCGTTTTACAACAATCAGCAACAGCCTTCATCGGTTCCTGATGCGAAGCCCCTTTGGTGCAGATGGCAGACCAGGGATTGCGGGAGTTGATGATGACGGTGATGGAGTTATCGACAACCTGAGGGACCTGACAAGCCCTACAACGGCGTTTGTCTCCGGTGTGAAGAATGCCAACGGTCAGGCTGATGTGGACACCATCAACCGCGCATGGGAGTTCAATGCGGATACTGATGGAGCAGACAATAACAATGATGGGTTTCCCGATGGCGATGGCTTCTTTGAGTTCCCGCCAGCATTCGGCGGTACCGCAACAGATGGAAAGCCTTACAGCGCCACTGATCCTTTCCGTCCACAGGTTCGCCGCTTGCTGAACTTTGAATCCGGAGAAGGTCGTCAACTCCTCGGGCAGATGCCGATAAGTCCAAACCGAATCCTGGACGTGGATCGGAATCAGCAGGTTCCCGAGGAAGGCACGCCTCGATTCTTGTCTCACATACAGCGATCTGGTCTGAATTTCAGACCGCTGATTGAACATCCACCAGCATCAGAGGCAGCAACAATTGCTTCTCCGCTACCTACCTGGACCGCAGCAAGTCCTGTGGCATTCCCGCCGCAAACCGTTGGAGACCGTGAGTTCTGGGCACGCCGCGATCGACAGAAACTGGCCCGTGACATCTATGTACTTCTTTACACGACAGGTGGAGCGGGAGTAGATGCGACCGTCAAGACTCTTGACTACACGGCAGATAACGACCCCGGAGCAGCCGAAGGAGCTTCGCTTTATACGCATGACCAGTTGCGTCGAATGGCCCAGTTCGCAGTGAACCTCGTTGATGCGATGGACACTGATAACGTGATGACACGATTCGAGTATGACAAGAACCTGGGTAATGGCTGGGGGCTTGATGACAATCCCGATAGCGCTGACATGGCAGTTGGCCTCGCTACCGACTCGGACTTTGCCGCCGTCACAAAGAATGGGCTGTACCCAGAAGACCAGACGGTGAATGGAACTGGCGTACCGGAACGGGGTGTGGTGTACGGCGTTGAAGCTCAGGAGCTTGCAATCAGTGAAGCACAGGGCATTCATTCTGCCCAACCAGGCTCCAACCATGTCGCAACTCCATTTGCAGACGATTCAATGGCCCGCGACTTCCTTTACGTCGAACTGCAAAATATGCGTCCGACGACGCTGGACCTGGCTGCCACGGCAAGTACCGACGCTGACAGGGCTATTTGGCGACTTGGACGCTATGACCGCGCTACCTTAACGGGCGTTTTGGGCAATCCTGCCGCTCCGTTAGAAGAAATCGCTATCGTTGATCACGCCGAAAATGTTGTAAGCGGCGGCGGACGCTTTTCAGTCTCAGTGACAAATGACACGGCTCTCGCTTCCAGCGCCTTTTTTGTAGACACGGGCGATATCGTAACAGGCACATTTGATGGAACCTACGAACTTATTGCACCTGACGCTGCCGACATCACGCTGCCAACCGGGCTGAACAGCTCTGGATCTACAGACCCGGGCTACAGCCCGCTGACCGATATCGATGTGATTCACGATGATCATGACGGCACAAACGGTTCAGCTCGCTTCGATGCACCGTCAGGTAATTTTCTGGAGACAATGGTTGCCTATGGTGGGAACAGCACCTTCAAGAATGCAAACGGTCAGCGGACCACTTTTGATGGGGTTTCGAATCTTGGATTTGACCTCGTCCTGCATCGGAGGGCTAATCCAAACATGCCATCATTGAATGAGACAGAAAATCCATGGATTGAAGTTGATCGCATGCGAGTCGCGTTTGATGACTTCCCCATCGCCAATGGTGACACGCCTTCAACAATATTTGACTCGAGTGCTGGAACTGGGCATTTGGCTTCAGTGCGAAGCGAAGAGCGACGCGAGCCCCTCGATGACACGATTCAAAACATTGGTCAGGCCAAAGCGGTTACGCCGTATCGACGGAATACTCTGAAGGGTGCGGCCGCAACAACGAAGAGTGACCTCCTTGGAGTTAACTCCTCCTGTTTGCCGGACCCTACGTTGCCTGTCAGTGCAACAAACGTAGCGGCTGCCCTGGAATTGTGGCAGCCACATTTTGATCGAGACTATGCTTCAACCGGCGAACTTCTGACACTGCCCGTCGTTGGTCCGAGTTTGCTCACACAGCGGCTGAGTCGGATGCGATTCCCTGGTTATCAGCAGTCGTTCAATGATCCGTTGACCCCTTCAGGAACTGGTTCAACGGATTTGCTGTCGACTGGTGAAGCTATGTTCTTGTTTCCTGACTTCACGGACTCCTCACAAACGCCCGAAATCGAATCTGCTCGTGACAACCGCTGGTATCGACTGCTGCAGTTTGTGGAGGTCGAGTCGCGAGTACATAAGATGCTTGGAAACTATATTGCCCAAACTCGCATTCCCGGCAAGATCAACATCAATATGATTCGGCATCGTGAAGTCCTTGCTGGATTGATCGACAACCCGTTCCTGGCTGATGTTCCCGGTCTTGCGGATCTTGGGGAAGCAACCCGCGAAGATGCACCATTCATGACCTCCGCGCCCTCTCTGGGCAGTAGAGATCTTTACAGTGACTTTACGAGAGATCGAGACGGCGCTGCTGTGACAAGTTGGGATCCAACAGCAAGCGTGGCAAAACAGTACTTTATCCCGGGAACTCCTAATGCGCGTCCGTTCCGATCAATTGGAGCTATGGGTGCGGCAGCTGGCTCAGAAGAGCTTCTGGACCACACCTTGCTTCGTCGTCTTAGAACGGATCGCGATGACGACGGAGACGGAGTTGAGGACGAGGTCAGTGGTGATGATGCAGAAACTAATCGACACTGGCTCGAACTGGCCGATAGACCGTTCCATAAGAAGCCTGGTGACACTGATGGCGACGGCAACATCAATGTGCAGACTAACACGACGATGCAGCGACATGCAGTTCTGAGCAAGATCCTGAACAACACAACGACAGTGAGCAATACGTTCATCGTGTATGGAACAGCCGCTTACTTTGAAGTCTACGAAGATCAGTTAACAGGCTTACAACAAGTGGGTGGGCGATACGATCTGAATCAGGACGGAGATCCAGCGAATGATCAGCAGCGGGCCGTGTTCGTGATTGATCGTACAGAAGCGTACGAAGCCTTCGATCCTGGGACAGGTGATTTCGACTGGAAACGCCTCGTTAAGGCCAAGGCAGAACTCAGATAGTCTGACCTAAATGCACTCCAACCATCAAACGCTCGGTTCTCTCCAGAACCGAGCGTTTTTTGTTGCCAGCTGCAGGGCGAAAAGGTGGGGCTTTTTGCGTCCGGCGGGCGGACTGATGCTCTCAGGTAGCTTCGGCAGAAATTGCCGATGCGGAACTGGTCTTGAGGCAACTCCGTCTTTCCTGCGAAACTCCCGCCGATGGGTTGTTGATTGACTCGTTTAACGGCAAGCCGCAGGAGGCTGCGGGAAAATGATTCAGTGAATATGGGTTATC
>CAMAXD010000327.1 GCA_945861975.1 Candidatus Kuenenia stuttgartensis | reverse complement strand
CCAGCCAGGCGGTCTAAGATCCGTCCATTCTGATCCTCGGAAAATGTTGAGCGTCCCTGCTCGTCCATGTCGTGACTCCTTGCTGAAGTTGATGTGTTTGCGACACAACTATAGCAGGAGTCACGATTTGCATTTTTTGAACGGTATTGCGTTTAACGGCAAGCCGCAGGAGGCTGCGTGGCATCTACACCGCCTCCTGCGGCTTGCCGTTAAACAGGATGCCATCATGATCCGCGAAGAACAGGAACTCTGCATCAATGATGCGAGTGTTGCTCATCCGGGAACTGTCCGTTCTGTACTTCCTGAATATAATCCCGAACGGCACTCAACGCACCGTTGCGAAGGTCTCCGAACTGTTTCAGGAAACGCGGCTTGAAGCCGGGGTTGAGCCCCAGCATGTCTGGACCGACAAGGACCTGACCACTGCAGCGAGCACCGGCTCCGATCCCGATCGTCGGAATGCTGAGCGATTCCGTGATGCGGCCGGCGATGTCTTCGGGCACAAGTTCGAGCACGATGGAGAAGGCTCCGGCATCTTCCGCGGCGCGGGCATCATCGAGTAGTCGCTGTTCATCGCGCTGGATCTTGCCCATGCCGCCGAGCTGACGAACGGCCTGTGGTCGCATGCCGATATGAGCCATCACCGGAATCTCAGCGCGACCAATTCCTCGAATCGTTTCTGACTGGATCGCTCCACCTTCCAGCTTGATCGCATCGGCGCCGGTTTCTTTCATAATGCGTCCGGCATTCTCGACCGCCTGCTGGGGACTCACCTGGTACGACATGAAAGGCATGTCCACAATCACAAGCGCTCTCTGTACAGCGCGAGCAACCAGTTCGCCGTGATAAATCATCTGATCAAGAGTCACGGGGAGCGTCGTCGATTTGCCCTGCACCACCATTGCCAGGCTGTCACCAACAAGAATGCTGTCGACTCCGGCCTCATCCATGATTCCTGCCCAGAGGTAATCATAAGCCGTCAGCATTGTCAGCTTTTGACCTCGTTCCGCCGCTTCGCGAAATGCAGGTACCGTCATCTTCCGAGCAGGTGTTTTCATGAGATTCCGGCCGTCCAGCATCACGTCAAAGAATGAAGGCGATTGTAGGCACTAATTCCCACGGCCTGCAAACAACCCAAAAAGACCGCTCTTCCTTTTCGGAGCTTCGTCATCCTTCTTTGGTCCGGGTTCCCCGGAACTCAGTTGTCGCACCATATCATTGATGCTGCGAGTCAGTCGAGCTTTCGGAGCGAACTGACACAGCGGTGCGCCGTTATTGCGAGCGCCGACCATGGTGGCGTAGTCGTTGGGAAGCTGCCAAAAGACGCTGCGACCGATGGTTTCCAGAGCTTTCGTCAGACTAATGTCTGCATCTTCCAGCCCCATTCGGTTCACAACGATTTCAACCTTCTCCTTGATCGCCGGGAAGTTATCCAGAAACTGAGTAATGCGAACCACGTTTCTGAGACAGGACAAGTCCAACTGAGTTACCAGCAGCACTTTGTCTGACACTTCCATCGCTGCCAGATCAAGTTTGCCGAACGATTTGCTCACGTCAATAATCAGATGCGAAAACGTCGCTTTCAGCAGGGCGAGAATTCTTCGCAGATCATCCGGCTTCATCGCATCGCCTGTTTCCAGGTCCACAGGACGAGGCAGCAAATACGCACCGCAGTCGTGTCGAGTCAATGAGCGTTTCAGCAGGCCGTAGTCCAGACGGGAAATATTGTCCGCCACATCACGAATTGTGTACTCGGGAATGATATCGAGCCAGACGTCGGCGTCACCCAATGTCAGATCCAGGTCGATGATCACAGGCGAGTTGCCGGGATCCTGAGCCAGCGATGCGGCTGCGTTGACAACCAGAGCAGTGCTGCCAACACCACCACTAACACCCGCGACGGAAATGATCTTGCCGATACGCCCGGCCCCTTCGCCGGACGAACCACCCATAGACACGCGAATTCTGTCGAGGGCTGCGATGAAATCATCCAGCAACAGCGGCATGTTCAGAAATTCACGAGCCCCATTTCGCATGGCCTGCAGAATCAGGCTGCCTTCAGTTGAGCTGCTGACGACCAACACAGCGCAGTTCGTGACCGCGCGGGAAACTTCGCCCACCAGTTGAATGGCTCGTGCGTGATTGGTATCAATATTTACCAGCGCGATGTCGGGCTGAGTCTGCCGAACCACGTCCATGAAAAATTCATAGCGGGAACATTCGGCTTCCAGCCAGACCGTGTCCACACCCAGCAGCATCGTTTTGAGCGAGTTGCGTGAGCGTTCATCCGGATCTACCGTCGCCAGTCGCAATACGCTTTTCATTGGACTTCTCAACTTTGCACAGATGAACCGGGGGAACCAGTCAGGAGGCAGGCTCCCGACTCACACATCAGAACCATTAAGCCATGAACGTATGATCAACAACTAACGCATTGTTGGAGAGATCAAACCTGAACCGGCTGACCGAGCAGAACTCTTCTTTGCGGCAGGCAGAGTTGCTTTTCCTGCTGCAGGAACTCGTGACGAACTGGCCGGGATGGCGTTAGTCTGCCTTTCTGACGGACTCACGTCTGGTGAACCGGAAGGATTCAACTTCGCATGGCCCGGAACACAGTCCGCACCTGACTGGCAGTTAGGACAGTCTGGATTCTGGCAATGTCCGCCCCCGCCAATCCTGCCTCCCTGACACTGCTGGCATTCATCTCCCACTTTGGGGACTTCGAGGAGGCCGTGGAAGAAGAGTTCACGGTCAACCGGAACATCTGTAAATGTTCCTGGACCTCCGGAAGGCAGTTCTGCGGCCTGCATTGGAGCCACGTATTCCGGCGTCACAAGAATCACGAGTTCGGTTTCGGACTCCTTATTATTTTTGCGACTAAAGGCTGCTCCGATATAAGGCAGTTCCCCGAAGAAAGGCGTCTTCTGGGTGGCTCCGGTTTCACGGCGTGACACCAGACCGGCAATAACGAGAGCCTCACCGAAATTCATTTCCACCTGAGTATTGGCGCTGTTGGTCTTGAAGGCATATGTTTTCGCACCGGCGATCGTAATGGAGTTTGCGACGTCCAGGTCACGAATGATGGTTTCCACTTCGAGTCGGACTCGACCATTTCCAAGGATGTAGGGCACCGCGTTCATTTGAATACCGAATTCGCGAAACTCGATACCTGTTGCTCCAAGCCCGGCTGAAACCGGTACCGGCATTTCACCACCGCTCAGGAAGTTCGCTGGTCGGCCGTTGTGCGTCACGATCATCGGAGTCACGTGTGACTTCAGAAGTCCTTCTTCCAGCATCGCCTGCACAAATCCATTGAAGACCCCGTTGGGGCGAGTCAGGCCGTAAGAAACACTGGTGTCTCCAAAGCCGCTGAACGTCATGTTTGTTCCGGCACTTGTGGATGTCAGCGTGCTGATTGGAGTAATCGGCCCTGGTGTACTTGTGAGAAAGCCGCCAGGACGAATCAGCGCGAAGTTCATGCCGAGTTGGCGGAACTTTGTTCGCTGAACTTCAAGCACTGTGCACTTCAGCAGGACCTGTTGCACACCACCCGTTTTCATGTGGTTCAGCACCTCGACGTAAAACTGTTCCGCAATCGCCTGAATTTCGCCGATGTTTTCCGGCTTGGAAACCCAGCCATCCAGACGAACAGCGGTATCGCTGATTTCTTCAACCGCAATGGGGTCGTTCGGATACGCCCTGCGAATGAAGGATTCCAGATGTCGCACGTCACCGCGAACAAGGACCTCAATGGAATAATGGGCATCGTTTTCATCAACGATCGTGATCGTCGTCACACCGGCCTTCAACGCAAAAATGCGGAACTGGTGCGGGTTACCGTCGACTGTCTGAATAGTGATGATCTCTTCATCGAAATCCATCACCTTCTTAATTCGAGCAGAGTGCTGAATGAAGGTTGAGAATTGCTCGAAGAGAGAAATCTCGTTGCGGGTTTCTCTGATAACATAGACCGGAGCTGTCCCCTCAGACTGACCGAAGCCCTGTGGCAGGCCGGACAGCAAGCAGCTCAGAACAATCAACGTGGCCGCAAAAAGTCGAATCGAAAGCATCCCTGCACCCCCTTAAACGCTGAAGAGCGACGTTCCGCTAAGCAGCGAAACGTCGCATCCCCAACTCATAACGCGCTCCGCGCGATCGCATCCCGATCGTTCCACATTCTGAGGTTTAACACCCGAATGCCTCAATTCCGTTTGAGCCGATCAGTTTGACTTCAACAGATCCCAGATGTTCCAGCTGCCCAAAGACGTGCCGGACTTCGTCTCATCAGCATCGGCCAATCGAATGTTTTCCAGACGCCGCTTATCACCTTCATAAATTTCAATGGTCCAGATGTTCTCGTCACGAACAGCGACTGTCTCTGCGACTCGAACTGATCCACCCGGATCCTTTGTCTGTTTCGTACCCATTTCCAGATCAAGAAGTTCACTGATTGACGCGGGCTCTTCAACAGGCTCTGTTTTCTCAGGGGCAGAAACAGTTTCCAGTGGAGGCAGGATGTCTCCTGCATCTTCTGATTTTTGTCCGTTCCGAGCATCCATGACAGACGGAGCATTCAGGTTCGAACCCAGGAATGAGCTGGTCAGAAACTCCTGAGAGATTTCTGCCTTACCCTTAACCCCGGCTCCGCCTCTGGCTCTCATCATTGTGGACAATGTGCCAATCTTCGCGGCCAGAATGACGGCTTTTCCCTGATCCGGCGTCACCAGCAGACTGATGTTCTTGGCCTGACCTTCACCCTCCTTGTCGACGCCATAAACTCGATTATCAACTGCGAAGACTTCAACAAACTCCAGAACCGTAATGGTCTTCTGCACGCTCTGTCCAATCTCTGACTGCTCGGTGAACGTCAGCAGCAGATCAATTTTGTTACCCGGCAACAACATTCCGCTGAAGGAAGTCGTTGCATCCACGGGAATTGGCACGGCTGCCATCCCTTCAGGAATACTGGCTTCAGCCCCACGGCTTTCTGTCAGCTTGTTCTTCAGAATCCAGTCACCGGGCATGACAGGAACGTTAAGGAACCGCTCCTGAATGTCTTTAATATCTGTAATGGCCCCTTCCGGGACCGAAGTCACAGCGATCTCCACGAACTTAGTGTTCATCTCATCCAGCGGAGCCCCTGGACTGATGGCACTGATCGCGCTCAGGACCTGAACTGTCTCGACCGTTTCGCCCGGGTTTTGACTGATTACCTTCTTGACGCCGAACATGGCGACAAGACCGCAGCCAACCGCAACAACGAGCAGAACTAACGATTGATTCTTCATGATGGAGTCTGTCTCCTGGTTGACATCTTCAGCATCGACCCCCCGACTTTCAGCAATAGCCACTTCTTTTCAGTCGCAGCCTGCAGAATCTGCAGAGAGATCAAATGCGGCACAGTCAATACACACCCCACCAGCATCATCATCGGCAGACAGGAAAACGCTGCTTCACCTAATGCTGACGGGATTGCTAATCTCTGCGATGTCCCGCAGTTCTCCGAATCACGGAGCTGCGAGTCTCCGACGACGAAACACTCGCTGTCGGCGATGACTTCAGGAATTCCCGGGAAGCCATCATTTTTCAAGTTGTACACAGTGCCGACTCACATCGTAAACCGGCAGATATTTCTACATCATGCCGTTGAAGACAAAGTAGCCAATTGTGCCGATGCAGATGGGAATGCCATAAGGCAGCAGCATCATGCGAGGCTTACGGCCAGCGGCAATCTTTGACAGTTCGTAAGGATTCCTGATGACCATCCATTCACTGAGGATCAGCAGGAAGTTCTCATAGTGATGCTTCATGCTCTTATCCCACAGGACCATGATGACGGCCATCACAGCTCCGACAACAACCGACACCGCAAAGGCGGCGAGAGTAATCTCCCAGCCCAGCCATGCTCCAATGCCAGCCATCAGCTTCACGTCGCCAGCACCCATGCCACCCACAGCGTACAGAGGCAGAAGTGTCAGAAGCCCGCAGCACATGCCGAGCATTCCGGCACCCAGCCCACCAAGACCGCCAACGCAGGTTGAATAAACCAGACCGGCGAGAATCATCGGGAACGTGATCCAGTTCGGAACTTTCAGTTCACGACCATCGATCCAGGCAGCGAGAATCAGAATTGCGGAGACGGCCTTGATATGCCAGTTCTGCAGAAGGTATTCAGAAAGTTCCATGTCAGTAACTCCGGAGCAAATTGCGGTTATGAGTTGAGTCAGAGCGAAGAGGATCGCTCTGTTGGCCAGTCCGGGAGGTTCGAACTAAGCACGAGCTGACAAGGTCAGCGTGAATAACAAAAAGTAAACAGCCATGACAACAACGGCGGTGCCCTGAATCAGATCTTCAGGATTCAATTCGATCCAGTATGGAATCATGGAACGACTTTCAGAATCGGACAGGTATGAATCAGGACACCGGTTATCGATACGAAACCAGGACAACGACTATGACAAGGCAGTCTTGACCTTGTTGAACTTGGCGTTGGCATTGCTGCCCAGTGCAGTTACTGAGGCCAGGCACACGACGACGATCAGAGCCAGCATAACCGCGTACTCAACGGCGGTTGGGCCATCTTCAGAGACCAGGAAGTTACGAACGCTCTTCAGGAATGAGTTCTTCATTTCAAATGTCCTCAGGGCAAAGATGTGACAGCGAGTTGATATTGCAGGCGGGGCATACCCGCTTCTTCAATAAAATCTAGGTCACGCCCCAGGGACGTCAAGAACGACTTGAGGAATTTTCAGGACTCGTCTGTGTCGATTGTTTTTGGCAGCATCTGTTGCTCTGAGGAAGCATGGTGACGAAC
>CAMAXD010000326.1 GCA_945861975.1 Candidatus Kuenenia stuttgartensis | reverse complement strand
ATCATCAAGCGGAATGCGTCGATACGCATGCCAGGCGGCGAAGACAGGGTCTCCTGATTTTTCGGTATCCCGCAGATAATCTCGCCAGCGATGAACGAACGACGGAAGTAAATCCGTCACTGCAAGAATCTGATCAAAGCCTTCTTCGGGATACTTACCCAGTTCCAGTTGAGCCTGCAGATAATCGCCGACGCGAGAACGCACACGAGCTTCTGTAGTGGCTCGACGTTCCTTGCGAGTCGACTCCATCGTAGCCAGACGTGCGGCATGTTCTTTGGCGAATGTTTCGTCAGCAGTTGCGATCGGAGGAAGCGCAACAAGTTCCTCGCGAGAACTGTCGAAAACACCGTACAGAGAATAATAATCGGCAGTCGGAATCGGATCGTATTTGTGATCATGACACCGCGCACATCCGACTGTCAATGACATTGTGCCTCGGCAAACAACGTCGATTCGGTCGTCGATAATGTCGCGACGAATTCCCTGAAATCGTCGGCCGATGGTCATAAATCCCATCGCGGCCAGATCATTGTTGGTGCGATCCGGAACCTGATCGGCCGCAATCTGAAGCAGCAGGAATCGATCGTAGGGCATATCAGAATTCAGAGCGTTCACGACCCAGTCACGATAATTCCAGGCATGAACCCAGAAGCGTTCTTCGCGACCGTAAACATAACCCTTGGTGTCGGAATAACGAGCGACATCCAGCCAGTGCCGAGCCCATTGTTCACCATGCGCAGGTGAAGCCAGAAGCCGGTCGATGAGTTTTTCGTAAGCCTGCGGATCCGCATCGGCGGCAAACTGTTCAACGTCCTGTGCAGAGGGCGGTAACCCCGTTAAGGCATAAGACGCACGTCGAATCAAAGTGCGACGGTCTGTCTCGGGCGACATTTCGAGCCCTGCGGCGTTCAGTCTGGCAAGCAAAAATGCGTCAACAGGTTTATGAGCTGACTTTGTGCTGTTCGCGACTTGTGGTGGCTCAAAATGTTGAACCGGCTGAAAGGCCCAGTGAGTTTTTGCCAGATCTGCTTTCTCGGCCAGCATCGGTTTTGAATCTGCCGGCCAGGGCGCTCCGAGTTCGATCCAGTGCGTCAGCAGTTTCTTCTGGTCGTCGGCAAGCGGTGTTTCCGGCGGCATCTGCAAATCGCTATCATAACGGATTGCCTGAATGAGTCGACTTGCAGCGGGATCACCGGGAATCATCGCGGCTCCGGAATCTCCACCCTTTAAGATGTTGTCGCGTGAATCCAGTCGCAGACCGCCGGATTGTTTTTCGGCGTTGTGACATGCGAGACATTTCTCGATCAGTAGCGGTCGAATCTGCGATTCAAAGAACTGCTCCGCATCATCCGCCTGTACGAACGTTGGCCAAGCGGAAGCAAGGACGATTACTGCTGCGAGCCTCGAGAATACTGACAAGCCCGGCCAGCACGGATTCAGCAGACGATTGAGGAGACTCATAAAGTGCAGTCGTTGTGAGGAGAGATTCATCGTCAGCCGATCTGTTAAAATCGAATGGAGAAAAAACGGCTGGGGAGGGATTCGCATTGTCGTCTTCCGAGTTCGAGGTCTCAAGTGTCGTGTACTTGTTTGTGAACCGAATGGCGATAGCGGGGTAGTGATTTAATCGTTTGACAACAAGCGGCAGGCATAGTCGCCTGATTTCGCCTGCGCCAGCGGCTCGCCGTTAAACGAAAACGCTCGATACGAGACGCAATCTACGCCCCCCTGGTGGCGAACTGTTCATGGAAGCAATAGCCGGTTGTCAATGAATGCAACCAGCAAATTTGGAAAGACAGTTCAAGGCAGTGATGGGAAGAAATGGAGCGAGTTCAGCCATACCTCAAAAACATTCAGCAACATAGCGTGGTACGGTGGCAAACTTTTGTTAAGAACACTATTCCTTCACCCTCCCGCACCAAGGCGACAAAGATTCCCGGTCGCCTTCGTCATTTCAAGCCTGCCATTAGTTCTGTAAACTCACTGGAGTCGAGAATGAGTTCCCTGGTCTACGTCATTCCTGTTATCGGCCTTGTCGGGCTTGCGTTCAGTGCTTATCGCTATCGATGGGTGGCCAGTCAGGATCCCGGCAACGAAAAGATGCAGGCGATCGCGGGCCGCATCCGCAAAGGGTCGATGGCGTTTCTAAAAGCTGAATACTCCGTGATGCTGGGCTTCATTTTGGTTGCCACAGCTTTGATGTTTCTATCAGGCAGCTCGAAGGATTCTCATCCGCTGGTCGCTCTGTCGTTTATTACGGGCGCCTTGTTTTCCGGCTTGGCGGGGTTCCTTGGGATGCGAATCGCTACCTTGGCGAACGTGCGAACGGCCAATGCCGCTCGGCGAGGACTCGCGCCGGCTCTGCTGATTGCCTTTGGCGGCGGATCGGTGATGGGCATGATTGTGGTGGGGCTGGGTGTCTTCGGCCTCGGCGGACTGTTTGTTGTCTATATGAAAATTCTGGGTAGCGAAGGTGCGTCGTTAGTACGCGTCATTAACGTACTCACAGGTTTCTCTTTTGGAGCTTCGTCGGTCGCGTTGTTTGCTCGTCTGGGTGGAGGTATCTACACCAAAGCCGCCGACGTCGGCGCTGACTTGGTTGGAAAAGTGGAAGCCGGAATTCCGGAAGATCATCCTCTGAATCCGGCGACGATTGCGGACAACGTCGGCGATAACGTCGGTGACGTCGCAGGCATGGGAGCAGACCTTTTCGAAAGCTATGTGGGAGCCATCATCGGGGCGATGGTCCTGGGAGTCACCTTTGCTCCTCTTGAGCAGTTTGCGTCGACGTCTGACGGAATCAACGCGGTGTTGTTGCCACTCATGTTGAGTGCAGCCGGAGTCTTAGCGTCCGTCTTCGGGACATTCTTCGTCTCTGGCGGTGACAACGTGGATCCTCAAAAGGCACTGAACCGTGGCGAGTTGATTGCTGCTGCGGCCATGCTTGTCGCCAGCTACTTCATTATTACGATGATGTTGCCGGCGACCTGGACCGGTGCCGATGGCTTTGTCTATACAGAAATGGGAGTCTTCTGGGCTTCGCTGATTGGACTTGGAGCTGGCATCCTGATCGGCTTCGTGACTGAATACTACACCGGTTCTGGTCGTCGTCCGGTCCTTGATATCGTCGAACAGTCAGTCACCGGAGCCGCCACAAACGTGATTGCCGGTCTGGGTGTCGGGATGTTGTCGACTGCGATTCCGATGCTGTTGATCGCCTTCGCCATTCTGGGTGCTCATGAAATGGCAGGACTCTACGGCATCGCGATCGCCGCCGTGGGAATGCTGTCCAATACCGGCATTCAGTTGGCCGTTGATGCGTATGGCCCGATCGCTGATAACGCCGGCGGGATTGCTCAGATGGCTGGTTTGCCGAAAGATGTTCGAGCACGCACAGACCAGCTTGATGCTGTGGGAAACACGACCGCCGCTATTGGAAAAGGCTTTGCAATTGGCTCGGCCGCTCTGACCGCACTGGCTCTGTTTAGTGCTTATATGACGACTGCTGGTCTGAAGTCGATCGACGTTGCACAGGCTCGAGTCATGTGCGGCCTGTTCATTGGAGCGATGATGCCGTTCCTCTTCTCGGCCTTGGCGATGCGAGCTGTTGGACGTGCTGCGACAAAGATGATTGAGGAAGTTCGTCGGCAGTTCCGGGACATCCCGATCCTCGCAAAGGCTCTGGCGATCTGTAAAGCTAAGGAAGATATTCCGATGGAAGAATGGTCGGCTGCTGATCAGTCCACCATGGATCAGGCGATGCTGGAAGTTGACTGCGATCGCTGTATCGCGATTTCTACTCGAGCATCTCTGCGAGAAATGGTGCTCCCGGGGATTCTTGCGATTGCCGGCCCCATGGTCGTTGGGTTCCTGGGTGGCGGAGAAATGCTGGGTGGACTTTTGGCAGGCGTAACAGTCAGCGGAGTGATGCTGGCGATCTTCCAGTCCAATGCCGGTGGTGCGTGGGACAATGCCAAGAAGATGATTGAAGGCGGAGTCACAATCAATGGCGTCCACTATGGCAAAGGCAGTTCCGTGCATGCCGCGGCTGTCGTTGGTGATACCGTCGGTGATCCGTTTAAGGACACATCCGGTCCATCGTTGAATATTCTGTTGAAGCTGGTTTCGGTCGTGGCTCTCGTGATCGCACCATGGATCGCGGTGAAGGCTGAAACGCCGCCAGTTGCTGAAGCTCCAGCAGTGGTTGCCCCAGCAGAAACGCCGGAAGCTCCGGCAATCTGATCGATCTCTAATCACGATTCGTTTCAATCACGATGCAACTGTGAGTGGACTCCTGGAATTCCACCATGTTTGCATCGTGTTTGTCGTTGGTGCCTGCAACAATTGGTTACCGTTTGTCTGCCAACGTTTTGTTCATGCATACCCCTCTGGTCATTTCGTCTGATGTTCACATTTATCGATCTCTTCGCCGGAATCGGTGGCCTGCGTCTGGGACTGGAGGCCGCTGGCGGAGAATGCGTCTTCTCGTGTGAGATTGACCGGTATGCTCAGAAGACCTACCAGCATTGGTTTGGGGAGCAACCGGCTTCAGATGTTACTCATTACACATCCGGCGAAGGAGTTCCGGATCATGATTTGATGGCCGCCGGGTTTCCCTGTCAGCCATTCTCCATTGCCGGGGTATCAAAGAAGAACAGTCTTGGTCGAGCCCACGGGTTTCATGACAAAGCTCAGGGCACTCTGTTCTTTCATCTGGCCAATATCATTGAAGCCAAACGTCCCTCGGCGTTGCTCCTGGAGAACGTCAAGAATCTTCGCTCCCATAACAAAGGCGACACGTGGAAAACGATCTCCGATCGCCTGAATGAACTGGGCTATCTGGTTTTCGATAAGACCATTGACGCGGCCAATTATGTGCCTCAACATCGCGAGCGAATCTTCATCGTTGGGTTTCGACGGGATGTTTTCGGAGACAATATTCCCTTTCGATGTCCCGAATCACCGGAATGCAAACGCCCAAAGTTGTCGGATGTGCTGGAGAAGGAATCAAAGGTTCCTGAGAAATATATCCTGACCGAGCATCTCTGGAACTACCTGCAGCAGTATGCAATCAAGCATCAGCAAAAAGGCAACGGCTTTGGCTGCAGCGTGGCTGATCGCAAGGGGATTACTCGAACCCTGAGTGCTCGCTATTACAAAGACGGCTCCGAGATCCTGATCCCGCGCGGCGAAGGCAAGATTCCTCGAAGATTGATGCCACTGGAAGCCGGACGACTGATGGGCTTCCCGGAAGAACTTATCCGCAAGCAGGTCGTCTCAGACACTCAAGCCTATCGTCAGTTCGGCAACGCTGTAGTTCCCAAAGTGGCGGAAGCAGTGGCCATGCAGATCGCGGAAGTTCTGGCGAGTCGCAAGCGACGAAGATAGACCTTTTTAGACTGCAGGCAGCCTGCTGCCGCTTGGGTGCAGGCAGCCTGCTGCCAAACAACGTGGACGGAGCCCGTTCAGTTCAGAATGGTTGTCCACAGCAGGCTGTGGATCGGAAAGCTGCAGCGGGCTGCAGCAGGCCAAACAGAATTATGCACTGAACCAGCCGCTGCGTCAGCCTTCCTTGACCCAGTCCTGAATGGCTTTGATGCTTGGATTAGGCTGGTCGCGAAGAGCTTCGAGGGCATCCACGACGGCCGAGCATCCAGGCATCGTCGTGACGCAGGGAACTCCGTAGGTCACCGAAGCCGCTCGAATCTTGCCTTCGTCGGTGCGAGCACCCTTGCCGCTTGGAGTGTTGAAGATCAAATGGATCTCTCCATTGGCCATCAGGTCCAGCAGATTGGGTCGCCCTTCCTGAACTTTGCGGACGACTTCCACGTCAATGCCCGCTTCCTGAAACACTCGAGCTGTTCCGCTGGTGCAGACGATTTGAAAGCCCAGTTTTTTCAAACGTCGAGCCGGCTCGATCATCCGCAACTTGTGGCTGGCGGCCATGCTGATGAAGACTTTGCCCGTCATCGGCAACCGCGAGCCCGCAGCCAGCTGTGCCTTGGCAAAGGCCAGGGCGAAGTCGGCATCAATGCCCATCACTTCACCCGTGGATCGCATTTCCGGCCCGAGGACAATGTCCACGCCTGTAAAGCGATTGAATGGGAACACGCTTTCTTTGACGGAGGTGTACCTCGGCACGATTTCTTTGGTGAAGCCTTGCTCCTTCAAAGAAACACCGACCATCACCTTGGCGGCAATCCTGGCGAGGGAGTGACCAATGGCTTTCGACACAAACGGTGACGTTCGGCTGGCACGAGGATTCACTTCCAGAACGTAAACCTTTGCACTGCTGTTGTCGCCATCCATCTTCACGGCGAACTGAATATTCATCAGTCCTCGCACCTGCAGCGCACTGGCCAGAGCGACCGTGGCCACGCGAATTTCATCAACGACTTCTTTCGGCAGCGAATACGGCGGAAGAACACAGGCAGAGTCGCCCGAGTGAACTCCGGCTTCTTCGATGTGTTCCATGATTCCGCCGATGACTGTGATCTCGCCGTCCGAGATCGCATCAACGTCGACTTCGATTGCGTCTTCCAGAAACTTGTCGATCAGAACTGGCTTGTCCGACGAAACATCAACAGCCTCGGTCATGTACGACTCCAGCGTCTGCTGGTCGTAACAAATCACCATCGCACGGCCACCAAGAACATAGCTTGGGCGAACAAGAATCGGATAGCCGATTCGAGCTGCTGCGGCACGAGCGCCTTCGATGTTGGTCGCGATACCGTTAGGCGGCTGATGCAGGCCGAGCTTGTCCAGAATGACCTGAAAGCGCCCGCGATCTTCCGCCGCGTCGATGCTGTCGGGACTCGTTCCAATAATATTTACAC
>CAMAXD010000325.1 GCA_945861975.1 Candidatus Kuenenia stuttgartensis | reverse complement strand
GGTTCCCTGGCCTGCGTTTCCGTCGAGTCACCCTTCCGCAGACCGCATTGCGCTCAGCCCGGCCGCGATCACGGATATCATTTCTCGCTGAGGATTCGATCGCTGAGGATTCGATCGCTAATATTCAGAGACGACATTAAGAGTGCGGTTTTCAACTGCGGACGGGAGTGTTCAAACGGGAAACCGGTCAAGGTGACTTCGGACTTCGTGCCGTGGGCATTAGATTACTGTTTCGCAGTTTCCGTTTTCTCTGCTTGATGGAATTCTCCACAGTGCAACTTTCCTCGAACGATCTGGTTCTGGTGACCGGGGCTACTGGACTCGTTGGTAGTCACGTCGCCGAACAAGCCCGGCAAAAAGGACTTCGTGTTCGCACGCTGGTACGATCTGGAGCGGATACGACACTGCTGCAAAAATGGGGTTGTGAGCTGGTGACAGGTGATCTGGACCAACCGGAATCACTCGCAGCGGCCTGTCGTGATGTCACGGTTGTGATTCATTGTGCGGCTCGAGTGGGTGACTGGGGGCCGACGGACGATTATCGTCGTGTTAACGTGGAAGGCACGAAGGCGCTTTTGGAGGCTGCCCTGGCGGCCGGAACGCTGGCTCGCTGGGTGCAAATCAGCTCTTTGGGTGTCTACGAAGGGCGTGATCACTACGGTACCGATGAAGCGACGTTGCCCAGCACGACAGGGATTGATGGTTACACGCTGACCAAAGTTGAGTCAGAGTTGTTGGTCTGTGATTACATCCGCAATCGCAAACTGCCGGCCGTTGTGCTGAGACCCGGATTTATCTACGGACCTCGCGATCGCACGGTGCTCCCACGCCTTCTGGATCGATTGCGTTCCGGAAAGTTTGCGTTTCTGGGTTCCGTCGACAAACTCATGAACAACACGTTTGTGGGTAATCTTTGTGAAGCGATCTGGCTGGCTGTTGAACGCGATGATGTCGTGGGCGAAGTCTTTAATATCCGAGATCCTCGAGCCGTCACGAAGCGGGAGTTCATTGATACAGTGTGTGACGCAGTCGGGCTGAGTCATCCGAAAAAGATTGTTCCGCTTCCAGTCGCCAAATTGCTGGCTCGACTCATGGAGTCCACCTGGAAACTTCTGGGCAAGAAGGAAGCTCCACTGCTTAACAGTGCACGCATCAAGTTTTTAGGACTGAATCTCGATTTCAGTATCGATAAAGCGATTCGCCAACTGAGATATCAGCCATCCACTGATTTTCGTGATGCAATGAAGGCCTCTTTGAAGTAACGAGTTTGATATGAATCCCTCACGAACAATTGTGCTGGCCAGTCGGAACCACAAGAAGGCTCGCGAAGTTGCTGAGATTCTGGCACCGGCCGGATTTCGTGTCATCCCGGTGACAGAGTTTCCGGATGTTCCCGAAGTCGAAGAAGACGGGCTGACGTTTGCCGCCAATGCGGCGAAGAAAGCTTCTGAAGTCGCGAAGCATTTGGGCCAGTGGGTCATTGGCGAAGACAGCGGTCTGCAGGTTGACGCCCTGAACGGCGGCCCCGGAATTTACTCGGCACGGTACAGCGGCGAGGGCGCTAACGACGAAACGAACAATCAGAAGCTGATGGCAGAGCTGATGCATGTGCCGGATGAAAAACGTGGTGCGGGATACCTTTGTAGTGTGGCGTTGTCATCGCCGGCGGGTGACATTCGAGTGGCGTGCGAAGGGACTTGTCGAGGAAGCATTCTTCGTGACGCGAACGGGGCTGGTGGGTTCGGTTACGATCCGTATTTCCTGATCCCGGAGTATCATCTGACGTTTGGTCAATTGAGTTCCGTCGTAAAGCATCGGCTCAGTCATCGTGCACGAGCCTTTGCGAAGTTTGTTCCATTGTTGCTGAAGATTCAGGACGAATTCTAAACGACAGGATTTGGGTTTCATGCAACATCTGATCGGCTGGTTATTGTTGATCGCCAGCATTGCCGGACACACGGAGTGGTGGGTGGTGATCGTGAATCGGTCGCATGCATTGCGCATTCGATCGACACGATTAAGAAAGTTTCGGACGCTGCATGACCTCGCTTTGCTGTCGTATCCGGTGATTTTGCTGTGGCTGACTGGAACAGGTCCGACGAGTCTTTTGCGGGGCGGCAGTTTTTCGCAGCAGTCTGTTTTTCTTCAGCGACTTCTGATTGTCACAATCGCGGGCTGTATTCCGCTGATTCTTGGGATGGTCCGCTGGCACTGGATTCGGCATCCTCAGTTCAAGCACAGCACCAGCACCACGCGGCACGATGTGCTTGGCCAGGCGTCAACGGAAGAAGAGCGAACTGCGGTGCGTGGGCCTCGAAGGCATCTTTCACAGTTGTGGCCGTGGAATGAAATTTTCCACCTGGAAGTCAACACCAAAGCCGTCCGTGTGAAATCATCGGCTGGAGACGGAAATACAACAAGATCGCCGCTTCGGCTGGCGCATATTTCGGATCTCCATTTCATTGGATGTCCCGGACTTGGCTACTACCAGTTTCTCGTGAGCCAGATCACAGAACTTCAACCGGATGTGATCCTGTTCACTGGCGATCTGATCGACGAGATGGAGCTGTTACCGGAAGCCATCGATATCCTTCGACCGCTGCTCTCCGTTGCCCCATGCTACTTTATTCTCGGTAATCATGACTGGAAGTACGAACACGAACAGATTCGCTCACAGTTTGCGGCTTCAGGCTGGCGATGCGTGACGGGGCGTTCGGAGATTCTGCGAGTCGGAGAATATCAGATCCTGCTGGCCGGATCAGAACAGCCGTGGATCGGACCGGCTCCGCCCGTGGTGCGGGATGCGGGATGTGATCTGCGAGTCTTATTAAGTCATTCGCCGGATCAGCATCTTTTGGCAAAGCGGTTCGGCTATGACCTGATGTTGTCCGGACATACTCATGGTGGTCAGGTTGTGCTGCCGTTGTTCGGCCCCATTTATTCACCGAGCTTGTTTGGAGTCAGTTATGTCTCTGGATTGTTCCACCGAGGCAAACTGACGATGCATGTCTCAAGAGGTGTTGGTGCAAAAGATCCGATGCGATGGCGATGTTGTCCGGAATTGACCTGCCTGGAAGTCACTTGCGGAAACTGATTGTCCGACGCAGGCTTATCGAGCCACATCGTCCTTGCGAACCCAGCCGTCGCCGATCCCTTCAAAGTGACCAAAGAAATAATCAGCGGTCTCCGTGAGAACCGTGAACTCCGCACCGTCACGAAGCGGTTGATCGAAGGCCGGTTCATAGTCTTTGCCGGTGCCTTTTCGAGCTGTTGTTTCCATGACAATCACCGCGCGATGAGTCTGAGCGGGATCATTCAACAGACATTCTGCACTCAAGGCTATTCCGAAAATAAGTGCGACTGCCATCGCGGAAATCAGACTTTTGCGTCGCATAACGATGGCGATGACAAACAGCATTGCCGAGAGAAAAAGACTACAGCTCGCCAACCGAATTTTGGCAGAAGCGGAAAACACGTCGGTCCAGAACAAGACGTGACTCCACCATGGAACAGGCGGATCTGGCAGGCGTCCGGGAGCAGACGCAAGAGCCTGTTGAAGATTGGCCGCCAGATAAGGATCGCGAGGACGATAAGGTTTCGCTTTTCGATAGTTCAGGATTGCTCGTCCGAATTCGCCCGCTCGGAACCAGGCATTTCCGAGGTTGTAATACACTGCACCGCTGTGAACGCCGTCTGCAACGAGCGTTTCCAGTTCCCGCGCGGAGGCTCGATAATCATCGGGCGATTTTGCCTGATCAAACAGTTCGAGCGACTTCACGAAGGCACGCTCGTGAGCACCCGGTTCTGCGGCAGTTGTAATCGAACTTGAAAGGCAGAAGATGACTGACAAGAGCAGCAGCCGAAGAGCATTGATCATTTGTCGCGACGTCAAATCATGGTTGCAGAGCATTCGCGGTTGTTGAAGATAATTCATCGCAGTGATCTCCGCTGCAACACGGAACTGATACTGTCGATCAGTGTGTTGGCGATCTCAAGAGATGACGTGACGTTGACGCTGTCACCTCCACCGTATTCGTTGCCTTCGATGGTTTCCAATAACTGATTCGCGGCGTGTTGATCGGCCTCAGAGACGCCGACATTCTGAAGAATTCGCCGGACATCTGCGGCTGTCAGCCCTTCGACGACCTGATTTTGAGTATCTGCAACGAACCCCACCAAAGCAGCTCGAATCTGTCTTAACGCTTCACGCGGCTTCCCGTCTTCTTCGAACTGGCTGGCTGTTGCCAATCGAGACTGTGCCATTTTTCGGGCCTGTGAGCGACGTTGTCCGACCGCATCGTTTGATCGTCGTCGATGAACAATGACGCCTGCGACTGAACACAGTGACAGACACCAGAGTCCACCCACGACCGGCAACCAGTCCTTCAGGCCGACGTGATCATTCCGCAATTCCGTCAGATCGGTAATGTTCTGGAAGATCCCGGACTCACTCTTCCGAATCTCTTTGTTTCCCGACGGAGAAATCGCTCCCACAAGTTCATCGGTTGACAACGAACTTGCCTCCGCGACTTCCAACGCGATAGGTTCGGTGCTGATCTCCGTGAAAGCTTCAGTCGTTGGATCAAAATTGCTCAGATGCAGTGCGGGCAAAGAAACCCCGGCACGCTTCGGGCGAAGGCCGTATGCAAATTTCTTGATGTCTCCGTCCACTCGACCGGTGGGAGCTTTGTCGATGATCTCGAAGTTCTCCACGATCTCCGGAATCCCCGAAAGATCTGGCGCGGAGATTAATTCCAGCGATCCAGCCTGACTGCCACGAGCGAACTCAAGGTTGAGTGTCAGAGGATCACCGACCCGCAGTCGAACGGGATTTGCGGAGACCGCAACGAGATATTCGCCAATGCCACCGGTAAACGTCGCAGGGCGAGGCGAGGGGACTTCACGCACCTCGACAGAAACAGCCGGCGCGATGGAAACCAGCTTTCGTCCGCGATACTCTTTGCCGTTCTGACCGTCGACAAACGTCCCTTTGACCAGAGCCGGACCGAATTCATAGCGGCCCGTTTTCTCGGGAACAAACTGGCGAGTCAGTTCATAGGCAAAGTAATTGATTGGCTGGCCATCAAGACTATTGCGGGTTTCTCGCGTCTGCGGAAGATCAAACAACGCCGGGCGAGAACCTCCAAAGAATGTTCCCGAGGAAGCACTAATTTCATTGATGCGAAAACCGGCATCGTTTTGCGACATCAGTGGCTGCAGCCATTCTGAAGTGCCGCCGGATGCTAAACCGGATGGAAGATCAACCCAACTGATCTGAAGTTGCGGTGGCTGACGACGCAGAGGCAGCAGTGGACTTTCATCGCTCGTCGGTAGTGGCCTGATCAGGATCTTCACGGAAACGGTGAATGGTTGAGTCGGGTAAATCGTTTGTCGATCCGTCTGAATCTCCGCGATGACCAGATCCTGAATCTCCGCATCCAGAACACGCAAACTCAAGGGGCGACTGGCCAGTTCTTTACCGTCGATTACGACTTTGACGGACGGGATTGTGAGATCTCCAGCGACCAAGGGAGTCAGGCGATAGAGATAGACATGGCTCAGTACGGTCTCTTCTGAAACTCGTCCATTAACGATCAGCGTTGAGGATTGGTTCCTTGACTGATCTCCATTCGCAGTCACTTTAAATTGTTCCTGCAATGCTGAAACGTCGGGGCCTGAAGGGTTCTCCGTGTTTCCAATTTCCACCTGATAGTCGATTGTTTCGCCAACGAAGATCTCTTCGGCACTGATGCCAACTCTGATCTCCGGTTGCTGCTCATCGGCAGAAGAAAACGAAGTGACCATTGTGGAAAGCAGAACGAACAATAGTCCGCGCAGAATTGAATGGCCATGACAGCAGTGCCGGTGGCCTCGGCATGAATTGTTATCGAGCGTCATGTGAAAAGCTGTCTGATGACTTTGGAATGTGAAGATGGTTTGTGTCATCGGTCGTGCTTACCAGTCTTTCTCTACGGGTGTACGTCCAATGATCCGCGCACGCCTTTCGCGATCTCTTTCACGTTTCTCCTGCTGGCGTTCACGGACTTTTCGCAGAGCATCTTCAATACGGTCAGGAGACACCTGGGGCTGTTCAGAGTTTGAGTCGGAGGCTTGTGATTTGTTCTTTGAGTCCCCCGATTTGTTGCCGGACTTTTGCTTGTCCTGCTTCTGTTTGTCATTTTTTTTCTGATCGCTTTGATTCTTCTGGTCGTCGTTCTTTTCTTCCTGCTTATCTTCGTTCTGTTTCTTTTCGTTCTGCTTCTTTTCGTTCTGTTTCTGATCCTTCTGTTTCTGGTTGTCGTCGTTCTGCTGATCGTTGTTCTTTTGATCGTCTTGCTTTTGTTTGTCCTGATCCTGTTTGTCCTGATCCTGTTTGTCCTGCTGCTGGTCGTCCTGATCCTGTTGCGGCTGTTCAGGCTGCGCATTCTGGATCTCTTCAAGAATGTTTCGAGCTTCCTCGGCGGACGCTGCGGCAGACTTCGGATCCTTTCGCTGCAGATGATCGACAGCCACTTCCATCGCTTCAACGGCTTTGGGTGAAAGTTCCACGGCCTTCTGAAGACCCTGCTTGATTTTCTCCGGATCAACTTGAGGCGCGGGCATTGGACTGGCGGGATCGGCGTCGGGCGATGTCTCTGGAACTGGTGCAGCAGAAGCAGCCTCAGCCGGATTCGCCTCAAGGCGACTGAGTTCAGCCTGAGCCTTAGGAGCCAGCAATCTTGCTTTCCGAAGAATCTTCGACTGTTGCTCTAACAGATGCAGCAACTGCGAATCATCGAATGCAGCATCCGGAGATAACGAAGCTGATCCTGCCTGTGGGCTGCTGTTCTCTGTGTTGC
>CAMAXD010000324.1 GCA_945861975.1 Candidatus Kuenenia stuttgartensis | reverse complement strand
CGACCAAGGGCTCTAACCAGCAGTTCGTTAGGCCCCTGCTGATCCAGATATCCTCCCGTTGCGTTCTCGTTGCTGTTGACGACGGCATCTTTGACCTGTTGCAGTGAAACGCCGAAGCGAAGCAGTTCTTCCGGATTGACCAGAACTTGAAACTGTTTCCGACTACCCCCCATCGTAAAGACTTGCGCCACACCGGGAATTGTTAACAGTCGTTGTCGCACGACCCAGTCCGCAAGAGTTCGAAGCTCCAGGGGATCAGTCTTCCCGCCATCGCTGTACATTCCCAGCATCAAAATCTGGCCCATAATCGAAGAGATCGGAGCCAACTGTGGAGTTACGCCATCCGGTAGTCGTCCCTGCATGAGCTGCAGCCGCTCATTGACGACTTGCCGATCGTTGTAGATATCGGTGTTGAATCCAAACTCGACGTAAATCACTGAAATGCCGACCCCAGACGAACTGCGGACGGCTTCAACACCATTCGCCCCATTCAATGCTGTCTCGATCGGGAAGGTGATGAGTGATTCGACTTCCTCCGGTGAGAGCCCCGGAGCTTCGGTCATAACAACAACTCTCGGCCGATTCAGATCCGGAAATACATCGATCGGCGTAATGAGAGCCAGATAACTGCCGTATCCTGTCACCAGCAGCGCAGCAGCAAGCACCAACATTCGCTGGCGAAGCGCAAAACGAATAATCGCATTCAACATGGCTGGCTCCTGAATTAATGGTTGTGTCCGGCATGGGGATCAACGCCGCCGCCAGACTTGTTTTTCAGAGCCATTTGCATTTGATGCGCACCACGCTGTGCAACAACATCACCCGGAAACAACGAACCGTCGCTGGCAATGACTGCGTGCGAGGAATCGCGATATCGCACATGAACGGGCACTCGATCAAAGTGCTTTCCGTTTTGCTGAAATACGAACGATTCAGCACCTTCGCGAGCGATGGCTTCCACCGGCAACACGATTTGTTCAGTCCATTCTTCGACCGGGACACGCAACTGAACTCGTTGCCCTGGACGATACTTCCAGTCGAGAAAACGCTGGCCGTTGGGAGACGGCATTTCTCTGGCCACTTCATTCGGAAGTCGAACAAAGAACGACATCGCACGTGACTCTACGTCGATCTCACTTGCCGAGTAGACCAGATCCAGATTCTCGACTTTCTGTACTGAATTTCCTGCTCCTTCAAACAGGGCCGTAATCTTCCAGTTGCGCTGACCACTCTGGGACAACGTTTCCACGTCCTGTTCGAATGCATTCCCCTGAATATAAAGCTCTGAATAGTCTGCCAGCACTGCCAGTGTCGTCCCTGCAGCCACTGTTTCGCCTTTATGAACAAGCACCTCCTGAAGGATCAGCGGAGTATTGTCTGCATCGTTCACCGCGTGCGTTGATTCATCAGCCGACTGGCCGCGTCCCGTGGTCATCGATACAGGACGAACCGAGGTGCTTGATAGATGCAGTTCATCTTCGCCATGACTGTCGCGCCCCGGAGCGATGATCTGAAGATCTCGCAATAGGCGTCGATTCTTGGCGATGTCGTCAATTTGCCGCTCCGACAGTCCATGCAGGCGTAAAGCTTCCTTTTGAGTACTTAACAGGACTTCAAGCTTTTCTTTGGCATACTGTCGTTCCAGCAGAGTCTTTTGAGATATGGCCCCTGCCTCGCTTGCCTTTGAGAGCCGGGTAATTTCGCGGTTTTCAACGTCAAGGTCACCGACCGTTCGCAGCAAATCCGTTTGTGTCGATACAAGTGCCTCGGCGGTAATTCGCAGCTGAAACAGCAGCGTACCCGGCTTTACAGCTTCCCCCTGTACTGCGTGAACATGAGTTATCACAGCCGCCATTGGCGTTGAGATCTCCACGCGAGTTCGGCCGGGCCGTTCAACGACCAGCCCCGGCACCGTGATGGATCGACGAAAGGTCTCAGCCTTAAGTGGCTGCAGAAACTCGGAAGTGAGGCCAATGTTTCCCTGCGCCTGAGCAGAAAGTTCAAGCGTGCCGGATTCATCGGCTCCGTGATCATGACCCGCGTGAGGATCCACCGATTCCGCAGCCAAGCCGTGGTCGTGTTCGTCGATAACCGCCTTGCTTCGTGTTCCGGAGATGGTACTTCGAACGACTTCCTGAGTCGGATCCCACCATCGGGATCGCGTCGAGTAGCCTATGGCGATCGTGAGAATGAGTCCGATCCCCAACAACCATTTTGAACGCAGTAATTGCGCAAAGCTATTCACGTCAAGGCTCCCGGACAGCAGGCCGCAACACCGCAGGCGTTGCGAAAATCGAATTGCACCGAAGGAAGGTCGCCTCTGATTTCACGTCGCCGCTCAAATGAGGCGATAGAAAATCAACCAGGCAAACGGACCAAATCACAAAGGGAGTTGGTCAGACGCAGCTAGATAAGCCAGACCTGCGTGAGCGCGCGGGGGCTCTGTGCACCAGTGGTGGCGTTTCCTGACAGGAGCCACTGAACATCTGGTGAAGTACACGACAACAGAAGTTCGTGCGTGAAACAACGTTCATGGTCCAGAAGATGTTCGAGGCCAAATAACTCAACCTGCACCAGTTCGGACCCAACAAATACGCACTGATCCTCACCGCATGGTGCTTTACCTTCACCCGGACAACAAGGAACCTCTGGAGGACCGGGAATCTCTTGATTTACGCCAATCTCTGCAGTGAGATCATGACTTGCATGACGGTGCGACTCGTATTCGCCATGCCCGCTGCAATGCGACTTGTCAGCTTCAGCGGCAACACTTGCAATACTGACCATCGTGTGCGCGTGGTGCCAGCAACAGCCAAAGATGCTGTGAAACAGCATTGGCAGCAATGTTGAAGCGATAGCCAGCGAACGGAACATGAAATGAAGGTCCACAAGAGTCTCTGTGTCTGCGCGCAGTCTAGGAGTGCAAGTTCAATGCCTCAATATCAATTCGCGACATAGGTCAGCATTCAGCGACATCCGTCAGCAACGATACCAAACACAACACACACCCATTGATCTCATATCGGTGTCGCGTAGGATGGCGTTGAAGAACCGCACCATAAGCAGACTGTCGATAGTTGTTTGCTGATGCACGGAGCGAAGACTTCCACTGAGAGGTGCGTCATACCATTCGGACGTCACCTGCCGTCGAGTTGAACACACTGAGTTCTGAAAACAATGGCTTGGGGCAGCGACAGATTCGCGTTCTTCGACATATTCCGGCCTTCGGCAAATTTTGCTGCCCGGCACAACTACTGCTTCATACTCGTTCGCTACAAGATTCGGTGCTTCCATTATGGACGATCATTGGCATCAATTGGTTCGCCGAGTCGGAACTTTCGCATGCTGCGAAAGTTATCTCTTCTTGAGACTGTGAAAGGCTGAATCATGAACAGGATTTTGATGACGGCTGTGGTTGTTTCCGGACTCGCACTGTTTGGCGAAAACCAAACGGCTCAAGCCGGGCACGGCTGCGCTTATGGCGGTGGGTATAATTATTCGGTGCCGGCATACTCCTATGCTCCGTCCTATTCGTACGCGGCTCCCGTTTACTCGTACGCTCCCACATATCAGTCGGCCTATGTCCAGCCCTCGTATGGCTACAGCACAGGAATCAGCATTGGTTTTGGTCAGAGCCACCACGGTGGGTACGGAAGCCACTACGGAGGACATGGTGGACATTACAATGGCCACAGTTCGCATTTTGGTGGTTACGGCGGTCATTTCGGAGGCCATCACGGAGGTGGTCATCACGGCGGACATCATTGATTGATGATCACAAGCGACGGAAGCCTGGCTCGTTTTCGGCAAGCCAGGCTTCTGCTTTTTCATTGGCTATTGGCCACTCATGGTTTGATCGCGAAGTCCACTATCGAACTCCGTGTCGCGAGTCGTATCGAGACCGCCGACCAAAACCTGGCCGTCAGCGAGGACCGAGGCTTTTGCCAGGCAGACCTGAGCGTTGACGTACTCCAAATTGGCGTCGAAAAACGTCCTTCGAGCGATCAGTACCTGCAAAAAATCAAATTCTCCCGCCTTGTATCCCTGCTCTGCCAATTCAAGGGTCTCCTGAGCTCTCGGCAGAATTTCCTGATGGTACTGATCCACGGCTGCGGCCGCTGATTCATAGTCTCGGCCCACTTCGGCAATACGAGCCTCAATCGACAACTCCGTTCGACGAACATCCTGGGAGGCTCTGCAGAATTCCGCGTGCGCTGCAGCGATGTTGCCCTGATTTTTGTTGTGAATGGGTAGTGGCAGGCCGACCTGAGTATTAATCATTCCCGAACCGGTTCCATTGTCGCGCCCGGCTCCCACCAGCAAAGATAAGTTTGGGATGGCCTGAGCCTGCTGTCTGTCGACATTGGCACGCGCGCGGGCCAATCGAGCCCGCGCTCCCTGAAGTTCCGGGCTGGCCGCAAGGATTTGTGCCTTGATTGCTGCCCAGTCTTTTGCCTCAACCGAATCTGAGAGCACGCCATCCAGGGTTCCGGGTTGTACATCTGGCATTCCGGCCGTTGCCATCAGTTGCTTCCAAGCTCCGGTAAACGCAGCAGATGCTTGACGACGCTGAAGCTGGATCTGCTTGAGTTGTATTTCAGCCTGCAGAACTTCAGGGCGCGTACCTTCTTTGGCGCTCACCCGGGCTTCTGCAAAGGTCACCCCTTTGATCGCCACCTCCTCAAATTCAGCCGCCAATTCCATGCGTCGCTGAGCGGCAAGTGCTTCGTAGAATCGCTGACGAATATCGGTCAGGACACGGAATCGCTGCGTTTCGACCTCCCACAGCTGCGACTGAATTTCCTGATTCAGAACACGTTGGTTCTTGCGTAACTTATCCCCCAGCACAATGTCCTGTTCAATGAATGCCACGTGCTGATCTGTCCCACGGTCGGCGAGCTGACTTGCCTGATAACCCACCACGGGATTGGGTTTTAACCCTACTTGACCTCGATATCCCATCGCTTTGTGAGCGGATGCAGATGCTTGAAGGACCGCAGGGTTTTGCTGAAGCGCCAGAGATTCAATTGCAGCGAGTGACCAGTTCTGTGAAGCAACAACAGGTTCACTGGAGACGTTGGAAACTGGCGCAGCTTCAAGCTCGTGACTGACCGGCTGAATGTCCCCGTCAGAATCGTCAGGGCCTGCAGAAGAAGGGCGAACCGATGGACCGTACCGCATCGGTGTATGTTCTTCTTCAACCACGGCTTGCTGGTGAGAATCCGCGCGTTCGTTGGGAACGTCCCCGGAGGAACCACGAGCTTCTGACTGTGCCAATGGAAGCGAGAGCTTCGTCCTTGAAGCCGCACATCCAGAACCGCACATGACAGTCACAAGACAAAGAATCGTCCAGTTAAGTTTTATCTCTGGCATTTGATCGGATCCCACGAAAGAAGGCGAACCAGGACGTTGGGGTGAGGCATTTCAGCCTGCGTTGTCCGGGATTTGATCACGGTGAAAATGAACGCAATCACGCTCATCGACGCAAAATTGGACACACGCGTCCAACCGACATGAGGCATAACGATGAACTAGACCTGCAGGCGCAGGACTGCCCCCGGATCAAGTCTTACGTGTGCGACACCGTTGGTCTGCAAGCAATGTGATAACTTGCTGGTGCCCAATACGTGCGGCGTGCCATTTCTTGGTGCTGTTAGAATAGCCCATGCCAAAACTGAATCGGTGATGGACTTGTTCGACGTTGTCATCCCCGCAAAGCGATGGCAGGGAAAATGCTGTGAATCGGGATCGCCTGAAAGAAAACCGCCCGACCCATCGGTATGCGTGGCCTTAGAGGCGTCCTTAAACGAATCAGGACGATGAGCCGAATGACTGCATCCTGACGGTGACACTTCTGAATCGATATCGTTCGAAGTTGTATCAGCCACAGCGTGGCAGCTCTGCTCACATCCACATGGCACGATGGATTGCCATGTGATAGAGACCGCAACGATCAGAGCAATAAGGTGTCGAGTCCGTGCCACTGAGGAATCCATTCCACAGGAGTTTCATTTGAGCGTCCATACCCATCCTCTTTCAGGATCGACGACGTGAGGGAAATGGTGCCATGAAAAACACGGCCAATGCAGAAAATGCCGATTCTGCGATGTTTGCCAGCCGCACAGTCAGCAAATGCGTCAGAGGTTGCCAGGTAGCACGGCGTGAGGGGCTTCTCAATAGTGAATTGTGGATGCAGGGTTTGCTGTTCGTCTTGCACGATGGCTCAGTGAGCAATCCTTACCCTCGCCGCCGTCGCCCAAGCCAGACGCGATACTTTTGCGAAGCCGCAAGTCTCAGATCGTGATGCAGAACATGGCGATTCCTCGTGATCCCAACAATGGCCGAGGATCGAATCGCAATGACAACGCAAACTCAGATTGAGCACAGTCAGTCAGTTCTGCTGAGTAGAGACGTTTCACAACATTCACTCAATTCATTGGGGAAAACCGTGCCCTTCATCATTTTGCAACTTTGGCACGAAACAAGCTTTGAAAAGAGTCATGGCTAAGACAATTCGCCTGGCCCAGTGGAACTCAAAAACCATCGTCAAGGAGACGAAAACATGTCCCTTCTCAAAATCCTTGTTTGCTCCATTCTTCTGGCTGCTGCTGTGTTGGCACCTGCAAACGTTAACGCCGATCACCCGTATTCCGGCCCCCAGGCTGCTGGCTGCGGTCGTGCTGGCGGCTATTGCTCAGGAGTAGGCACATACGGAATGACTCGCCCGGCCTATGCACCGCAATTCAACTCCGGCGGCTATCAGTCCCAGTGGAACACAGGTTACGGTGCGGCTCAGCGATTCAATGACGGGAACTACTCGGCTGGACACCACGGTACCTCAAACTTTCGAGATCAGTATTCCCACCCTCAGAATATTGGATACAACA
>CAMAXD010000323.1 GCA_945861975.1 Candidatus Kuenenia stuttgartensis | reverse complement strand
AGTTGCCCAACGGGTTCGCCTTCTCCGGCAGAATCCATTCCGACAGATCACACCAGTGAAAGTGCGTCTTTCTTCTAAAAGTCGATTGGCCCAACTGTCGTCACGATTAACGCACTTGGTACAAGAGTGATGACTGTTTATGACTCCTAAGCAAGTTGTCACGATGTCGTTCCCTGCTTCAGGCACATTGGCCGATGCTGCTCCGGCGTCTCGGACCGGAGCAGCCAAGCCAGTTCCCGTTTTACGCGTCGGTCGTCATGACCCTTGCTGTTATCTAAGTCTGTTTTTACGGGCGCGACTCCATTGGGGTACACTTCCATCGAATGGCATCAGGTGGGAGCATGCCGCAGGCACTACAAGCTTTTGTGCAAGCTCTTTTTGATGCCGAGGTTCACTGAAGAGCGAACGCGTACATCTGGAGTTACTTGTTGCTTCGAAGCACAGCCTACGCACGCTGAGTCAACCCGCGAGGAGAATCGTTATTCATTTCTCAGTGCTGTAACGATTGGAACTGTCGCCGCCTGGATGGCTGGGGCCAACCCGGCAATGATTCCGACAAGGCCAGAAACGGTCGCTCCCAACAGAATCAGGTCGAAAGATGGGCGAAACGCGATCGTGGCTCCTTCGGCCCCGATGGCAAAGCCGCCTATCCACAGGGCTAATGAGGCGACGACTGTTCCGAGAACGCCGCCGACGGTACAGAGCAGCGCGCTTTCCAGAAGGACCAGTCGCATGGTCCGGAACGGACGAACGCCCAACGTTTGCAACACGGCGTATTCTTTGATGCGATCCTGGACGCTCATCACAGTGGTCGTAGCCACGAGTGAAAGCACCAGTCCCACGCAGGCGTAACCGAGCCAGTGAGCGAACCCAATCAGGTCCACAAGATCCGACAACGTGCTGGCCTGAAAGGCTCCCTTGCGACGAGTGGTTGTGGCCACAGGTCCGGTTCGAAGTGTCTGATCAATGAGCGCTGCAACGGCATCGGGATCCGCATCCGAAGTGAGGTGGACTTCCAATTGAGTCACCGTGCCGGCCGTGTCCTTTCCACGTGAATACTGCAGAAACTGAAGACTGGTGTAAATCAGGTTTTCTTCGGAGGGAACATCCGAAGCGAAGACACCGGCCACCTGAAGGGAAAGATCGCCGATAGAAAACTGATCCCCTGATTTTAAGCCTCGCCGATTGGCAATGTTGCGCCCGATGATGGCCGAATCCCGCCGTGTGAGGAAGGCTTCCCATGAGCCGTTGACCAATTGAATTGGGCGATTGTCACGAATCTGTTCTGGCGGACTTCCATTGAACACAACAATATCCAGACTTGCTCGACAATTGTTCGTCCAGACCTGTATGGGCATGACCTGCTTTACGCCGCTGAGCTTTTGGATCGCCGAAGCGTAGTCTTCCGGAAGTCGGCTGCTCGACGGACAGAATCGATTCTCCTGAAACACAATCAGGCATCGATCAGCGTCACTGCCTGACGTGAGCCTTTCCAGCCCTTCCTGAACGGAGCCGACAAAACAGAACACAAACATCGCCACCGCTGCACCGCTGACGGTCAGCAATGTGCGGGCTCGATGCCGAAGAAGAGTTTTGATGACATATCCAAACATCGTTTTGCTTTCGCCTGTAGTCCGGCTTTCCGCAGTACGCTCAAATGAATCACCTTGAGACCTACGATGGCAGGAACTTTCCGCGATTCAATATCAGTCGCCGCGTGGCAATCCCGGCCACTTCACGATCGTGAGTCACCATCAGCACGGTCATGCCAAGCTCTCGATTTAATCGCTGCAGCAGATCCTGAATCTGTTCGCTGGTTGCCGCATCCAGACTGCCAGTGGGCTCATCCGCAACCACGACCCGAGGATTCGCGACGATGGCCCGAGCAATCCCGACTCGCTGTTCCTGTCCTCCGGATAACTGACGTGGATAATGATCCGCGCGATCACTGAGCCCTACGGCTTTGAGTGCCAGTTCCACTCGCTGACGTCGTTGAGCGGCGGTTTGTTTCAACAGCAAAGTGGGCAGTTCGACATTTTCATAGGCCGTTAGCACCGGAATCAAATTGTGCGTCTGAAAAATGTAGCCAAGATTGGCCGCGCGCCAGTCAGCCAACTGTCCTCGGGATAGGTTTGTGATCTCCGTACCCGCCACGGTAATGGAGCCGGAATCAGGACGATCAATGCCAGCGACCAGATTCAGCAACGTACTCTTTCCTGTGCCGCTGGGGCCCATCAGCGAGACAAAATCTCCTTCATGGATTTCCAGGGTCACGTCGTCGAGGGGCGTTATGGTTTCTTCGCCCTTGCGGAAGCTGCGGCAGACATTTTTGAGTTCCACGATCGCCATTGTTATCTCCTGAGTCCCAGTGTCTGGTCTTCACTTCGAATTTTTACATTGATTCCGTCGGCCATTTGTTCGGTCCCTGAGGCGATCAGTTTGTCAGTCACCTGCAATCCGCTGATCACGTGTGTCAGTCCATCGGGCGTAGAATGACCTCGCTGAATCGCCACGTGTCGAGCCTGTTGCCGACCGTCAACGATCCAGACATGAGACTGACCATCGGTTTCGGACAACAGTGAATCCGGGACAAACATCTGGTCTGCCTGAGTAATCGCAGACGAATCGGCCTTCGGATCTTCTGGTGCAAGAAACGAGACCTTCACCAGCATTTCGGGGCTCACTGTCTGCGGGGGATTCAGAATCTCGACTTTGACTTCCAGGGTGTTTTTCTGAACGCTTGCGACACTTGTCGGCAGCAGAACTCGCCCTTGCAGTACGCCTTTGAAAGCCGCTGTCTCGACTTCCACTGGAGCCCCGGGGATGACTCGCGCGACATCTTCCAGACGAACATCCGCACGAACCTGAAGACGTTGCGGATCGTACATTTCGAGAATGGTCGATGAACTTTGTCCGGCCAGTTCTTCCAGTCCCATGACCCGATTTCCTGGCGCGGCCACGATCCTCAGAACTCGTCCCGTAATCGGAGCCTTAATCTCCGTGCGTTCCAAAGCCAGCTCAGCCTGCTGCAGTTTTACTCTGGCTTCCTGCAGCTGAGCTTTTGCCGATTCGACTATTGCGTTCGTCTCCGTAACTCGCCGATGCTCTTCGATAAGCAAAGATCCTTGCTGTCTCAGAGCCGCCACGCGGGTTCGCAGCGCATCCGCTTCTCTTTGAAGATTTGGCTCGCGAATTTGAAGCTCTTCCAGGTCAGCCTCAGCCGACTTGTGATCTCGCTCCACCTGCTTCAGCAGGATGACTGGGATCGCCCCCTCTGCGGCCTGTTTGCTGGTCAGATTTTGTTGGGCAAACTCCACACCAGCCTTCGCGTTGCGAAGCAGGAAGGGCAGCTTTTCGATTTCTGTCACTGTTCGCGCCAGAGAATTTTCCGCATCGCCAAGTTCAGCTTGCAAATGAACAGGATTCTCAAGACGACTCTTGGCAGCGACCTGATCGGCAGTGACGCGCTGCAGTTCGGCTTCTCTGAATGCGACCGTGGCTCGAGCATGCTCAACGTTGAGCATTGCGTCGGCCGCAATAAGTCGGGCCACCGTTTCGCCCTTTTGGACTTCCTGGCCGTCGACCACGAGCAGTTCTTCCACTACGCCGCTGGTCAGAGCCGCCGCTCGAATTGATGTGGGACGAGGCTCTATCCATCCGGGGGCCTGAAACAGCACTGTGCCCGCCTGCTGAACGTCACCACGGATTGTGATCACAGGAACAACTGTGACCTGTGGGACAGGCAGAAACTGCATCCCGGCCGCAACGGCCAGAAGTGACATAAAGCCCGTCAGGATGACTCCGGGAATGACAAATCGGGAGATCCAGCGGCGCCGATGCGGGATCACCCCGTTCGGTGCCGGTGTACGGTCCACGGCCAATTGACGAAGATCAAGTGAAGAGTCAGTCATGATTATTTCACCGGTCGAACAAAGATCTTTGTGGCAGCCACCGTCAGATTTCCAGATTCATCACGTCGTGCCGTTCCCTCAGCCACAACAACGGAAAGCTCTTTCACGCCCAGCAATTTGCGAGCGTCGTCGGTGACAGGTTTGCCTTCGGCATCGACCAGTTTGACAATGGCGATGTTGTCCTTCACCTGATCCTGAGTGCAGCAATAATCCCACGGTGTTGGACATCCTTCGTCGGCCGAACAATGTGCGATTTTCAAATCCACCACGGTGAACGCGGCCACACCATCCACAAAGGGTTCTTCGGATCCGCCGATTCGCCCCACAATGGCAATGGCTTCATCCGCTTTGGCCGACTTACGAGCGTCTGCAACTTCCATGACAGCGGCAGGTTCTGACGATGTCAGATATTGCGTTCCGGTGCCCGGTGCGATCGCCCCTGTTTTGTTTGCCACTCCATTGTCCTGAGGAGCATCGCTGCACCCGGACGTCAGAAGTAGGGAGAGACCCAAAACACAAAGATGCTGATACTTCATAAATTCAACTCCTAAACAGCTTTCAAACTAACAGCCACCGATGAACGTAAGGCCTTCAGCGCCGGTGGCAGTGCGCCGAAGACTCCAAGTAACAATCCTGTGCCACAGCCAATCAGAATGGCCGGGCCATCGATCCGCAGAGTGAAGGCACCCATGGTGAATCGAACGGCAACGCCATTCAAAAGTGCCAAAGCAATAACACCGGAAATGAGCGAGCTGGTGGCGGACAAGAGCACACCTTCCTGAATCAGGCTGAACAGAATGGCTCGTCGGCGGTAACCGATCGCCTGGAGTGTTGCAATTTCTCGAATGCGTCCGGCGACCGCTCCATACATCATGTTCAGGCCAGCAAAGATGCCGGCCCCGGCAACCATCACGACGACAGTCCATGCCAGAAGACGCACGGGGCGATAATGCTGCTGCAGTTCGGCGTAAAAATCTGTTTCTCGGACGGCGCGAAGTTCCAGATCCATCCGTTCCTTGCAGAACAGTGACACTTCTCCGGGGGATGCGCTGGGTTTCAGTAACAGTGCGACCAGACTGAGATCCTGACGCTTTGTTGCGGACTGAAAGTCTTCCAGATTGCACCAGATCTCGGATTCATACGCAGCTCCGTCAGCAGTGAACCGTCCACTGATCTTCCATGTCTGACCTTCGAAAGTCAGCGTCTGCCCAATGGCGACGGCCTCATCAGTCATACCCAGCTTCGCAGAGGCAAGGCGTCCCACGAGAACTTCTCCTCGGTCCGGCCAGTGCCCTTCCTCAATTCGCACGCTGCGTCGAACCAAAGGAGCTGCAGTTGTGACGGCTCGAATCAGCCCCGGAGCCGGCTCGCGATCGCTCACTGTGACTCTGGTGCCAAGGTACATTTCAGGTGATGCGCAAATCACACCGTAGCGCGATTGTGTGCCGTCAATACTGGCGGCAATCAAGGTTGGTGTTCGAGCAGGGATCGCACTGCTCTCCAGATTGGCTTCCGAATTGATTGAAGAAATCAGCACAACATCGGGATCGCCTGTCACTCGAAGAGACCGTTCCAGTCCTCGAATAAAGCCAACGACAACGAAGACCAGCAGAATCACAATCGAAAGCGCCATCAGCGTCAGGCCGGTTCTCACCGGACGACGTGAAAGGTTGCGGACAGAATATTCCCAGGGTAGTAACATGACCGTGGACAGGCCCTGTGCGTGGCGCGAAAACGTGATGAGACGCTCTTGGCAGAAGATGCTACTCTGTCAACGCGAAACGGTGACAAGTAGACTTCTGCAGAAAAAGGAGTTCGCAGGAAGCACCGTCGAGCGATAGCTTCGAAGTGGTTCACTCGCTGCAGAATCAAGTCTGGCAGGGAACGGCAGGGAACGGACGAGGCGTTAAATACACCACGACTGGCGCAAGGCGAGCGCAGTCTGAATGTCTGCTGGCGGCAAAGATTCGATACAAATTTCGGAGCCGCTGAAGTCTGCGGTATGCGACAGCCGGGCTAAAACAGCATCAACGCGGTGATCAACAAAAACGTCGATGACGTAAATCGTAAAAACGGGAGCTTTCGTCAGCGTCGCTCCCTCGCAAATGCAATTCGGACAGGAGCAATCATTCTCGGCGGGGTGTTTTTCCGAAAGCGGCGACGATTTTGATGTCTCAGGACAAACTTTCTTCTTCGCACAGCACTGGCATGTACGCTTATTCTGCTGTGCCTGTTCAATGGCCGAAGACGATGAATGACACGCCGCACAGCGCAGAGGACATGCCAGAAGGTTGGCGATGAGGCAGAATGTCATCAGAACGTGTTGCATAAAGGGAGCCTAGGTCGCAATACACGCTCCGACAAGCGGATTCCAATTTCATGTTGGTCCAAATCCACCAGTCTGCGTTGGTGAGTCCGACGTGAACCCCCCTGACACAAATTTCCCTCCCTCCCTTTGCTTCCCCGGTTACATCGACCTGAAACACTCCAGCGTGTCGGACGAATGGCACGTAGATTTATGTAACCCGTTTCGCCATCTGTTGTTGTAGCGTGGCTCGTTGTTTTCTAAGGAATGGGTAGCGTTTATCGCGTCGCTCCTGAAGTCGAGGCTCGAAGCCGTCGGGGCGGTCACCGACTCGATGCCAGGAAATCGCATCGAGTAACTGTTCGCAGACAGATAATAAAACACTGTCGCGCCGCGAGTGGTGATGTGCAGTTAACGGCTGAAATGCCTCCAGCGTTTGAATCGTTGCTTTGAAGCTGATGGATCGAGGTTCGATCTTATGCTTTGTGGCGGCCTTCGCGATAATTGCCCGAATCAAATTATAGGCCAGAACGTGAGCCCACACTTCTTTGCGCACGAGTTCCGGAGTTTTACAGCGAAGGAATTCCATTTGCATGGTCGATTTGATTGCTCGCAGATCAAGCTCATGATTCCAGAGTGCACGATACATGTATGACAGTTCTTCTTTCGACGCTTGTGCAGGATCAAGCAGCGTTGTTACCACCACCATGGTTTTGGTTCGGAAACTCGGCTG
>CAMAXD010000322.1 GCA_945861975.1 Candidatus Kuenenia stuttgartensis | reverse complement strand
CTTCTGGATGCTGGCTTTCGCTGGGTCAGCAGCAAATATCCGCCCCACGCTAACAATGAAGCCCTGAAAGAACCGTCCGCCGATATTTACGCTGATATCGTGGCAAAACAGAAAGAGGCACAACCGTTCGTTTATCCGACAGGGCTGATCGAGATTCCTATGAACCCGATCAGCGATATCGGAGCCTTTCGAACCGGCCGCTGGGAACTGGAGTGGTTTCTGGAAGCGATTGAGCGTTGCGTAAACTGGGCCATCGAAAACAAGGCCGTATTCGACTTTCTGGCTCATCCCTCCTGTCTGGGCTACAGAGATCCTGACTTCCGCGCGGTGGAATTGATTTGTTCGCTGGTGAAGAATTCTCAGGGCAAGGCACAACTGGCTACGTTGGATGAGATCGCTGATACCGTGGTATGATTCGCGCAGGCCGAGAGATCCGCAACGCTCGCCAGGCTCTGGAGCAGACTCGAAGAAAAAAACTCTAATCGCTCAGAGACACTATCGTAGCCGGAGTCGCCAGACTTCGTGGATTCCATTAAACGCATGAACAACCGAAGTCTGGCGACTCCGGCTACAAGTGTTCCGGCTACCCGGAACTCGGTCCGCCGGCAGACTCCGGGAGCTTTGTGGTTACGTCCTCGATCAGCCCACCGCACCGGAGTGCCGAAACGAGTTCAAGCACTGCGGATACCGCTTTGCCGAAAATGGAACCGCTCTACGCCGGACGCTCTTCGGCGATTCCGTAGCGCTCCAGCAGCCGATAGAGCTTGCGGCGGTGAATTCCAAGAATCCTGGCGGCGCGGGCTTTGTTGCCGTTCTGCTGCCGCAGGATCTCGACAATATGAGCCTTCTCCAGATCTTCCAGACGAGGTGACCCGGGCGGCGACACGTGACTGGAACGTTCCGCTCCATTTGAGGGGACTCCGTTTCCTGGCTGCAGAGCTCCAGTCCCAACATGTTCATGGGAGTCGTAGATCTCAGAAGGCAGATCGTCGATCGTGATCACATGGTCATTGGCCAGAATTTGAGCACGCTCGATTGCATTCTTGAGTTGTCGCACGTTTCCAGGCCAGCGGTAGACTTCCATCGCGCGGGCTGCTTCATCCGTAATCGTCCAGTCCTTTTGCAGCATGGACTTGATCAACAGCGGAACGTCTCCTTCACGCTTTCTCAGAGGCGGAAGTTCGAGGGACATGACGTTGATTCGATAATAGAGATCTTCGCGAAATCGCCCGGCCGCAACTTCATCGACCAACGTTCTGTTTGTCGCTGCAATCAGTCGCACATCAACCCTGCGTTCGCGATGCGAGCCGACTCGACGAATCGATCCGTCTTCAAGGGCACGCAGGAGTTTGGGCTGCAGTGCCCCATGCAATTCACCAATTTCGTCAATGAACAGCGTGCCACCATCGGCCACTTCAAACAATCCCGCGCGGTCCTCGTTGGCTCCGGTGAACGCACCTTTGCGGTGGCCGAATAATTCACTTTCCACAAGCTGTTCCGGTAGCGCTGCGCAGTTGATGGTCACGAAAGGACGATTCGCGCGATGACTCTGTTGCTGCAGGGCGCGAGCAACCAACTCTTTACCAGTGCCACTTTCTCCCTGAATCAGGACAGGTTTGTCCGTCGGGGCGACTCGTTCAATCAGCCGAAACACTTCCCGCATGCGCGCCGATTCACCAACGATCTTCACTGGCGTATGCGCACGTTCGATGATCGCCTTGAGCTGTCGATTCTCGCGATGCAGCTTGGAACGTTCAAACGCCATCAAACAGCGTTGTTCAAGTTCATCAAGCGGAAATGGTTTGGTCAAATAGTCGCAAGCGCCAAGCTTCATGGCGTTGACTGCGCTTTCTATCGTTCCCTGGCCGGTCAGAATGATGACCTCTGTTTCCGGTTGCGAAACCTTCATGCGATCCAGAACTTCGAGCCCGGTAAGGCCCGGCATGTTCATGTCTATGATGGCGACATCGAACGAGCGACGCTCACAAATGTCCAGAGCCTCATGTCCGTTGGCGGCCCCCTGGACCGTATGCCCCTTACGCGTCATCCAGCGGACGCACGTTTCGCGAAAGTCCGGGTCGTCTTCGACGATCAGCAGATTCACGGGACTATTCGTAGCCATGTAAAACTCCAGCTCGACCACTCATCGCGGAAGTGTGCATCTCTGCACGCTTGTGTGCGAATGATGTCGGCGTGCACGTGTTTTTGAAACCACATCAGGAACCAGAACGCTTATCGCTCTAAGAGCGAACCGCATTCCGAATCGGCATCCGAAGTGGAACAATCAGAACAATTTCTGCTCCTTTGAGGGTAAGAATCCCGGCAGAAACAAAGCCGGCATGGGCCGTCATAATGCGATTGACGATGGCCATCCCGAGGCCGGTACCTTTTTGCTTCGTCGTAAAGAATGGTTCGAAGACATGCTGAGCAATCTCGGGAGTCATCCCGACGCCATTATCCTGAACGGCGATTCGTCCGGCGGGTTGCCCTTGCCACTCGGTGATTGAGGAGCGGATTGTAATCACGCCTGTTTCACCACAGGCGTGAATGGCGTTCTCGAGGATATTGCGAAAGACCTGTTCCATGCGATGGACATCCACTTCGCAGGAAATCGTTTGATTGTCCTCGGCTTCAATCAGTTGGATCATTCTGTCTCGACGTACAGTCGCCAGGTTCTCCCATTCCTTCTTCCAGATCGTCGACAGCTCACACGGACGATATTCCAGATGAATAGGCGCCGCGTAACTGCGAACTTCCTCATACAGTCGGTGCAGATCCTGCAACGCCGTTGTCGCCCGGCGTGCGAGATCCAACTGTTCGGGGCTGTTCTGCAGATCCAGTGACAACATGTCCAGGCACGCCTGAGCACGCTGCAGGGCATTGCGGCTTTCATGCGCCAGCCCGGTCACCATCTGCCCGATGGCGGCCAGACGTTCGGATTGCAGCAGTTGCTTTTGAACTCGTTCCAGTTCGCTCAAATCGCGAATAATGCCGGTAAAGAAACGCACGTCGCGCACGGTGAATTCACTCACTGCCAGATGCGCAGGAAACTCACGACCGTTCTTTTTCCGGCCCACAACCTGGCGTCCGATGCCGATGATCGATGGTATTCGCGTCTCCAGATAACGTGATATGTAGGAATCGTGTTCGCGTTTGTAGGGTTCGGGCATCAGCATCGAGACGTTTCGTCCGAGAAGCTCCGTCTCCGGATAACCAAACATGCGGACCACGGCCGGATTCACGGAGCAGATGATTCCCGTGGAGTTGATCGTGACAATCGAATCCACGGCTGTTTCCAGAACAGCGCGACTGCGTGCAACTTCGCCCGGACCGGCACTAATGACCTGAACTCCGGAACACAGAGTGACCAGAAACATGCCCTCGTCGGTCCCTTTGTGCAGCGGCATGGCATGAAACAGCATTCGCAGTGGCGGGCCGCTGGACGTTAGTAAAACATCCGCTTCTCCCTGGATACTGAATCGGCCGTTAATCATTTCCAGCCAGAGTTGCTGCAGATCGCTGCTTGATCCGCTGAGCGTAATGGCTTCAAGTAATGAGTTTCCTTCTGTGAAATCAGCATTCAGTCCGGCATGAACCGCCATCGATTTGATACGCGACTCCCGATCACAGACGAAGGCGAGCAAATGAGGATTTTCGGAATGCATAAGTCGATTCCAACAAGTCGTTACGGCGAATCACGATGAAGGCCGCTGACAGGGAAAAACAATTCCCGGGCCGCGAACCGCAACAAAAAGAAAGCCCGGTCGGAATGATCCGCCGGGCCATGGTTCTTTATCGTCTGTTCTTTAAGAACAAAATCGACTGATTACAGTCGAACATTGCTTTCCGGCATTGGAACCGAGATCCACCGCACTGTCGCCTTCGTCTGCGACTTATCGTCTGACGACTTGCCAGCGAAAGAAATCTTCGCTTTGGAACCACTGGCTGGGAGTGATCGAGACGCCAATCGCTTTGGAGCGACAACTTCATTGAACGTGCTGGAGACCGGCCGGAAAGAACTTTCCGGCTCATCAATCTTAGTTGAACCATTCGCCTTTTTGTCGAGATCCAGAAACGAATCTGTGTCACCTGAGCTTGGCGCTGGCTCGGTCATTGGGGCCGCCGGATCAGCAGAATCCACTGGCGGAATATCGAGAGCCGGATCATCCATCGGAGGCTTGTTCTTGATCTGTTCTCCGGCGGGATCCAATTCGAACGAAGGATCATCAGCCGCTGTACCGCCCATCGGACGGGAGCGGAAATCATCAACAGGATCCGGATCAACAGGGCGTTTCCGAGCCTGCGAATCTGCGGGATCCAGAGGCTGATCTAAATCATTCTGGCGACGTCGAGTTGGTGCGCGGTCGAATTCGTCGTAGGTGTTGTTTTCCTTCCTGCTCTTTTCGAAGTTCGTATCCGTTTCCGGCTTCAGACTTCCGGCAGGGTTGGTTCCGACGCATGACCCTGAACTGCAACCGCCGGCACCACAGGGATCACAACAGGCCGGAGCACAGCAGTCCGTGGGAGCATAACCGGCTGAGTAATAGCCCATCTGCGGAACATAAGGAGCGTACCCGGCGCTATAATAGCCGCCATAACCAGCTCCCCACCATCCGCCAAAAGGCCACAGACAGCAAGCGCTGGCTGAGCCGGATGAGGCTACAAAAACACCAATCGTCAACACTGTCGCAATCAATCGCTTCATTTGGGATACGCCTCGCAGCGGTACACCGCCGCAAAAAACGACTACTTCCGAACGCGGCCACGATTGAGGCAACCCTCGATCGAGATCTTCCGCGATCACCCGGCCTTCATGTACACCGTGCCGGAAAAAACTTCCCTGATCGACATCCTGATCAAGGCCACCGAATTTACACATGTCACCGAATCTACTATCGCCTGAACAAGAGTTACATGTTCTGCAGGCCACCCGTTTTACAGTGGCGGAGGGACGTTTGTCAAACAGCACTTTCAGAAACCGATCCAGCTTCTCATGCTAGTGTAGTGTCTCACTCAGATGGGATCTTATAGAACAGAGTGTTTTGTCTTGTTTAACCCGTGGCCGACAGGCTTAGGTTTAGGCACAATTCTGTGTGGATTTTTGGGTTCTTGCTCCGTCGATCATGGCCTGAAGTTTGGTCCATCCTTTCCAGAGGACCATCCATCCGGGGTGGCTGTCGAGCTTACGATTCATGTGGCCGCCCAGGCGTGCGAGCGCGAGGCAGAAGTCGTAGAGTGTCCAGTTCGGTTTTGGAGTTCCATGACGCCAGATGCTCAGGACCTGAATGTACTCCACAGAAAACAGGCGGGCAGCAGGACTTGATTTGGCGTCATCGCGACGACTCAGTTCACGCAGATTCAGCAGTGACAACGCCACAACGCTCAGGATCGCAATCATGGGGTGTAAACGGTCGGATGAGGTGAACTGAGGTTTCTCGATCCCGCAACCAGTCTTCTGGCCTTTGTGATATTCCTCAATAATCCAGCGGCATTCATACCACGACTTCACACGATGAGCCGATTCGAAATCCATGCACGGATGATTTGTCAGCAGGATCCATTCCAGGGGTTCGGCTCCCTCCGGAGGATGCGGTTCCCACACTCGGACAACCCACATCGTCAGCGGCGATTGACCATGGTGGCCTCGCTTCCGTTTCGGTGCCAGCAGCGTTACCCGCGAGGCGCTCACATGGACCACTGCGTCGCGTGACTTACGATTCACCGACACTGTTTGGCTTTTTCTCTTTCCATCAACAGTCTTGCGAACGGTCTTTCTCTGCTTCAACGCGGCGACCTTCATCGTCCACTGGCCCAAAGAAGGAAGAGAGCGTGCCAGATCATGCAGCATCGATTTCTGAGCACTCGTCTCACCACCCAAAATGGCCGAACGATCATGAGATGATCGCACAACAAAGGTTCGCCCACTGGTAACTTCGTGTTCCAGAAACTCGAACGTATCAGCACCGCGATCACAGACATCAACAATTTCTTCATCAGCGGGAAGTGACTGAACGCCCTGAATCCACAACAGACTTTCACGATCCTCGCGATTGCGTTTTTCGGCCACTGTCTCTTTCTTCTGTGTGATGGGGCGGCAGTGCAGAATCTGATTCCCCAAACCAATGACTTCACGTTGCACCGGATCGACCATCAACGTGTTGTGGCACAGCCATCCCTGATGGGATCCGTTGCCGATCTGGCCGCGATCCGCCAGCGATTCCCGCGTGGTAAAGTCGAGTTCTGTGGTGTCGTGAATTGCCAGAACGAAGCCGTCATGTTCCGCGATCTTCTTTCGCGTCAGTGCGAGATGCGGCGCGAGCACCCGTGCATGCGTGACTTCTCGACACTTCATGAGATGATACATGGCTTCGAGTTCTCCCGGACTGCCCATTTTTTCCGGCAACGAACCTCCCGGATGCCGCATGATGGCATCGGCAATACGAACGAGCCGTTTTGTTCTACGGGCATCTCCCAGGTCGGCGTCTCCAAAATGCAGTTCCCCAAAAGTCTTTGCTTCCACCATTGCGGCTGAACACTCCCGCCCAGCCTCAGTCTTCAAGTCACTCACGGTCGGGCTCCTTCCGCTGCGCAACAGCCGTGGGCTCATTTTTTCCCTCCGGCTACGGCGCTCGACACCAACCTCCCTGTTGTAAAAATTCCCTCCAGAATCAATCTTTCAGGAATCCGACGTGGTAATAATTGCAATTACATCAAGCGTCCATCGCTCCAAATGACCATGTCGCAATAGATGTGCCTAAACCTAAGCCGACAGGCCAGGAGCAGAAAATGCCTGGCCTGTCGGCCACGGGTTAAACGCAATACCGTTCAATTATTCATAACCACAGTCTGGGCAAAGGTTTTCGTTAACGGTTTGAGTTTTCTGTGTTCTGGACGGCATTTCTTCCAGCGGGACATTTTTCGCTTAATCACTCGGGGGTTTATTCGGTTGCGTCGGGC
>CAMAXD010000321.1 GCA_945861975.1 Candidatus Kuenenia stuttgartensis | reverse complement strand
CCGAGCCGTGGTCCACTGGTGCCGACCACATCCGCTGGGTTGGCAAATCGGTGCCTTTCTGGGTCAACCGCTGCCTGATCGTCTGACAGAGAATCACTGGAACGATCTCCGCGGAACTTTGCGTTACGAATGCAACTGGAAAGCCTGGGTGCTGTGGGACGAAGGTGGCGAACTTGAAACCGTAAAGATACTCGACTATTCAATTGGCGGTCTGAGAATTGCCGCTTCGAGATATCTGGCGGTCAATCAGTGCCTGTCACTGTTCGGTTCGTCGGGTGCCCGCAATCGTGCTGTTCTCAACGGTCAGGTCCAATGGTGCCGCAACGTAGAGCAGACTTATCAGGCCGGAGTCATGGTATTCGGTCAGCGCGGACGCGAATTGCCAAAAATGTTTGGAAACCTTGAAGCCGTTCATGTTGATGGGACAAGACCAGACCATCAACAAGCCGTTGAATCCTCGGAAACCCGGCGTTTTGAACAAGGTCTGGAAGAGCAATTTTTTTCGGACGCAAAATCAACACGCAAACGAAGCGTCCGTTTTGACGAGAACTACGACGCTCCTCAGCAATAGAGCCTTTCAGAAGACTCGCACATTATTAGAAACTTCCAACATTATTAGAAACTTCCAACATTATTAGAAGACTCCGGCGATCGTCCGGCCGTGGTCCAGAACCGGCAGCGGACGGCCAAACTGATCGGGCAGCCTGAGATCTGTCGAGACCCCCAGCGCCTCGTAGATCGTGGCCGCAACATCGGCTGGCCCCCAGGGCTGAGTAATTGGCCAGGCCGCCTGATCATCAGAGGCCCCAATCACTTCTCCCGCTTTTGTTCCTCCACCAGCGAAGAAGATCGAACCGCACATTCCCCAATGATCACGTCCTCCCATTGAATTGATCTTCGGTGTTCGGCCAAATTCCGTCAGAAATACAACCAGAGTCCGCTCCAGCATTCCTCGATCTTTCAGATCTCGAATCAACGCTGCACAGGCTCGGTCAGTGCCTGCCAGATGATAACCACGGCGACACATCTCGGAGATATGCGGAAAATTCTGTCCCGGCGCGTTATGGTTGTCCCACAGATTGCCGTAGTCAGGATCATAACCGTAGTCCACCATAACGAACCGAGCACCGGACTCCACAAGTCGCCGTGCCTGTAAACATCGCTGACCAATTTTAGTCTGTCCATAGTCGGCGATGACTTCCGGCTTCTCCAGCGACAAATCAAAAGCCGATCTGACCGACGGTGACGTCAACAGATTCGCCGCACCCTCATACTGTTTGCGCTGCGCAACAGATTGGGCGGTTTCGTCAGCCTGTCGCCGAACCAGATCCAGTTGCTGTCGCAGAGAAAGCCGAGATGTCATGCGTCCTGAAGACAAACCCTCTAATGGCTGCAGATCTTTGGGCAGCAGATCCTCATGAAATTCCGGGCTGGGGTTCAGTTGTTTCTCGCCAACCGTGAAGTCTGGCTGCTCGGGAATGCCGCCCACACAAAATGGTGCGTAGCCATTGCCCAGCCAGCCAGCGACAAACAAGTTATACGGCGGCGGACCTGGACGAGTCACCCCGGGAATAGCGATATACCCGGGCAGCCCATTACGAGGACCATGAAGATAAGACACCACCGATCCCAGGTTCGGTTCCGAGAACAACTGAGCCATCGTGACTTTGCGGCCCGACAGCGTGTAAGCCTGACTCAGCAAGTGATCGTTGCTATCATGCGAGAAACTGCGGACCAGACAAAGTTCGTCGGCAATGCGGGCGAGCTGCGGCATGGGCTCGCCGAAATGAACGCCTGGCAAAGATGTGGAAATCGTCCCGAGCGTTCCTCGGATTTCTTCCGGAGCATGAGGCTTCGGATCGAACGAATCGATGTGAGTCACACCGCCGCCCATCCAGAGAAAAATCACGGAGTCAGCTCGTGACTTTCCGGGAGCAACATCCAGAGAACTTTCTTTCGCCGCTATCCAATCTGTCGGGACGAGCGTCGCTCCGACAGTGAGTGCTCCGACTCGCAGTACATCGCGACGAGCCAGCAAGGATGCACAAGGCAACAAGTTTCGGTCCGGGAGATTTCGTACCATCAAAACCCTCGCTGCATCAACAAATCCGGGGCGCGGTCGGGCAAAAACAATGAGGCCTATATGCTTCCGACCGTAGAAGTCTACTCTTGTCGCATTCGCACTCGCAACGGTGAACGATGCTGCAAAACTGACATCAACAAAGAATATGCCACCCCAATACACCTGGCAGAACACACACGGCGTAAGGGCTGGTGTGAGGTTGCCCGGTCAGCTAGCTTTTCAGAGATCCTGCGTTCCTGCAGGGAACAGTTGTGCCACAGACATCACAGCCAATTGCTGGATTCTGTAATGCTGATTGATGTCGGCAATGTTGAATCCGGTCGTTGATCACAGCCAGCATTCCGGAATGAAGACCGAACGGTGCGGTAACGAACCATTTAATCTTTGGATGCTTTTCCGCAGCAGCAGCGGCAAGGCGAGGAATGTCTTCCGTCCAGTGGCGACCGGGTGAGAGAAAATACGGGAATACCACAATCTCAGTCGCACCCCGTTCAATACAGCGATCGAACGCCTCCGCAATCGTGGGTTCGGCGAGTTCCATATGAGCCGGCTCGACGATCGAAAATTCCGACTGCGCGGCAAAACGAACGGTCGCTTCGTGCAGCATCTCATTGCTTTCACGACGACGCGATCCATGATCAACAATGATAACGCCAACGACTGCGGACATTAGAACCTCGGGCTAGGGCGGAACTTGAGATCGTAGGTGGAGTTTTTTAGTTTCTCTCCTGGAAACAGAGGAACGATACAACCTCAGAGGATCAAGTCGAATCCTGAGGAAGTCACGGCGGACAAATTCGCGGATTCAGGTGATTGAAAGATCTATGTATAAGCGGATTGCCCGATCTTTCGGGGCAGTTCATTCAACGTGCACAATTTTGAAGGCTCGTCCTGGCCGCGAGACGGCGACTTTGGGCAAAGGCGGATTGCAGGTCGCTGCCGACGCGAATCTCGGGAGACGAAACTGAATGACACTCAACCGATAGCATGCGTCCTGACGCTTCACCATAGCCTGGCCTACGCACGATTCGCAGGGAAGGCAAGTACGTCGGTAATCTGTTTTGATCCAGTGGCGATCATTACCAGGCGATCGAAGCCGAGGGCGACGCCGGAACAATTGGGCAGCCCGGATTTCATTGCAGCAGCCATGGCGGGGGCGCCGGGGAGAGTACTTAACTCACTATCGCTGCGAACAGCGTTTTGCAACTCTTCGCGACGTTTCAGTTCCGTGACATCTGTCAGTTCCTGATAGCCGTTACAGAGTTCAATACCGTCGACATAGAGTTCGAATCGCCGTGCAACTTTGGGATCAGTTTCCGACGTCTGAGCGAGCGCCGCCTGGCTGGGAGGATAGTCACAAAGAAATTCCGGAGCTGACCGCTCTGACGTTTTGCAGCGTCCCAGATCTGGTTCGATGGCAAACGCCAGCATGGCATTCAGTAAGTCATCGCGCTGGTCAGACGTGCATGTTTCCGGAACAGGAATCTGATGTTTGCGGGCGACCGCCATCAGCTCGCTTCCAGAGGCGGCATGCACGTCGATTTTGAAAACACGCTCAAAGGCTTGAGCATAAGTTGTGCGAGCGAATAGTCCCGCGGCCCAGCTTGCCGAAACGTCGAGTGAGGTGATCTCGGCGGCCGCAGCCACACTCGCGCGAACGAGCCGTTCGGTGAGTTCAATCTGCTGATGCCAGTCTGAGTCAACTCCGTACCATTCGATCATCGTGAATTCGGGATTGTGTCGCATTCCGGATTCAGCGGCTCGAAAAACTCGACTGATCTGAAAGATCGAGCCACTACCAGCCGCCAGCAATCGCTTCATCGCGGCTTCTGGTGATGTCTGCAGAAACCAGCGGTCTCCGGAATGCCGTACTTCAATCGGCTCCAGCCACGCATCGATCACGATGTCTTGTGACAGACACGGCGTTTCGACCTCCAGATATCCTCGCAGTTGAAAAAACTCCCGCACTGCTCTCAACATCGCCGCGCGGACGTGCAACATTGTCAGAGTACAGGAGGGTCGCCAATTGAATGCGTGGTTCACTGCAAATGCCCTCTGCCTGTTGCCAGACGCTCTAATGGCTTAGTCGAGCGCCCTTGGCTCCGCAAAAGTAACGTGGCTTTCGCAGAACGACCGACGCCAGCGGGTTCAAAACGTGTACCGGTGTCGACTGAATTCAAGAGCCCGCCAAACCATTCCGTTCACAATCACCGCGTCAGCGTCAGCCAATGCCCATCACAGCTTTTACCGCCCGAGCGAGGCGTCGAATGCCTTCTTCGATGCCTTCGACGGATTGGACTCCAAAGCTGAGTCGCATCTCACAGCGAGGTCTTTGCGGCCAGTCCACTGGATAAGCCAGTTCGCCCGGAACATACATGACTTTATCGACCTGAGTCGCGCGGCGGAATAATTCGCTGCTGAAGCCAGTTTCGACGTGGTCCGGAAGTTTCATCCAGACATACATTCCGCCAGAAGCACGGACCCAGGAAACGCCCGGCACGTCAGCGAATTCCCGCTCCGCCGCCGCCAGCATGGCGTCACGTTTCTGGCGATAACTGTTGCGGACAGTTTCGACATGGCGAGCATAAACGCCATTCTTGAGCACTCGCGCCACGATATGCTGATTCAGATGCGCGGACCCGAAGTCTTCGTTTCCTTTAAGATCAGACACGGCCTTCACAATCTGTTGCGGCAGAACACCGAAGCCGACTCGAATGCCGGGTGAAAAGCTCTTGGAAAATGTCTGAGCCAGAATCACGGTTTCGCGAGTCTTATCGAACGACCAGATACTCGGTGCCGGCTCGCCGTCGTAGATGAGTTCTCGATAAGCGGCGTCTTCCAGAAGCAGGATTCGATTGCTGCGCGAATACCGTTGAGTCATCTCCAGCAACTTCGGGCGTCGCTCGACAGACACACTGATGCCGGATGGATTTTCGAAGTAGCTCACAACATAGACGAGGCGAACTCGATGCAGTTGACCTTCTGTCTCAAGTTGCTGCAGAGTTTTCTCCAGAGCCTCTGGGCACATTCCATTCTCGTCGGCATGAACCGGGATAATACGAGCCCCTGCCGCCTGAAGTACGTCGATGAACACAAAGTAGGTCGGCGCCGCGATCAGGCAGATATCGCCCGGGTTGAAGAGTGCCTGCGAAACGAGGGACAGCAGTTGCTGCGAACCGGTCGTCAGCATTAACTGAGAGAGAGGCAGATCCTTGAGCCCATCCGGATGCTTTTCAAGTTCCGCCAGATAACTGCGAAACACTCGACGCAAAGGTTCCGGACCGGGAGTGATCCCGTACTGCAGAATCTTGCGACCAGCGGCGACGTCTGAAAGCAGTTCCGCGACTGCTTCACGAGCCGCTTCGACCGGAAGAGATTGTTCGTCGACAAGTCCCGCCGCCAATGAAATACAGTCGGCGTTCTCGACGGCCTGTTGCATCAGAAAGCCGATGGCCTGATCTGCGGAACGCTGGGCATGTTCGCTGAGTCGAAGAACGGGGTGCATTGTTCACTGCTGCCTGAAAGGAAATAAGAACGCCGGGGAAGTTCCCGAGCCAGTAGAGCTTTCGGTGGACTGTCAGGTTCGTTGAAATTGAGCACGAAGTGCCAGATCTCAAACATCAAACGGTTCAGCGTAATTCTTTACAAAACGACGCCGCCGTCCAGGATTTTAGCAGGTATCTGAGTCGCGTCGAAGCCTGTTCAGATCTGGGACGACCCGAGAAGGAACCGGCTGCCCGGGCCAATCACGGGATGACCTCATAGAGTTCTGCCATATCTGAGAAGTTGCTCGCGCGTCGATTTTGCGGTCTTCTCCCGCATCGCGACTGGACGCCAACCGATCGCAAAAAGAACGTTTCGGCAACTGGGCCTTACCTGGGTCCTATCCATCAAACCCACACACCCACAGTTCCGGAACCGCGCCAAAGTCCCTGACAGTTTAAGATCGGCGAGGAGATCCTATGTCATTCGCAGAAATCAATCCTCGCCCGCAGAGGGTGTCATTACAGTTGAAAGCCAGCCGGGACATAAGGCAGTCTTTTCAATCTACCTTCCGGCTGTGCTCGACGACAACACCGTGTTGCTCCTCCTGAAACGCCTGCTTGAACGCAAGGGGCACAAGTTTACGTGTTTCGCAGAGCCTCGCGAAGCTCTGGCAGCATTGCAGAATGCTCCTGATTTTTTTTATCTTGTGATCACAGAGTACAACATGCCCGGCATGCAGGGGTTGGAAGTGGCACGCGAGATTCGTCGCATTCGAGCGCATCTTCCCATTACCGTGACCTCTGGATTCATTGATAAAGAACTTCGCGCAAGTGCGGAGCGAAATATGGTGAGTGACCTGGTCGCGAAGCCCTTTGCGATTAACGAACTCTACACGGTCGTCCAGAGAATGGCTCAGGCCGCTCGTCGCAGGGATAGATGATCGCTAACAGCGGCTGATCGTGTTTCAGGACGAGCCACAAGCGACTCCTGTAATGCTTCAATCGAACTCCCCGCCTGATACTCAAATGCAACGAAGACCGTCTCCCCGGCTCGGACCGCAAACGGCTTTGGAATTGGCAGGACAAGTTGATTCATCAGCCATGTAACCGCGCGTTTTTCTGTCAGCACAAACGCCAGAAAATTGTTGGTCAGCAGACTGACCGCGTTGAACAATCCCTCCGACTGAATTGTCATCTCTGTGGCGACTCGAAACGCCAGCGGTATCTCAGCGCCATACTCGATTGTGGAGTAGAAAAAAGGATCGGCCAGCCACGAGTCTTTTCTATGAGGACCGGGCGGTTCAAACAGTGGCACACTCGCCGTATAACCGGAGAAACAGAAATCCTGCTGAATTGGCTGAATGGCCAGTACGGATGTGTCGGGAATAAATCG
>CAMAXD010000320.1 GCA_945861975.1 Candidatus Kuenenia stuttgartensis | reverse complement strand
CGTACACGAAGCGTCTTAATCGCTTCCCAGACCTGCTCGACAGAGCGACACGAAATCTCTGTGAATTGCTCGGGCAGCAGAGTCTGGTCAATCAGGCACAAAGTCCCAGAAGCACCTCCCTGCCATCGCAGGGTGTGATAAGCCGTTGTCATTCGTCGCCTGACTTACTCTTTCACATTGTGAATTGAGGCCGAGTGTTCGCGGGATACCGGAGCGACACAGCGGCCTCAATCGTGGACCCGAGCGGAACAGATTCCGCACTTATCGAATTACGCAAACAGTTCCATCGCTGCGTCGTACTTAACCATTTCACGAGGCTGATTCAGGTGATTGTAGACGGTTCGACGTGGATACAATCCCACTGAATGGTAAATCGACGCCAGCAATTCGCCAGGATGAATTGGGCCATCAGCCGGAGCCGAAGCCGTATCGTCCGACTTCCCATGGACATAACCACGCTTCATGCCAGCACCGGCCACAACGCCCGTGTAGCAGTATGGCCAGTGATCTCGACCATCGTCGCTGTTGCTGTTTCCGGAGGTGCTGACACCGCGTTTTGGACTGCGTCCGAACTCACCGACAGCTACAACCAGTGTGTCTTTCAACAGACCTCGCTCGTCGAGATCTTCCAGCAAGGTCGCCAAAGCAGCGTCCAGCATTGGAGCGGACTGCGTCTTCATGCGAGTGCTCAGGCCGCTGTGCACGTCCCATGAATGGTTATCACTGTTAGCCACTTTCGGCCAGTTAACTTCAACAACGCGAGTTCCCGCTTCGACGAGTCGACGAGCCAGCAGGCAGCTCTGACCAAATGTGTTCTTGCCGTACTTCTCTCGCAGTTCGTTGGATTCTGAACTGAGATTGAACGCTTCACGAGCCTCGCCAGAAAGAACAAGACCCAGAGCCTTTTCGTAATACTCATTCAGAGCATACTGATTGACGGCACGATCGAGATTCTTCATGCCCGCATTGACGGTGTCTCGCAGTGACGCACGACGCTGCAGACGGTCGAGGGGAACATCCTGACGCAACGTCAGATCGTCGACGCGAATGCGTTCCATCTTCGCCATATCCATATCGTCACCGGCCGGATACAGATAATAGGGATCAAACGCACGACCAAGGAAACCGGCTGTGCCAGCCTTGCCGATCACATTGCTTTCCTGCAACGGGCGAGGCATCATCACGAATGGCAACATCGGTGTCTGCAGCGGCTTCAGCTTGACGATGTTCGAACCAAAGTTTGGGAAGTCTTTTGGACTTGGCGGTTCAAGCTGACCAGACGGACTGACGTTGTCGGCGGTATAGCCGGTCAGCATCTGGTAGATCGCAGCCGTGTGATTGAAGAGCCCGATCGGCGTGTAGCTCAATGAGCGAATCAGTGTGGCTCGATGAATCTGCTGAGCCAGCTTTGGCAGCAACTCCGTAAACTGGCAACCGGGGATCGAGGTATCGATCGGGTTGAACATGCTCTTCACATTGTCAGGGACATTTGTCTTTGGATCCCAAAGATCCAGATGACTTGGACCGCCCTGAAGATAGAGCATGATGACACTTTTCGCCGCGCCGAATCCTTTGCCGCCGTAGCGGGCTTCTTCGTCACTGACTTCGGCACCTCGAGCTGCATTTTCCAGCAGCGTGGCGACGCTAAGTCCCGCCAATGCCGAACTACCAACTCTCAGGACTGCTCGTCGAGAATATCCGTCGCAGGTGTCTTTGCCATATCGTCCGGGAATAACAAGCATAGTTGGCTCCTGAGTTTGGGCGGGCGAAAGTTGCGGGTGGAGAAGGATATGACCGACACGATTGCCGGTCCCTTCTGTTCACGGGGCTCCGCAGTTTACGGATCCCGAACCAGAATTGGCAATCGTTTCCGGTGCAGAATGAGGGATTGAGCCCGATAGGAGGACCCGAATTCTCCGAAAACACTGGGCTCTGTGGAATCATCGACACAATTACCCCCGCCTGATGAGACCCGTTGACGGACAATGCCTCGTAAATCACGGCCTCAAATGCAGTCGTCCGGATTCGATCATCTTCATCGTCAGCCCCAAAATCGCCAACGCATCGCGTACGTGTTCGGTCCCTTCCAACTCTGATCGTCGCCGAGCATCCGTCAACCAGAATCGCCCCGAGGCCGCATCCGCATGGGCCGTCACCTGTGAGGACTGCGAATGAATAGACGCATTGATGAGCACTGCCAGACGTTCAGGCGTCACGTCGGAATGGTGATCGTCATTGATCACAAACTGCCGATCATCTTCGAATACAGTCATTGAAAAGCGACATGGAGGAATTGATACATCGTCCCGCAAAGCTCGAACATAGAGTTCTATCCCCGTCTGCTCAGCCAGCCAGGTGGCTCGCTCCTGAATCAACGGATCATCCGACCGCAGGAGCACTCGCAGCGAACTTTCCTGCGGATACCATCGCGTCAGCCATTCGCGATACCTGGGTTCAAAGTTCACGACTTCATGCTGGCCGGAGTGACGCGATAATCGCCCCGACCATCGCACTCTGTCTTCAATCGATGGCAGCCACAATCGCAGGTGAGCCGTCGATGGAACTCGCGGAGCTGCCGCTTCGGTCTTTCCTCGAATACGTCGCAGCACTTCAGAGAGCTCATCACTGTCTGCACTGACGCGGTTGAATTCTTCGTGACCTGTGGTCGACGAATTCGATGTCACGTGCTGCAGGCGAACTCCAAAGTCTTTCCAGACAACTGGCACTGATTCCCCGTGAGCATCCATCACATCGAGACCAGCCCAGGAGGCCGGCTTCCCCGCTCCCGTCACGAACATGATTCCGACACATCCATGCAGACTACGAGCCGCCTCCTGAATCGACGCGGCTGTGCAGCGACCAATATCTATCACCCACAATCCCATCTCGCGAACCGCCGCTGTGACGCCGACAAAGATATCGGGCGATGAGCTTCTGCCATCGTAGCCCAAAACAACAGCATGAACCTCGATTAGTTTTGCCGGGACCGCAGACTCCGGGGGCACGTTTGTCACGGGCCGATACTGCTGCGGAGCCCGACCAGACACTACCGGGGCGGGCTCCTGATCCGCAGCCATCGCCATTTCATTGACACAACTCGCAAAGATCCGTGCAACATCTGCAGCGGTGCGTCGATCGAGCTCATTAATGTAAGGCCCGCGAACTCCAAACTCCGTTCGATGCAGTCCTGCTCCCCGGTGATCTCGAATTCGCTCGGTCGCCTGCAGTGTCTTCTCCGCGAGTCCCTCAGAATCTGTTCGCCACTCACATTGATCACAATTCGGCCAAGCCGCATTAATTCGCGCCAAATGCACCGCGCGGCTAACCGCCTGAGTGCTTCCGGGGCAAACATAGGGAGACTCACTGGTGCGGGTCAGGCCCGACGTGGAAAACCCCGATATGCGTATTGGCTTCCCCAGCAGCGATTTGTCCGCCCGCTGATCCTTCGCGGTCATGTCGAACTCCATCCGAGCAACGTATCACGCACCAGCGTGCCACTGAGATCAGACTCTCGTTTACTAGCGCCGCTATTCGTCAGCTTCTTCCGTGTTGTACGCAATCAGACTGTTGACCTGCAGACCGTTCAGCCTCTGCCGCGCATTCAAAAAAGCCAGTTCGATCACAAACGCCGCCCCGACAATGTGCGCGTTCTGCGTCTGAGCCAGCTTCCAGCAAGCCTCAACAGTACCGCCAGTTGCGAGAAGGTCGTCGACCAACAAAACTCGATCATCCGGATTTACAGCGTCACGATGAATTTCCAAAGAGTCAGAACCATATTCCAAATCGTAACTGAACTTATGAGTCTCAAAGGGTAGCTTACCCGGCTTTCGAACAGGAACGAACCCAGCCCCCAACTCCATCGCCAACGGAACCCCAAATACGAATCCTCGAGCTTCAGCAGCCAGCACGGCTGTGATTCCGGCATCACGAAAAGGCTCAGCCAAACGGCGAGTGACTTCCTTCATTGCAGCCGCTGACTTCAGCATCGGCGTAATGTCACGAAACATGATGCCGGGCTTCGGAAAATCCGGAATGGATCGCACATAGTCTTTCAGATTCATCTCAACCCTGACTCATCCTGGAGTTGCTGGAAAACGTCTGATCAAATACTCAAAAATTATGCGGCGTCGGTATCACTGTGAACCGCAACAGCGGTTGCCGGCGGCCGAACATAACGCTGCCAGAGGGCTCGCACCGGCGATGAGAATGCGAATGCACAGAACAAGACCGGCAAAGCCATTTCTCGCACCACAAACACCAGGACCATTGCAAAGACGATCTGCAGAATCTGGATTCGACTGCGACGTCCGCGAATCATCTGGTTAAAGACGTGGGCATAACGAATGCGGGAAACCATCAACACGGCGGCAGCGAGAGTAATCAACGGCAGCAAAATCGCCAACGTTGGCTGAAGATATTTCGAAATCAAACTGGCGGAAGTGAACTGTTCGTTCAGCTCACGAATCCCGATCGGAAAAGAAGCCACAACTCCAGCCGCTGCCGGAGAAGGCAACCCACTGAAATACTCATGCGAATCTTCTTCGTCGGATTCCACATTAAACCGCGCCAATCGCAGAATGGCACACGCCATAAACAGAACGGCGATGGCCCACAGTAGTCGTGGGGGAAATGGAATCGCAGTTGCCATCAGCAGTTTGTGATCAGGATTTGCCAACTGCAACAAGATAAACCCGGGAGCAACCCCAAAGCTGATCGCATCGCACAGGCTATCCAGCTGAGCCCCGAAGTCTGAGGTCTGATTGGTGAGCCTCGCGGCGCTTCCATCGAGCATATCGAACAGCATCGCAAGGAAGATCAACTGCGCAGCCGTCACCAGCAGTTCTGTCCCACTGATCTGTTCCGGTCCAATTTTGGCCGCAATCGTGATCGCCCCAAACCCACACGCCGCATTGCATAATGTCAGCAATGTCGGCAGCACCGCAAAAACCTTCTGCCGGCGCGTCTTTCGCGGAGCGATTGTCGGACTGATTCCCGTCATGAACGTTTGTTTCTCGAAAAGTAAGCTACCGAAAGTTGAGTCTACGATTTGGCCTCAGACCGCAGACATCGCTCGCCAGCCGATTTAAATCGCCCATGGCGGGATTTCATGCATCTCCCCCACGAGCACCGTTGCACTTTTTGCTCGCAAAGTCCCGACATTATCCAGCCAATCGACCGATTTGCAATTCGCATCCAGATCAAAACAGCCCGACAACAGGATCACTGTGTGAAATGGCGGAAAAAAGCGGTATCGCTCATACGTGCAAAGTATGCGACTTTTCCGGACCAGAAGTCGACACTCGCCGTGTCCGGAGACTAAAGTAGGGGTCCTTGGCTGGGCAACTGTCCGGTTGAGAAGCCACACTTCAGCGGAGCGATGATGCAATGCTCACGATGACAGGACGATCAGTGCAATTGTGTGACAAGAGGCCTCGTCGGGATTTTCTGACGGTCGGTTCACTGGCTCTTGGGGGATTGTCGTTGCCGCAATTGCTGCAGGCAGAAGATCGCGCCGGAGTGCATTCGTCGCACAAGTCGGTGATCATGATCTATCTCACCGGTGGTCCGCCGCATCTGGATATGGTTGATCTGAAGCCAGGTGCTCCGTCAGAGATTCGTGGTGAGTTTCAACCCATCTCGACCAACGTTCCGGGCGTTCAGATTTCTGAACTGATGCCACGAGTGGCGTCGATGATGGACAAATTCTCGATCATTCGTTCGCTGGTTGGTGCCGAAGAACGTCACTCTTCTTTTCAGTGTGTTACGGGGCGCATGTTTCGTTCGCAGCCTCTCGGTGGCTGGCCAGAGATGGGTTCCGTGTTGTCGCGTTTGCGCGGGCCGGTGGATGCCGCCGTGCCGCCCACCATTGATCTGTCGATGGCGATGGAACACCAGCCATACAATTTGCCCGGCGCTGGATTTCTGGGAATGGCCCACACGCCGTTCAAACCATCAGGTGATGCGCTGCAGAACATGGTGCTCAACGGAATCGATACGACGCGACTGGCGGATCGTGGATCGCTGCTGGCAGGACTCGATCGGTTCCGCCGCGAAGCCGATCAGACAGCCGGACTCCTGGACAACAGCTTTGCTCAGCAGGCCCTGGGGATTTTGAGTTCCAGTCGACTTGTGGAAGCTTTGGACCTGACTCGAGAAGATCCACAGGTTCGCGCGAGATATGGTCAGGATGATCCGAACTGTCTGCCGTATTCGTCAAAGGGCTATCAGGCACACATGTCCAAATTCCTCGCCGCACGTCGACTCGTCGAAGCGGGTGCTCGCTGTGTGACCGTTGCCTTTGCGGATTTTGACTGGCATGGGGCAAACTTCGCCAACGGCCGAAAGGTGATTCCGTTACTCGATCAAGGCCTTGCTGCGCTGGTGAGTGATCTCCATGAACGAGGACTGGACAAGGACGTGTCGGTCGTTGTCTGGGGCGAATTCAGCCGCACTCCTGTCATCAACAAGGATGCTGGCCGAGATCATTGGCCGAAGGTCACCTTTGCAATGCTTGCTGGTGGTGGGATGAGAACAGGCCAAGTGATTGGCGAAACGAATCGATTGGGCGAAGAGGCCATTTCGCGTCCGATCGGATATCCCGATGTGTTCGCCACACTGTACCACAACCTGGGGATTGATCTCGGAAACACAACAATTCCGGATCTCACCGGCCGCCCAATGTATCTCTGCGAGACGCATGAGCCGATTCCAGAATTGTTATAGTTCGACTGTTCCAAATCGCCCCCTTCGGCCTTGCAGGCTGTTAGTTTTGTCGCATCCTGCAAGCTTTTGTTTACCGCCCAGCCGGAGGCGCCGGCCAGCACAAAAGCCGGCGCCTCCGGCTGGGCGGTAAACGCAATACCGTTCAATGAAGCAAAGTAGTAGGCACATTCCATGTGCCGCAACCCTCAAAAAGCAAGGCTTTTTGAAAACTCAGCGGACGGCACACGGAGTGTGCCTGCTACTTTTTGAACGGTAT
>CAMAXD010000319.1 GCA_945861975.1 Candidatus Kuenenia stuttgartensis | reverse complement strand
GCCGATTCAGGAATTCGCTGTACGATATTTCTTCTCCACCAGTTCCTCGGCCCGCCACTGTGATGAAAACAGCGGCGAGAATGCCGATTACCAGCAAATACCAGAACCCACTGTTCGATGGCCCTTGTCCCTTATCCTTGCGACTACTTTTTCCCGGCTTCCCGGGGCCAGACGCATTCTTTTCGGACATGGGTTCCTGAGGACCAGCCATAGCTCTGTTACCAGTGAGAGAGTGCTGTGCTCGTGAAAAGCACGGATTTTCCGGAATGCATCCGGCGTTTTGCAACTGTAGGCCCGTTGTTCGACGTGGTCAACCAGACGAACCGGTTGAGTCTGATGCCAAAGGCCATCGGACCGGCATAATCCCCGTCTTCCGCAAAAACTTCCGTGACCGCCGCCGAGCCCCGAAGTCTCTGTCGAACTTGAGGGGTTTTACCATCAGAGCCAATTGAACCTCGGGAACTCACGACATCAACGCTTGACAGCGCGGTTCAGGGGGGTAATGATCGGGCGCAAATAGAGGAATTCAAAAGCCTTTCACAGAGAATCCTTGCCGAACACCCCCCAAGGGCCACTCAGAGGTCAGTCATGTCAAAGCCGGATCGTCGCATCGATATTGAAGAAATCAGTGGAGTTACTGTCGCTCGTCTGTTGGAAAAGAAGATCCTCGACGAAGCCAATATTGAAGCGTTGGGACAAGAACTGTTCGCACTCGTGGATAAGGATGGCCGCAAGAAGATTGTTCTCGACTTTACACTCGTGGAGTATCTCTCCAGCGCAGCCCTCGGTAAGCTGATTACCATGCATAAGAAAGTGACCACAGCCAAAGGCAAGCTGGCATTGTGCAGTATTCAGAAAGACATTCTGGACGTCTTCAAGATCACACAGTTAAACAAAGTTCTCACGCTGTGTACGAATCTTGATGACGCTCTCACCAAATTCTGACAGTTCACTTGCCCGCGTAATGCGGGTCTTCTGGACCGTTCTTCCTTTCTCCACTGCTGTTTCCTCTCTCTGTCAGATGTGGCCATGACGAATCCGGTGAAGCTGGAAATCATGATTCCAAGCAACACAGCCGATGGGCTTGGTGTTCAGGAAAAGCTGGTGGCCCTGATGGAACAGTTTGAGTACAGCATGCGGGATGTATTCGCTATGCGACTCTCGCTGGAAGAAGGGATCACGAATGCCATCCGTCACGGCAATAAGTTCTCTTCCGACAAGAATGTGATGATTCGCTGTGAGATCAGCACCGAGACAATGCGGGTTGTGGTGGTTGATGAGGGCGAAGGCTTTGATCCGGAAGATATTCCGGATCCTACTCTGGAAGAGTTTATTGAACGCCCCTGCGGTCGCGGCCTGATGTTGATGCGTGCCTATCTGAATATTTGTGAATATTCAGAGGGTGGCCGATGCCTTACGATGGAACGCGAGCGAAACAGCCCGCTGCCGATCATGGAAGACTAGTTCCGCTATCATGGTTCCACATCACGGTACGATGGCCATTCATGCTCGTCGAAACGAAGTCGGACAAGAATGTCCAACCTACAATGCAGGGTTTGACAGGGCATTAGTTCCGAGATCACTCGGCATGGCCTGTCTTTGGAACCGCTGATTGGTTCTTCCGACCGCTGCGTGCGTCGTTTCGACTGCAGCACTTAAATGATGTACGACCGCCTGCTGTCTTCAATGATCCCCTTTTACCGGGTGTCACCATGCGCATTTCGATCGCTGTTATTCTCGCGTACCTGCCTCTTGCAACTCATTTTTTGCCCGCCGCCGAACAACGCACTGAACCCATGAACTTTGTGTTCGTCGTGATCGACGACCTGGGCTGGGCTGATCTGTCGTGTTACGGCAGCACTTTTCAAGAAACTCCGCATCTGGATGCATTGGCCGCGTCCGGACTGCGGTTTACTCAGGCTTACGCTGCTTGTCCCGTGTGCTCGCCAACTCGGGCCAGCATCATGACAGGGCGACATCCGGTTCGCGTGGATATCACAGACTGGATTCCGGGGCAGCAGGCGAAACGCGATGCCAATCATCGTTTCCTCCAGATCGAAGACCGCAACGAACTGCCGTTGGAAGAACAAACGATCGCCGAAGTTCTGCACTCAGCGGGTTATCAAACATTCTTTGCTGGCAAATGGCATCTTGGAGGAGAAGGATTTCTTCCGACGGATCAAGGCTTTGACGTGAATCTCGGAGGTGCTCATTACGGCCAGCCTCCGGCTGGCTACTTCGCACCATGGAAGAACCCATGGCTCAAGGAACACCACGACGGCGAATATCTGACGGAGCGACTGACAGAAGAATCCGTCTCGTTTCTGCGTCAGCGAGATCCCTCGCGTCCGTTCCTGCTGTTCCTTTCTCACTATGACGTTCACACTCCCATTCACAAAGATGAAAAGCATTTCGATCACTTTGCAGAGAAAGCGAAAGGTCTTAACGAAACATCGCCGTTGAAAGAACGACGTGGTCACTCAAGAACTCAACAGGACAATGCTCAATATGCGAGCATGGTTTCCGCGATCGATGACAGCGTCGGAGGAATCATGGCCGCGTTGCATGAGCAAGGCCTGGAAGATTCGACGACGATTATCTTTACTTCAGACAACGGCGGTCTCTGCACTTTGCAAAAGCCGGGACCCACATGCAATCTGCCGTTGCGTTCCGGCAAAGGCTGGCTCTACGAAGGCGGAATTCGAGTCCCTCTGATCATCCGATCTCCGCTGATCACTCAACCCGGTGGGATCTGTGAACAGCCCGTGCTCAGCACCGATTACTTTCCGACAATGATCGAGATGGCGAAGCTTGAGCATCCTGCCGAGACACCGATTGATGGCATGACACTGGTCCCAATGTTGTCCGGCAACGTTGTCCCACAAACGCGTCCTTTGGCCTGGCATTACCCGCACTATCATGGATCCGAATGGACTCCCGGGGCGGCGTATCGCAGCGGAGACTGGAAGGTCATCGAGTTCTACGAATTCGGCGACGCAGAACTCTACAACCTGGCGACAGATCCCGGCGAACAGAAAAACCTCGCTATGGACGATCCTGAAAGACTTCAGGAACTTCGAAATGCTCTGGCCGACTGGCAACAAACCTTAAACGCAAAAATGCCGCAGCCCAATCCGGACTGGAAGCCACAGACTTTAATCCAACAGTGAGAAGAAAACTCACGGATTCTGACTGACCAATTAAAAAACGCCGTGGAGTTCAGCTGAACCCCATGGCGGTCATACAGATACAATCCAAACGATTTTCGCGCCGAACGCCTATTCGCCCGAGCTGCTTTCAAGGAAGCGAGCCAACTTGTGGAAGTCGCTGTTGTGCTTGATGAAGCGGACGACAGTCACCAAAGTCTGTGGATCAACCAGCTGTTCGAAAGGCACAAAGTGCAGGTCCAACTGACCTGACACAGAGACCATCGCCCCATTGAGCTTCTCTTCGCACAGGGCTCGGTAAGCACCCACGCCTAGCTGACTTCCCAGCATCACATCAAACGCATGAGGCCGAGCGCAGCGGCATTCGTAGCCCAACTGGAGACCAGTCACTTTTCGTTTCAGTCCTGTCTGTTTTGTAAACTCGGCCATAATTCGTTTGGCGAACATCTTGCCCAGGTCGACATTGGCGACAGAAATATGCCCGTGATCATCGCGAGGCACATCCTTCAGAACTTCATCCGAAAGGAACTCAGCCAGCCCTTCGGCCAGTACGACGACGCCATATTCCTTTCCTTCTTTTTCCTGTCGATATCGCATCATGCGGACAATTTTCCCGACGACTTTATCGATATCCATCACCTTGCGCTTAGGTGTGGAATCGGGTGTCAAATACTCCCCCGTCATGTCTTCCACGCTGAGCACCATGTTCGCTTCGCCGGAGATCGCCGCTCCGTACGCCAGCCAGCCGGCACTGCGGCCCATGCTTTCAACAACGAAGTAGGCACGAGCCGCTTCGGCATCGGCGTGCAGGTTGCGAATTTCGGTTCCCAGCGTTTCGACGGCGGTAAAGTAACCGAACGTGAAGTCGATCCCCATGTAGTCGTTATCAATGGTCTTGGGAACATGCACAATCGGCATCCGCTTCATGTCGGCCGGAAGACGATCCTGGTACATCTTCAGCTTGTTGGCGGTCTTCAGAGTATCGTCGCCACCAATTGACACCAACGCATCGACACCGATGGAACGCAGAGCATCGTAGACGCGTTTCAGAGGAGCAGACTTTTCAGGATCTTCCAAATGATCTGGCGAAGTAATCTGCTTGCCGGGATTGGCACGAGCCGTCCCGATGAGGATGCCTTCCTTGCTGCGTGTTCGACGAAGAGAAACTTCGGTCAGGTTCTTGTAATGCAGTCCTTCCACCAGCGGCGTCGCTGGTGAGTATTCCATCAGATTGGAGTAGCCGTAGCGGATACCGACAACTTCAATGCCGTTGCGAATGCAGGAGATCGCACAGGTCGAAATGACCGCGTTGGCACCAGGGGCCGGACCACCGGCAAACAGCAAAGCAACTCGCTTAATTCCGTGAGACATGAACCGTTTTCCTTAGGAACAGATTGGAGAGATGATGGGTGTCATGGACTGTCGAATGACCGAAAACACTGGCGCACGATCACACCTGATGATGAGTACGGTGGGCATTCCTGCCCGTCGAAGTTTCATCGGACAAGCATGTCCAGCCTACGTTCATGGCACGTAATCCGTTGGCCGTTCCCGTCTTGTTCGGTACACGACAATAATTGAAGCAATGGTCTAAAGGAAGTACCCCGCGAACACCCGGCCTCAGTCCATACCGCACAAAGAATAATCGCCAGTGACTAATTCTGGAATGTGCGTTCGACGAAGGTCGTGTCGATATTGAAATCGACGAAGTCCGCATGGTTGAACATCTTCCGAGCCAGCGGCAATGTCGTCGCGACTCCTTCGATCACGAACTCACGCAGGCAACGTCGCATACACTGGATCGCTTCATCACGCGTTGGCTTGTGAACGATCAGCTTGCCGATCATTGAGTCGTAATACGGACTGATCGTGTAGCCTTCGTACACATGCGAATCAAAGCGAACCCCGGGACCACCGGGCAGACGGAGTTTCGTAATTGTCCCCGGACTTCCTCGGAAGCTATTGTCCGGATCTTCCGCGTTGACTCGCAGTTCAATCGCACAACCCGTGTGTTTGATATCTTCCTGCTTGAACGGCAGTTTTTCACCGGCGGCGATGAGAATCTGCTGCTTGATCAGATCGATGCCTGTGACAAGTTCAGTCACAGGATGCTCAACCTGAATTCGAGCATTCACTTCGATAAAGTAGAAATTGAAATTCTTGTCAACGATGAACTCACAGGTACCAGCGTTTGTGTAACCAGCCTCCCGAACCAAATTCACCGCACAGTCACAAATCTTCTTTCGAACTTCCGCGGGAAGTTTTGGTGCCGGACTTTCCTCAATTAGCTTCTGGTGACGTCGCTGCATGGAGCAATCACGTTCCCAGAGATGCACAACATTCCCATAGTTGTCAGCCAGAATCTGAATTTCAACATGGCGAGGCCGCTCGACATATTTTTCCAGATACACGCCGGCGTTCTTGAAGGCTTTCTCCGCTTCTGCGCTGGCCGCCTGAAGTCCGGCTCGCAGGGAGATTTCATTCCCGGCAACTCGCATCCCTTTGCCGCCGCCGCCAGCCGTGGCTTTGATCAGAACAGGGTAGCCAATTCGATCGGCGACTCGCACGGCTTCTTCAACATCTGAGATTAAGCCGTCACTGCCGGGGACGCAGGGCACACCGGCCTTCATTGCGATTTCACGAGCACTGACCTTGTCACCAAGCTGCTGCATCGCCTGCACCGGAGGGCCGATGAATTCAATATTGCAGCTGCGGCAGACTTCAGCAAAGTGGGAATTCTCCGCCAGGAATCCGTAGCCCGGATGCACGGCCTGCACATTGCCAATTTCAGCCGCACTGATAATTCGGTTGATCTGCAGGTAGCTATCCATAGCCTGAGCAGGTCCGATGCACCATGCCTCATCCGCCAGTTCCAGATAATGAGCGCCACGATCGGCCTCACTGTAAACGGCAACGGTCTCAATGCCCAGTTCCCGGCAGGCCCGGATAATTCGAAGGGCAATCTCGCCTCGGTTAGCGACCAGAATTCTCTGAAACATGGTGTGCTCAGCTCAAAAACAAACAAGTTAGCCGGCAGATCATCCGGCATACAGCAGCAAAGAAACACAGCGACAGACAGCAGGCTCTGCATAAAAAGCCGTGAACCATTCGAGCGGTCTATCGACGTCGGGGATTGGGTTTCATTTTAGCAGCCGGTTCACGCCAGCGTCCGGTTCTGAACCGTGGGCTAGCGCCCAGTGGCTAATTTTGTTAACCCTCTTTAAAACCTTGACAGAGCTCTAGAGAGGTTCGATTCTGAAGAGTGGCTGGTTAAATCCAACGGCATCACCGTTCTCAACCAGAATCTCCAGAACGCGACCGGACTTCTCAGCCTGAATCTGGTTAAACACTTTCATCGCTTCGATAATGCAGATGACGGTATCAGCCTTCACAACAGAGCCTACCGACACGAAAGGCGGATCTTCCGGGCTGGCTGCAGTGTAGAATGTGCCCACAGCCGGCGCATTGATCGTGATCCCAACTGGTGCGGCTGGAGCAGCAGCGGCTGCAGCCGGTACACTCGCCGCAGCGGCCGGAGCAGCCTGCATCATCGGTGCCGGCGCGAATCCCTGAGTAAACGTCGGTGCCGCGTATCGCGGACCGCGGCGAATCTTCCAGGACTCGTCTTCGTTCTGAAGGTTCACTTCGGAAACGTCAAACTTTTCCATTAGCTGCAGGAGCTTACGGAACTTATCGAGATCGAAGGACTCGCCCTTTTCTTCGTTTTCCACGGATTTCGCCATATGAAAATTGCCTCCAGACGCGAAAACTCAGCGTCTTGTCTGATACACGTACGAACGACCACCGCAGTAAGCCCG
>CAMAXD010000318.1 GCA_945861975.1 Candidatus Kuenenia stuttgartensis | reverse complement strand
CGTCAGTGCACCGCAAGCGGAACCCAGCTGCAGCATGGCATCTCGACGATGTAACATCACGTCCTCCTTCGAAGCTTCGACGGACTTCCGTCTCTCAGGAGGATAGCATTCTTTGCGTCAGATTGACACGACTTCTGGCCGTTCGCAGGCTGATTTCCGTTGAAGCATCCGCCCTGCCCGACTTGGCAGAACCAATGTTGGTTTGTTCAGCCACGAATCCGCCGGAAGTCGGTTGGGCGCACCACGGGTCAAAGAACAAGACCAACATTCATCCTGAAGGGATGACAGAAACCACGATTCAGGCACCCATTTCAGGGTGCAATCGCAGACTTCGATTGGTTCCGGTGGTGGCGTTGCGCTGACCATCGGCTACCTTCTGAAACCACTTCGCGGTGAATCGCAATCAGGGTAGGTGGCCACGCGATCAGCGGACCACAGCTTCGAACGTGATCGTTCCGCTGGCGTGACCTTTGAGCGGCTTGTCCAGTTTGAAGGTCAGGATTTCGCTGCCTTCGCCATTGGGTTCGACGGACACTTCGCCGGGGTGCTTTTCGTTAATCTCGGCGGAGCCGCTGACGTAGGCCAGGCGAGGCGTGAGATTGTCGACGATGCTGACATCGTAAACATCGAAGTCGCCGGTGTTCTGGAAGTTGATCGTAAACGTAATCGTATCGCCTGATCGAGCTTCATCCCGGTCGGCAAGTTTTACGATGCGAACATTGCCCTTGGTTTCTCGCTCATCCTTCACGCCAATCGTCTGCTGCACTTTGAACTTGGCAGAGATTTCGGAGGCATTGGTTGTTGTCGCCGTGATGACCGGGAACTGATCGCGAGTCCATGCCACTGCATTCTGCATCTGTTCGGCGATCTCGATGCCGTCTTTGCGATGGAAGATGCCCGGAGATTTAACGTCACGCCCTTCGTGCCCTTCGTCCACTTTGCGATTCTGACCGGCAATCTCCATACGCTTGTTCTGCATTGGAGGGATGGCACCCTTCATGCCATCCACACGATCTCGAGTTTCGAGACCGGATAAAGAGGTGTCGTGGACATTCTCTTGCGCGGCGTTGCCGGTCTTCAGGTTTCCAACAGCGATGTTGTCCTTCGCTCCAATCGCCTTGTCAATCTTGACGTCAGCAACGAGTCCCGTGACCGTGCGGACCGAGCCGAAGCGAGGTGCATAAACGGCAACTCGATTGGAAGCTGTTGTGCGTCGCTGACCAGTATGGTCGGCGAAGGCGGCCACGGTATCTTCCGTGTCAAGGCCGCTGCGATTTGTGTGCATTGCTGCAGACAGATCACGGTCGCCGCCATCGAATACGTATTCATCAGGAAACAGATCCGCCAGCGGTGCTGGAGCAATCGTTTCCATCTTGTTTCGAGGAACGCCGTTCTCACCAGTATCCAGGCGAGGTTCAGCCTGCGTAAAGATGGGTTCGCCCGGGCGTGATGAGTTCTGGTCTTCCGGCTGATAGCTGGCCAGAACGAAGTCACTGTGCTGCGCTGATGGTGTCGCGGCTGTTGATTTCGAGTTGGCGATGGTGGTTTGGTTTGGTTCACCCACCGCCGGCGGTTTCTGATGGCCACCAAGACGAACCACACCATCCGGCTGCAAAGCAGAACCAGTGGCTGACATCGTTGTCTTTTCATCCGGATAATGAGCGCGGGCCGGCAAAGGCTGGACACCGGGCTGCTGCTGGAGCATCGGCGGAGTCGAGTCTGAATAGACATGGTCTGGTTCGCGCCGCAGTCCTGAGGAGAGTCCACAACCGGGAGCAATTCCGAGGCTCATACCAATCAGACTCAGGGCCATGAGACGGCGAGATGACAGATAGCGTGATTTCATGAGTGTTGTCCTGTTCCTCGTTGCGATCTGTAGTTGTCTCAATCGTTGCCGCGAGCGAGACTCTCAACCGCTTGCTTCTTGTCGGAAAGTTTCACGACCCCGGACCCTGCTGGAATTGAGTCGCCTGGGTCAACGGTGCCGCCGGAACCAAAGTACGACTGCGGCATGTTTGGTCCTGAGGGAACTCGACCACCGATGCGAACGATCATCATCGGGCGGCCGTACATGCCCGCTTCCTGCAGTGCGTTGTCCGTTGGCTCCAGAGTGGCACGCGGATTTCGACGCAACGGATCCTTCTGAGCCGCTGAGCGAGGGTTTTCGAGATAGATCACGCGAGTCACCATTCGGCCGGACAGAGCCTCCTTCAGATCGGCTTCAGTCAGCACGACTGGGATCGGGTAGTTGGCAGCGGAACCAGCCGGTGGATGAAGTCGGTCGAGAATCTCAATCGACGGATAGATTTCTTCGCCCGGGAATTCAGGCATATCGGCAATGCGAAGGCGATAGAAATGGCCTGTGTTTACGGAGAACTGAGCTGGAGCACTTGTCGTCACGATCGGGACCGGTGTGGCTGAGTAGACCGAAACTGTGCCAGCGGTTGGCAATTCGACTCGAACAGGCTGCAGCCAGAACATGTCGTCATGGCGAACTCTGGCCATGATGTCCGCGGTGAAGCCCGGTGGCAGCTTCTCATTTAACGGCTCATAGTAGGCTCCGGACTGAGCAAAAGCTGTTGGCCCGGTCAGCAGGAGTGCGAGAGCGATGATCGCAGTCCGCAGAGATGATTCATGAGCGATAGGCATGATGAATATTTCCGATCGAATGACTCGGAGGGCCGCTAAATGATTTTCGGCCTGAGCGAGAATTCACGAAGCAAGGGCGATTGAAGCTTATGCTTCGAATCGCCCCTGCGGTCATAGTTCATTCAGGAGATCAGTATCCGCCTGGCGGACAGTAAGCACCCTGACCTTGCGGCGTTGACACATCACCAGGACCGAAGACCGGATGAGTTTCCTTGTACTGGATGTGCTTCACAGGAGCCGGCACACTGTAGCCCGGGTTGTGTTCAACATCGATCAGCATATGGTCAACAGGATCAGGCATGCTGTTCTGGCTCAAGTTGCGGATGGTGTGAGACTTCAGACCAGCCGGGCCACCCAGAGGAAGGTGAGGAGGACCAGGCAGACCGATCGGAGTCGCCGTCATTGGCATCCCCCAGACTGGCGTCGGACCCATTCCTGAGACCGGTACATTCTGACCAGGGAAGCCCCCGCCAGCGGCAATCATCGCTCCGGGAACACCCTGAAAGTCGGATGGAATCAATGTGACTGGTGATGGTGGCAGGTACTCGCCATTGTCACCGTCTGCAGAGGAGAAGCTGACCGGAGCAATTGTCCCGTTCGGCTGAACCTGAGCTTCATCAAAGTGCATTCGTTTGTTGCCGACTCGCAGAACCACCATGATGGTTCCCATTCGTTCAGCCTGCTCGATTGGGTCGATGCCCGGATCAAGAGTCGTAGAGACCAGAGTTTCGACTCCGGCAATTGCTCGAGCCTGAAACTTTGGATCTGGCAGGTAGATGACCTTGGTCACCATATTGTTGCTGCGAACATGTTCCAGATCTTCGTCGGTAATTTCGACGGGAACTGTGTTGTGAGTCAGATAAGCAATCGTGTTCGGATGAGCTGATCGCACTTCCAGCGTTGGGAAGAGGTCTTCTCCAGCCCAGCCTTCGCCGGAAATATTGGAGTAAACCAGCTGATAGATGGCTCCCTGCGGGAAATCCGCTCGTCCCGGGACCACCTGCTGATTGCGGGCAATCACGTTGCCGGACAACCAGCCGACCGACATGTCATGGCCAATGAACTTGACCTGACTTGCCATCTGAGGCATACCCATTCCAGGACCCATGCCCATGCCTCCCGGCTGAGCCAGGACTCCCATGACGCCGGGACCGGGACCGTCGACCATTGGCCCCGGATGCTGCATCATGGCAGCCGGAGGTGCGACGTACTCGTTTGATTTCAGGACACTCTGGCCGTCCACTCCGGCACAGCCCATGCAGACGACCACAAGGGCGCCCAGGGCCAGAAAGTAATATCTCATCGCTACCCCTTCCTTGAGATGCTGAGTTGACCTAACAGCAACTCGCGTGTTCGATCCAACAGCAACCCGCAGATGACCGTACCTTCAACTGCAAAACTGACTGTGCCTGACCGTTTCCAGTTTGCCGTCGACCCCGATGAGGGCGCCTCGGTACACTGTGATCAGCAGCCTCGAAACACTCGAGACTGCTTCGAATCGCCGGTAATTCCGCTGGTTCGATTGACGCGGCACACTAAAGTTCCGCACCATGTGAACTAAGACGGTTGAATACACCTGCGATCCGTCGGTCCTTCTCTCCTGTTTTTCGGGTCTGCAGAACCCGAATCTTTGGCAAATCCATCAAAATCAGCACATGAATTACAAACCTCAAATCTTTCCACACTTCTCAGCTCTGACCGTGATGGCTGGGTTCCTGTTGAGCATTGGGGGCCTGACGCTGGCAAAGTCGGCAGTTTTTGCTGATGAGTCTCCGGCCCCTGCAACTCCGGCAGCAACAGATTCGCAATCACCTGCCGAAACGCCAGTTCCGGCCAAAGCTGCCGTTCCGATTCCGAATCTTCCTGCAGCAGATGAGATTCTGACGCAGCTTCGGACCAAACTTGAGGGACTGGATTCCTTGCGGTGCGAGCTGCATCAGACGTCACTCATTTCAGGCATGAAGCTTACGGCTCGGGGAAAGTATCTGGAGGCATCAGGAAACCGTGTGAACCTTGAGTTTATGATCTTTCCGATGGTGGCGGAAAAGGCCGACGACGCCGCGCAGCTGGCTCTCGACGCTGAGGCTGAGCCAGTGGACGAGGCTCAGAATCGCGGAATCCTGAATCAGGTCAGCGACGGCAGTGTATTGTCCACGCTCTGGAAGAACGGAGATATGCAGCGAGTCTCGCGTCGCGATATCACAAGTATTCTCGCCGCTGCCGAAGCGACAAAAGTATACGACGTCAAGAATGCGGCGATGGATCTGGGGGTCGGTGGACTGCGGGGACTTGTTTCACGATTGCAGACCACAATGGAGTTCGCTCCGGTGAAGTCAATTACTGTTGGTGATCGGAAGGTCTATGAAGTGACCGGTCGCTGGAGTGAACGAATTCGTAAAGAAGTCTTCAAGGTTCCTGAAGGTTCGATTGTCGATCCTCGTCCACATGTTCCGGAATACACGCGGGTCTATGTTGATGCAGAGACAATGCTGCCTCGCCGCATTCAGTTTCTGAAACGCAGTATGGACCCGACGGCGAAGATGGTTCGTCCCCTGATTACGCTCGATTTCAGAAACCTTGTGATCAATGAACCTGTTGATGATCAGGCGTTTGTGTTCAAGACGCCCGAAAAGGCCGTGGAAGTCGATGAAACAGAGAACGTGATTCAAATGATTCAGCAAAGCCTGAAGCCAGCATCTGTGGATAGCGCAGCTCCGGCTGCTGCGGGAACACCGGGGACTCCCGCGACGCCAACAACGCCTGCGGAACCCGTCAAATAAGGGATGGCCAAAGATGAAGCCTGCTCTCTCTCATTTGGAGTTCAGCCGAAGCTCGTTACTGACGGGCGGGTTTGGGTCAGTGTTCATTCACCTTAGCATCCTGCTGATCGCCAGTTTGTCTTTGCGAGGATGCCAGACGGTTGGTTCGGGGGCACCCGGAGGCGAAGTCTTTCGTGAGATCGGACTGGTTGTGTCCGACGGCGTTAATGGTGGTTCTGCCGAAGAGGGAATGGCTCCCGGTGCTGGCGATGATAACCAGGATCAGATCTCCCGGGATCCATCAACCCAGCAGACCAACCAGAATACGCCCGCAGACGGCCAGGTACCAACACAGGAACGGCTTCCTTCCGAAGTGCCCGAAGTTGCAAACCTGTTGACGTCGTCTGAAGAGACTTCCGAAGGCGAAGGCGAGAGTTCGGCAAAGTTCCCGGCCTTGATCGGACCGGGGCAGCCGATTGGGGGAACCCAGCGGTCAGTTCAGGGCGGCGGAAGTCCGATGATTCAACCCGCAGAAGCGGGCGGTGCATCGAAACTTGGCGGAGTTGGCGGGCCCGGCGATACCACGTTCATGGATGTCTCTGCGATTGGCAAGACATTTGTCTATGTGATTGATACCAGCAGCAGTATGTCGGGCGGTCGATTGAAGCTCGCTCAAAGTCAGCTAAAGAAAAGTCTGCGTCTACTGCAGCCTAATCAGCAGTTCGGCGTAATCTTTTACAATGAGTATCGCACACCTCTGATGTTGCCTCGCCAAGGGGATCGCGTGATGCACTATGCGACAGAATTCAATAAGCTGGCCGCGTCACACAGCATCGATCGCATCCGTGGCGACGCGGGCACTGAGCACAAAGCCGCACTTCTGGAAGCTCTGCGATTAAAGCCTGAAGTGATCTACTTTCTGACCGACGGTGATGAGCCTGAATTATCTCCGGCAGATCTCCGCGAGATTGCAAAGCAGACCGGGAAGACAACGATTCATGTCATCAAATTTGGCGACAGCGCGGTTGAATCACGGCAAATGAGTTGGCTCGAAAAACTTGCGGCGCAATCCTACGGTGAGTATCGTCCGATCAAGGCCGAGTAATCTTCCCACGCGCAATGGCGAGCAACTGGGCGTCAGCCCTCCGAGTGCGATTCCATGGTTTCATTTTGTGACTACTTCATTTTGTGACTACGGCAGTCACGAAATTGCCCGACAAGAATCCCGTAATTCTGCCCGCCTCGACCTTGATCGACGGCACTTATCGACGATCAGTCAGAGATTCATTGCGGCGGACGTAGTAGTCGATCGTCTTCCGCACGCCTTCTAACAACGTCGTTGTCTGCCAGTCAGAGAACAGCTCGTTGATGTAGTTTGGATTGGGCGGAATATTGGCCGGGATCTCGGGGCCGGCGATCATGATGTGTGATGAAGCCCCCGGAACGCATTGCAGGATCGCCGCGCGGAATTCTTCAGTGGTCGCGATTTCGCCCGGAAGGTCAGCGACGGTCGCACCCGGAGGACACTCAGTTGCAGCTCGAACAAAGGCCTTCGCCACGTCTTCTACATAATCGTAACCAACACGCCCTGTGTAGCCGATGGCGTAGTT
>CAMAXD010000317.1 GCA_945861975.1 Candidatus Kuenenia stuttgartensis | reverse complement strand
TCGACAGCGTCATCGAAGCGACAATGGCCTTATGTAGTGCGGAAACGTCGCTGAAGTTCGATCGGGCGTTTCGGCGGGATGCGTGGAGCTTCATGGCACGCTTCGAACGGGGCACTATTGATTCGCTCGATATGGCCGGTCTGCTGGAGGAATTCTTCGCTCTGCTGCGTCGCTATCGGATTCAATGTCCGGCTGATCTTGTATTTCTGATCAAGGCGTTGTCGACAATTCAGGGAGCTGCGAAGGAAATTGATCCGAACTTCGATTTGATTTCACACGGCCGGCCTCAACTCGAAAAACTGATCCGCGACCGTTACGGTTTCAAAGCGGCTCAGGATCGAATACTCACCACCGCGCAGCGATATCTTTCCCTTCTGGAAGATATGCCGGACGAAGTACGCGATGTGCTGGATCAGCTTCGGCGGCGTGAGTTCAGCGTGAATCTGCGGCATCACGGTATCGATCGCCTGAACGACGATACTCTGGAACATGCCAGCGGCACCATCGCCATCGGGCTCGTGATCGCCGGGCTGATGGTGGGATCGTCGGTACTGATTCTTGCGGAGCGAAATATTGAAGGCTACTCCATCCTTCGCGGCTTCGGCATTGCCGGAATCATCATTGCCACTGTGCTGGCCATGACGTTGCCCATCCGGTGGATCCGACGGCGGAAATAGTCGTCGCCGCATGGCATGAGTTTGCGAACGGAATGTCGAAGAGCAGGCCGTCTGAGGTCGTGAATATGTAGAAGCCGCAGGGTGGGACAAGTGAGCCTTAATAACAGTCCCGAAATAACGTCCTGCTTGAATGATCTGGAGACTCAGCCGGTGTGACAAGTTCGCCCCAGCGAACGCAGGCACACCATTTGCGGATATTCATTCGAACCAGATCCTTAGCGAACGCCTGCGCACCAATTTGCGGCATTCCAGATCGTGGGCCAGCGTTCCGCGGGTCTCACCCTACAGTTAATTCACAGCCTCTCAGGGTTTTCGGCCGCGCTATTCCGGCTTTAGATGCTCATCGAACCAATCGGCGAAACGCACGATATCAAGAAACATTGTCGGCCAGCCGTGACCTTTCCCGGGGCGAACTTCGAAGCGGACTTTGCAACTTAGCTCCTCGGCCTTCGCAATGAATCGCTCGGACTGATCAATGGTCACCAGCGTGTCGGCATCGCCATGCACAATCATCGTGGGCGGCATTTGCGGAGTGATGTAATAGATCGGTGACAGATCATGTCCCAGTTCTTTCCACGTGTCCATCGCTTCTGCTTTTGGTCCGAATCCTTTGCGGAAGCTCTTTGGTGGACCACCGTCGCCGGGATTCTCTGTCGACGTGCCAAGATTCAGCAAATCTGTGGGAGGATAAAAACAAGCCACACACTGCACGGCACTGGATTCGCGATCGATCTCATCAGCGGCGAGAGGATCGCCGGGGCCCCCGCGAGTTCCCAGCATCAGTGAAAGATGTCCGCCGGAACTGCCGCCAATGACTCCCAGTTGATCCGGGTTGACCTTGTAATCGGCCGCATGATGTCGAATGAATTTCACTGAGCGGAGCACATCGTCAACGATATCACCAATCAGGCATTCTGGTTGAGAAATGTGCTGCACGGCAAACACGGTGTAGCCTCTCCGCAAAAACGGAGCGAACATAAAGGGTCTGACGGAACCCGGCCCGGACTTCCAGCCACCGCTCACCATCAGGATGACACCCGCACCGTTGTGATTCGGCGGCTGGAACACATCCATCACCAGCGGCTTGTCATCGCGTTGGCCGTAGACAATATTGGGAGTCAGCGAATACGGCGCGTGAAACCACCACCAATAGGTCGAGCCTATCACGCTACCGACAATCGTCAACAGCAAGCCAATCCAGAACAGAAGGCGTCTCATACGAGTTTTCCAGCGTGTCACAACAATTTCTCTTCGTCAGTTTTTTCTGCAAAGCAGGCGAGCATTGCGGGAAGCATAACCAAATCACCGAACAAAGCCGCCGCGATCGTGATAGCTCCCATGGACGCGAAGATATGGTGATCACGTGAGTCACTGAAAGCCACTGTTCCAAAGCCCGCGACCAATACGACTGTGGTCATCACCATGGCGACACCTACGTTGCCAAAGGCTTTACGGATTGCTTCGTGACGATTCTTCGCAGTACGACGTTCTTCGTCGAATCGACTCAGAAAGTGAATAGTGTCGTCGACGACAATTCCCATGCAGACAGTGAATGCGCAGACACTGGTCAGTTCCAGAGACTCGTTTCTCCAGACCAGCCATGTCCCGGTCACGGCCAGCGGGAAGATATTCGGCACGATAGAGATCAGGCCAATTCGCAGAGACTTATAGGCCAGCGCGAGAGATCCAAAAATGATGAATGCGGCCGACCCGAGGCTCGCAGTGAGGTCGATCACGATCTGGTAGAGATTCTTCCAACGCCAGATGGCACTTCCCTGCAGTTTCATTGTGACCCCGGGATGTCGCGACTCGATTGTTCTGAGTCCCTCCGTAATTCGCTCGAAGACCGGATCGAACTTTGCAATGCCCAGGTCCTGTACTCGAAATGTCACAACACCACGCCGACGTTCGGGAGTATAAAACGCGCGTTTAAGCGGCGGCGGCAACAATTCAATCATTGACATGCGATCTTCTGCCGGACCTTCGCCGGGCAAAGAATCGACAAGGTTGCGAATGGACAACGGATAACCAATCATCGGCTCTGACTTCAGTAGGTCATCCACTTCGGAAATGGTCTTCAGAATTTCAGGAGAATCGTCTGCAACCTTCGAAGACCATTCGATCTCGACTTCAGAGAACTCCAGTCCTCCCAGCGTTTTATCCATCTCCCTCATCGCCAGATAGGCTTCGCTTTTCTCCGGCAAAGCATTGGCTCGGCGCTGATCGGGACGAAGGGTCAGTGATATCCCTAACAGGATCACTGTCGCTGCAATACTGAGAGTGGTAATCAGCTTGGGGGCTCGCAGAACCAGATCAACCAGGGCTCCAATGCGAGTCAGATTGCGATCGATCAGGCTCTTTTCATGTCCCAGATGAATATTGCGGCCCAGCCGAGTTGAACAGACCAGCGGCACGATGGCCACAACGGCAATGAATGTCAGTGTGACGCCGATGACGCTGCACCAGCCGAAGTCTTTCACCCAGACATTATCCGCCAGTGACAACGATCCAAATCCAATCGCAGTCGTTAGCGACGTCAGCATGCAGGCGTAGCCGACTTCATGCAAAGCTGTCCGGGCGGCCAGCCGTTCGCTCAATCCAGCCGCTCGCATTTTGCGAATTTGAACAGTCAGATGCACACCGTCGGTCAAGCCCACGAGACTGATTAACACGGGCAGAATCACATCGTTAAATGGGTTGTCTTCCAGTTGGAAGAAACGCAGGAACCCCATTGTCCAGAAGACACCAATCGCCGGGGCCAGCGACACGATCAGCACCGCGCGAATACCGCGAAACAGAATGACGGCCATCATAGCAATGACACCATAACCAATGAGCTGATACTTCACCTGATTGGCTTCATGAGCTTTCATGTAAGTAATGCGGGCTGGAGTATCTCCGGTCACCATGAAGCTGACAGCCACGTCCGGGAATTCAGCGGCCGCCTTTTCAGCCACAGCTCGCAATTCCGTCGTGCATTGTTCGTCACTTCTTACAAAGTCCCAGTCGAAGGTGATCAGCAGCAACATGGTCTGGCCGTCTTCAGAAACCAAATGACCGCCCACCAGCGGATGTTTCATGGCCTTGACTTTGGCGGCCTCAAATCGTTCGGCGGAGGCCTCTGAGCGAGGAAACAGGGGCTCCGAGAGACCGAAAATATTCAACATGGGAACTCGATCCATCCACAGGATGCGATTGACGTAGTCCAGCTCTTCCAGCGTGCTCACGACATGTCTCATCGCCTTCGCCCCTTGCGGAGTAAAGAACGATGTCGACTTGACGACCATCACGGCGTCCGACTCAGAAAGGCTCACGGGATCAACGTCCGGCACAGCGCGGAAAGCGTCTTCGTTTGCGTTCTGTGCGGCAGCTTTCTCTTTGCCCGGCGAAACGAAGAGTTCTCGCACGGACTGCGGGCGTACGTATCCGAGAATCGCCAACAATGTAATGATCAGCACCGCCAAAGCGGTCGTCCTGCGGTGGTCCACGGTCCAAACCATCGCTTGGTCAAAAACGGATTTCAGCATGTTGTTCCGCAAACAATAATCTCAGCACAGTCGAGCTGACACTGAAGGAAACGTGAGGAGTATTAACATCAGAGTGCCACAGATTAACGATCAGAATTGCTCAGCACATCCGTCGGAAATCGTGTTCGACATCGCCCCGCCCACGGGCTGTTGGTTTCATCATCGATTCAGCTCTTGGGGTTGAAGAAGCATCGAGGGTGCAAGCAGGATCCGGCTCAACTCATGCTAACACCGCAATCTTAAACTTAATATAGAATGCGACGTTTCCCGAAAGCCGCGAAACGGTCACGTCTCGTCCTGATAAAGCTTTCGGGTCGCGTTGAGTGGGTCACCGCAGGGCCTGCGTCCTGCATCTTCAATAATGGGATCCTCCGTGGGATTCATAATCTCTTAACAATTAGCCTTCATCATTCGTTCGCACTGACAGAATCAGGGCATGGCGTTCTGTTCATTTTAACAATTTCTCCACGGGGAACTTTTCTTCATGAAGAAGCTACGAATCACCGCCCTCCTGGCGGCGATCGCGTTTGCCGGGTGCGGCGAACCTCCGAAAGATGCACCTCAGGTCGCTCTGCATCCTCTGACCGGAATTGTGAACGTTAACGGCAAACCTGCCAGTGGTGCGATTGTATCACTGCATGCGTCCGGGATGCCGGAGCTCGGGGTTATCACCCCACACGGAATCACCGATGAAAACGGCAAATTCTCTTTAACGACCTATCAGCCGGAAGACGGGGCTCCTGAAGGCAAGTATCAGGTGACGGTCTCGTGGGCCGATAAGCTGTCCCAGTCGTCCAGCGACCCCGAGTACGGTCCGGAAAAATTACCGAAGCGATACCAGATTCCTGCCATGTCAGGGTTGGAACTTGAAGTGAAACCGGGGCTCAGCGAAGCCATCGTGATGGACTTGAAGACTCGATAGACCACCAGACGGATCTCTGTGAACTGAGTGATTGAGTGCGTCGCGAACAATCACGCAGTTCATGCCGCGAGACCCTCAAATGTATTCCACATTGTCATTGTTGTGAAATTTTTTTGTAAGCAGCCAGAATTGTTCTCGCTGCCTGAAACACTGTTATTTGAAGGAATTTGTTCATGTTGAAATCCAAACTCAGATCAGCCTCACGTGGGTTTACGCTGATCGAACTGCTGGTTGTGATCGCGATCATCGCGATTCTGATTGCACTTCTGCTTCCTGCTGTTCAGCAGGCCCGAGAAGCTGCTCGCCGAACACAGTGCAAGAATAATCTGAAGCAGATTGGGCTGGCTCTGCACAATTACGAAGGCACCTACACCATGTTTCCACCAAGCCGCATCAACATTTCCGCCCCGGTATTCCAGCAAACCTGGAACGTAATGGTTCTGCCATTCATCGAACAATCTGCGATGTATGCTCAGTACAATTTCAACATCAACTGGTACGCCACGGGCAATGATCCGATGACGACAACGCAACTGGCTGCGTTCGTTTGCCCATCAACACCAGGCGGTCGTCCTCTGCCGACGCAGGCCCTTTATGACGGAATCACAGGTTCGTCTCGAACCGGACAGCCGATTTGGGGTTACAGTGACTACGGTTCCGTCAACGCCGTGCGTAACGCATTTATCGTTGCTGCTGGGCTTCCATCAATTGGTACGAAGGATGCGATGGGCGGACTGGGACGTGGACCGGGTGGTACGAAGATCCGTGACATCACCGACGGGACGTCCAATACAATGCTGATTGCTGAAGACGCCGGTCGTCCTCGTCAGTACATCGGTCGAAATCCCGGAACGAATCCACGCGTGGGCAATATTGCCTTTGGTACGACCTTTACTGCAGATGGCTGGGGTTGGGCTGACATCAATGGTGGCTTCAGCGTCGATGGTGCAAACACCGCCGGCTTGCAGAACAATACTTCCGGCAGTGGTACCCCAACCATCGTCGGGACCTGCAACATGAATTGCACGAACGACAGTGAAATGTATTCGTTCCACACCGGCGGCGCCCAAGCTCTTCTGGCTGACGGCTCTGTCCGTTTCCTTAGCGAGAACATGTCCGGTGCGACACTCGTCGGCCTTATCACGCTCCAGGGTGGTGAAGTACTCGGCGAGTTCTGATCAGGCAGAATGGGGTCGACAAAAAGAAACTGTTAACGGGTAACTCTGTCGGCTTGATTCAAATTTCTGAATGGCCCGGCTGTCGCTTTTTTGCGATGGCCGGGCCTTCACTTTTTCACAGGTTGCAAAGAACGCATTTCCGCCGCGAAGTGGCCAGCTTACTTCAACGGCCTGCCATCAATGGGCTTGCCGTTCGTCGTGAGGATCTGAATCTCGTGGGCTCGATGCGGGCCAGTGTATTTCCAGACGATCGTTTTTTCCGGAGTGACTTCGAAAACCTTGATGGCCTGCTGCGACGCATAGCTGGCGATCACGGTGTTTCCGTTGGGCAGACGTTGACCACCACAGGGATCTGCAAACGGTTTAACGACCGGAAAGTCTGAGTTGCTGATCGCCCAGATTACTTTGCCGTCGGCATCCATTTCGATCGTCTTGTTGCCGTGAGTCAGATTGATCACCGTGTGACCGTTCTCCAGACGAATCGCCGTGAACGGCCAGTTCTCCGCAGCGCGTCCGCCGAGTTCTGCAGAGTCAGTGGGAAACTCCTTCACAATCGTCCCGTCCGGTGAATACTCCTTCACTTTAAACGCAAGCAGGTGAGGTACCAGGTAATTGCCATTCGCCAGTTTGCGTGCCATCCGCGTCTGCATGTGTGCGTTGTCGGTCTCCGGTTGCAGGGGAACTTCGACGGCAATCTTTCCGTCTGCAGCGACCTCCAGCAGTCTTGGTATCCGGCCCAGTTCTGTAATCAGCGTGTGACCGTTGTCGAGACGTTCGACAGTCCCAATCTCGCTATTCTCGGC
>CAMAXD010000316.1 GCA_945861975.1 Candidatus Kuenenia stuttgartensis | reverse complement strand
TTGACTTCATTGGGGCGCGGCGCGTGGGCTCGCGAGCTGCGACAGAAGACCGAGGAATCCCTGTCGTCTGAGCGACATGGAAAACTGACGGAGTGGATTCAGGCTCTGGAGTCATTACCCTCTATCGAAAATGCTTGGCTGAATGCGGCGAAGAACGCTGTGGCCATTGAAGGGGATTTGCCGCAATCATCGAAAGCGGCGATGGAGGCATCTCTGCGTGCTTTGCACCCATGGCGAAAAGGACCGTTTGATTTTTTCGGCATGGCAATCGATACCGAGTGGCGATCATGTCTGAAATGGGATCGGCTGGCGCCGCATCTGGAGCTGCGAAATCGGATGGTACTTGATGTGGGCTGCGGCAACGGATACTACGGCTGGCGAATGCTTCATAGCGGAGCCCGTCTGGTGCTGGGGCTGGATCCGTTCCTTCTGTTCCTGATGCAGTTTGAAGCCGTTCGAAAGTATGCCGGACCAAACTGCTCTCATTATGTTTTGCCACTGACTGACGCTGATCTTCCGGAACGTCTCAACCTGTTCGATGTGACCCTGTCCATGGGTGTTCTGTACCACAGGACCAGTCCGATCGATCATCTCCGATCTCTGTGGGAATCACTCGCCCCCGGCGGTCAATTGGTTTTGGAGACGATTGTCATCGAAAGTTCCCGGCACGAAGTTCTCGTTCCGGAAGACCGTTACGCCAAGATGCGCAACGTGTGGTTTATTCCCTCGGTGCCGATGCTTCAGCTTTGGCTCCGGCGATGCGGCTTCAAAGACATCCAGGTCATTGATGTGGCGAGGACAACGTTCGAGGAACAGCGTCGCACGGACTGGATGACGTTTGAATCTCTGGCCGATTTCCTGGATCCCAATGATTCCATACGAACCATTGAAGGCTATCCGGCTCCGGTGCGAGCGATGATTCTTGCGAGAAAAGCCTGATTACTTGACAGCCAGAATCGACGCGAAGTTGAAACATTGAAACCACGGAGCCACTGTACGAAATCCGGCGTCGCGAATTCGCTGAACATGAGTCTCCAGCGTCTCTGGTATCAGCAGGTTTTCGATCGCACTTCGCTTTTGAGAGATCTCCAGATCGCTGTATCCGTGTGCTCTCTTGAAGTCGTGATGAAGATTGGTCAGCAGGTCTTGTTGCTGTGGGTCTGCGAAGCAGATTTTCTCTGAAAGCAGCAAAGCTCCGCCAGGCTCCATTCCGTCGGCGATCGTTTGGATCAACTGACTTCGTTGGTCTGGATGCAGAAACTGCAATGTGAGATTGAGCACAACGAATGAGGCATTTCGAATCTCTACAGATCGCAGATCGGCCTCGTGCAGCTCAACGGGGCAGCCGACTTCAGAAGACTCCTGCAACAGAGTTCGCAGTCGCTCTATCATCGCTGACGAATTATCGACGGCATGGATAACACAATCTGCCGGGGCCTGACGGCGAATCAATCGAGTCGCCGCTCCCAGTGAACAGCCCAGATCCCAAACGGTCGTTCCCGGGCGCACGAAACGACCCGCCAGCTGTTCGATCATGGACAGAATCGAGGCATACCCCGGCACAGATCGAGCGATCATGTCCGGGAAGACCTGCACGACCTGGTCGTCAAACTGAAACTCACCCACTCGATTCATCGGGAGCGAATAAATATCGTCACGCGTCACCGGTGGTACTCAATCGATAGATTTTTTCTGGAAGACCAGAATGTGTTGACGCGGCAGAACATGAATGGTTTCCGTCCACTTCAGACCGAACTCTTCCTGCTCGGCTTCGCGGCGAACCTGCACCTGCGACATTTTGTGAACTTCCTTGATCGGAACTGTCGGGTCTTCTTTTCGATATTCCACAAAGACAACTCGACCACCCGGCTTCATGCTTCGGGAAATGTCCGCCAGCATTTCGTAGGGAAACTCAAACTCGTGATAGACGTCGACCATGATGGCCAGATCAACACTGTTGTCGTTGAGTCCGGTGGTTTTTTGAGTCCCCTTGACGGGTTCAACGTTGGAGATACCGAACTTTTCGCAGTTCTCTTTGAGCCGTTCCAGCATTTCTTCCTGAACATCAACAGCCATGACTTTTCCGTCGGGAAGAAGCAGTTCAGCCATCCGCAGGGAGATCACGCCGCTGCCTGCTCCGATGTCTGCAACGACATCACCCGGCTTCAAATGCAATGATCGGACGAGAAGCGTAAGTCGTTCTTCTTCTTCCCGACTGGATCGTTCCAGCCAATCGGCTCCGGCAAATCCCATCACATGAGCGATCTCTCGCCCCATGTAGAACTTGCCGATGCCGTTGGGGTCATGATCTGGTCGACGTTCATAGCGTTTCGAGGGCTTCTCGCCGGACTTCTCAGCGGTTTCGTCGGAAACGGCCGGCACGATGCAGATGACCAAAGTCAGCATCGACAACAGACATTGAACAACTCTGCTCATTTCGGAATTCCCCGACAGGTAGACTAGCGAACTCAGATACTTTGATCTTGAAAAGTGAAGTCGGTGGCGACTTGTGGAATGTTGGTAAATCCCAACCCGAAGCGCCCGTGTTGAAGTTCCGCATTCTCAGGCCCGGCGGGCCGACAAATCCAATGCCGGTGGCGTGAGCCACCGGTATGCGAACAAAAGGAATCTGAGGCCCGAAGGGCTGACACAAGGGCGGATGTGTCGGCCCTTCAGGCCTGAAACGCAGTGTTTTTTCAATCCGGTGGCTCACGCCACCGGCAAAGAATGTGCCGGGCTTCCAGCCCTAACCAAAAAACGCAACTTCAAAAAGTGTCAGCGAGGGATGTCGAGTATGGTGCGATGGAACACGGATCCCTTACTCGCGTTTTCGGTTTTGATAGACCATGACATCAACAAACCGCCAGCGTCGTGCCGTTACTTCGACTCTGATTTCTCGGCGGCAGGCTCGTCCTCAACAATGCTGGCCTTCTTAATGTAATCCAGCTTCGGAAACGACTTCTTCAGATACTCATTGCCACGGTTCTGAATGGCACCCTGGTCCGGATCTTCGCCATACTCGGAGTTGATCTTTTCAACAACATCCATTCCCTCAACAACTTTGCCGAACGGCGCAAAACCCATGCTGTCGAGAAATCGGTTGTCCTTAAAATTAATGAAGACCTGTGAGGTTCTGGAGTTCGGGCCGGAAGTGGCGAACGTGATGTATCCGCGGCGATTGGATTGAGTCACTTTGTCGTCCTTGATTTTTGCTTCTTTCCAGTCCTTCTGCACGACAGGATCACCATTGATGCCGAACTGAACCATGAAATCCGGGACGACTCGGAAGAAGCGGCATTCGTCATAGAAGCCTTTGTTGATCAATGTGTAAAACTGATCAGCGCCCCGAGGAGCCCATTCGCGAGTCACTTCGATCACGAAATCACCGCAACTGGTTTCAAATTTCACCTTGTAGCTTGCCGGAGCCTCATCAGCGGCGACGCTGGCGTTGCTTGAGCCAGCCAACAAGGAAAGTACAGCACATGCACTCAGGAACCATTTCATCGAAAACTCTCCATTGTCATTCGGATAAATCATGCGGGACAACATGAGGACGTGGCTGCGAATCAGACTGCGATCGCAACGGCTCATTTTTGATTCTGACGACCGCTGGCTATGGCGCCGGAGTTCAGTGCCTTCAGGCCAACTCGCAATATTCCGTTGGCGGAATCGATTTTTGCAAGCCGAAACCTCGGTGCTCCGGGAACAATCACCGCTCCGTCAAATTCAAGGGGAAGTTTGACAGGCGGGATTTTTTCGGCAAGCGACTGCGTCGCATTGCGAACGATCGGGATCCAGACTGTGCCAGCCTGAACTGTCGTTACATCGGCGTTATCGACAGACGGCTCACCATCCGCCTCGCCGGCAGTGGGGATTATTAGTTGTTCGGATAGCTCATTTGAAGATTCCGAAGCCAGTTTGCCGCCAAATTCTCCCACATCCACATTTCGGATGGCGATTGTCCACTCGTCATCTGACAGTCGTTTTCCGCGTAGATTGAATGTGGTCGTCATCCAGCCGCTGGCCGCGCCGCCCTTTGGATGAATCTGAAACGTGGTGATCAGCCGGATGTCACCATCGACAAATTTCACCTGAAAAGGGTTAGTTCGAGCCAATTCCAGAGTAAACAGGGCGGCCTCCTCAGAGGCTGCAGACCGCAGTGCGGCAACGATGGACATCAGCCGATCGGAAGAAAAAACTGGACCAGCGTCAGGGCCGTCTTCGGGCAGTTCGAGTTTCTGCAGTTGCTTGTCAGTGAGTTTCAGCCCCGCTGGAAAATACTGAGTCAGCAAGGACTCAATCGAATCCTCGGAGACAAAGGCAACGACGGACTCATCACTGCGAAATGCACCCGCTTCTGCTGGCATCGCAGCCACTGCACCGTCGCGGAGACGTGATTGATCAACCGTCCAGACAGAAACGACATCTTTGGTGGATCGCGAACACCAGCGAAGACGAGTACTCCCGAAGATCGTATCGATCTTCCGTTGTGCCATCGTGACATCTTTCTGACGTTGCGAAAAATCTTCGTCGATCAGTCGATTGATTTTGGGCAGGACATCGCGAGACACATCTTCTGCCACAGCCTGATTGATCTGCGGTGTGCGACGAAGGACTTCATTCCAGGCCACGCGATCACTCAACGTTCCCAGCAACGGCATGGTCGCGCCGGCAGTACTTAAAACTCGCTGCGGAGTTTGCGAGGCACGAATTGTTCCATGGGCCGGAAGCGTCAAAAACGTTTTGCCGTCGAACCAAAGTGGTTTCGTGATTTCAAAATGATGCTGGCCGATACTGTCGACAGTGGCCTGAGAATTAAATCCAGTCGTCTGACTAGTGACAGCGCCGGAATTCAACAGTTCAAACCGGAGGGATTTTTCATCGGGCACAATTCGCAGGCGAGTTTCCGTGACGGTCGACTGACTTCCCGTCACATTCGTATTCATCAGCAGTTTCGAAACTGCTTCCTGCTCATTTCGCGTGCGATGAAAACGTTCTTCCATTAGAGCGTTGCGAATAGCGAAGCCAAACAACGGCGTGGCGGTTGGCGTTGATGGGGGCTCCTGAGCAAATACGGGGCGTGTGATGAAGACATAGCCAACCGCCAGCAGCACGACGCTTATCGTGGCTTGAAGGAGATTTCGTCTTAAAGGACGTCCTTGCATTGCGATGGGGAGCCCTGAGCCGCTTGTTTAACGGATGGTTGCGGCCTATTTTGACGTCGTCCGGCACAATTTCTACCACCGTTTCCGGAACTTCATCGGCTTCGGCGGGAAAATGACCATAATGCACTCATGAATCTCGGAATCGCCTGCGGGGATTGCGGAAAATCTGTCGTATGCACTGCCCGGAGATCGGTTTCTTTGGAGATCTGCAGCCGATTCTATTGGTCAGCCCTTGTCATTGATTCGAGGATTCAATCCGTGATCAAAACGCCCTTCTCACGATTCCTGCTTCTGCTCGCCGCGTTCTCGTCCGTTTTCTGTGCTTCAATTCAGGACGCCGCTGCGGGCGAGGTGGAGTTTGTTGTCGGAGATCTCATGGTCTCCGAAGGCGGCCTGTGGGACTCTGCAAAAAGCCCGCTGACGTCTCCTTTCGGTGTGGCCTTCAATTCCGGCGGAGACATGTGGATTGTCGAACTCGAAGGCGGACGAGTTCACAAACTGGACAGCAGCGGCAAACTGCACCATGCAGGCGGTGACGGTTCAACAAGCTACAAAGGTGACGGCGGACAACTTGCCGATGCAACTTTCAACGGGATGCACAACTGCGACACTTTGCCAAATGGAGATCTTTTGATCGGCGACAGTTGGAATCATTGCATTCGCAAGGTTGATGCGAAAACAGGAGTGGTTACTACGATCGCAGGCAAAGGCAAGAAGGGATTCAGCGGAGATGGCGGACCGGCGACGGAAGCCACTTTCGATTTCGTGATGTGCATCACATTGAGTCCGGACAGGAATCTGATTCATGTGGCCGATCTGAATAACCATCGGATTCGCGCTGTCGACCTGAAAAGCGGAATGGTCAGCACCATCGCAGGCAATGGGAAAAAGGGTGTTCCGACGAATGGTGCTGCCGCCGTAGACAGCCCTCTGGTCGATCCACGAGCTGTTGTTCAGGACTCAAAGCAAAACATCTGGATTCTCGAACGTGGCGGACATGCGCTGCGAGTTATTCGGCCGGATGGCTCGATTCATACAACGGCTGGAACAGGTGTTCGAGGCTTCGTTGACGGTCCCGGGCTACAGGCTCAGTTCGGTTCTCCCAAGCATCTGTGTATCGATAACGCCGAAAACGTCTATATCGCTGACGACGAGAATGGTGCGATTCGTCGAGTCGATACGAACAGCGGCGAAGTCACCACGATCCTCGGCAAAGGTCACGGGGATGCTCGAATTCGCCTGAGCCATCCGCACGGTGTTACCTGGCACGACGGATTTCTGTATGTTGTCGATATGGGCAATAATCGAATTATACGGATGAAGCTGTAAGGGCGAAGCTCCTGGCGTTTGGTCTCTTCATCGTTTAACGGCAAGCCGCAGGCGTCGTTTTCTGATTCGCCTACGCCTCGCCGTTATACGAAAACGCTGAATGCGCGCTTAAATCAACAGCCGTCTGCGTAAAGGGTCTATGTCTCTTCAGGACCAATCACTTCAATAATTGAACAGTTGCTTCTGAGTCCAGACCTTCGAAGTCGCTCGATTCATCGCACGTTGCACGATGCCTTTGGAGTTAATCGTCAATTCCCGACCCTTCATCGCGCGAGCCACCAGTTTGAAAGTCAGTTGCTCGGCCGATGCTTCGACGAGATCTTTTGGTTTCAGATCGTACTGTTGCATCAATTCGGCAATCGGCTGAGCGCCTTTGTTGCGTTCATTGCCTGCAAGGTTATCGATCTCCTCTGTCTGGCCAGGGACCTCAGCTTGTTCATCATTTGTCATTGAAAGAGCCGTACACGGTGGTGGGGATATTGCGTAATTTGGGTTCAACGACAAATGAAGTGCGCGGCGTAACTTGTGTTCGCGTTTGAATTTACAAAAAGTGGTCAAGTCGGTCTGATGAGGAGTTAGCACACTCATTCATCAGGAACTCCGAAATGACCACAAGAGAATTGTACAGTTCGATTG
>CAMAXD010000315.1 GCA_945861975.1 Candidatus Kuenenia stuttgartensis | reverse complement strand
CACTGATCTGAATTCAGGGCACTCCGGTGCTGAGCCGGTCGATGACAAGATGCTGATTGGCCGAATTGATCCTCGTGAACCCTTACTTCTGCAGAAGATTCGAACTCTTATGCGGATTCGGCATTATGCAGTTCGAACGGAGCGTGCTTATGTCGGATGGATTCAGAGATTTGTATTGTCCGTTGGGGGCTGGAACAAAGTCTTGTCCGATGTCGGTGAGATGCAAGTGAAGGAATTCCTGGGCAACCTTGCTGTGGAGGATAAAGTTGCAGCGAGTACCCAGAATCAGGCGTTCAACGCGCTACTCTTCCTGTTTCGTGAAGTGCTGAAACGTGACCTTCAGTTTCTTGACACCGAACGTGCGAAGAAGCCAAGCCGTATTCCGGTGGTCCTCACCACGTCAGAAGTTGCGACCATTTTTCGTCATCTCAAAGGTAGAGATCTGCTGTTTGCTCGAATTCTGTACGGCGGCGGTCTGCGCCACTATGAGGGTTTGCGTTTGCGAGTTAAAGACGTCGATGTTGGATCGCGGCAGTTGATTGTCCGTGATGGCAAGGGAGCAAAGGATCGTGTGACGGTGCTGCCAGAATCCGTGATTGCAGATGTGCTTGCACAGAAGGAGATGGTTCGGCAATTGCATGATGCAGATCTTGCCGCTGGTTTCGGTTCGGTCTGGCTTCCCTATGCTTTCGCACGCAAGGCCCCCAAAGCCGCATATCAGTTCGAGTGGCAGTTCCTTTTTTCCGCCTCCAAAATGTCTGTTGATCCGCACGACGGAGCCATTCATCGACACCATATGCACGAAAGTGTTTTTCAGACAGCTCTGCATCGCGCCGTCGAGGAATCCGGAATCCACAAACGGGTGACGCCTCACACATTTCGCCACAGCTTCGCCACGCATCTCCTTCAGTCCGGAGCTGATATTCGGACTGTACAGGAATTGCTCGGTCACGCCGATGTCAGCACGACCATGATCTACACCCATGTGTTGCAGTCCGGGCCGTTGGGGGTGAAGAGCCCGCTGGATCGATTATGAGATTGCTGGAACCAGTTGATCACGAGGCTCATGGGAATGCGATGGTGACCCCATCGCAAAACATTCTGAATCGGTTTCAGCTAGTCGTCAGGCCCGGCCAACCGACGCGAGATCAGTTTGATTTGTCATGTTGGCAATACTTCACCCTGTTGCGCACTCAAATCGACCACAAACGCGATTTCATTCAGTATAGAACTAATCGTATCCTGAATCCGCGACAACTCCATCCCGAACTCACTCAGGAGGGCGTGACCTGAGTCAGATTTGTACCACCGATCGAAGTAGTGTCGATACGACAGACCGAACACTGCGACCGAATGCCCGATGCTGTTCCAGCGAGAGCGACCGGAGCGAGTTTCCGGCTGAGTGCAAACTGCTCCGATCATGAAGACCGGTGCGCCGTAGGCTGAATAGGCATACCGTTCGGTAACAGAGCCGGTAGTGTTGCAGATAGCGATCATGTTCCAGTTGCCGTCCTGCAGACCGTAACGGCGTTCGTTCATGGTCCCGTTGTCGACGGTGGAGCGGTCTCGCAGGACAAGGTCGTCAATGTACCTGAGTCCCCAAACGAATTGCCGCTCGACAGTGGTGCTTGTGTCCAGGCGTTCCTCAACGCACTGCCAGCCGGGTGTGTAGTAGTAGTGACGCGATTCGCTCAGCGTACCGCTGGTGTACGTGTCTTTACGAATACGATAGCCACGGGCGTCATAAACGCTCTCCACCAGCTTGGTTGCCCCGTTCTGGATCTCGACCAGCCTGTTCCACGCGTCATAGCTTGCTGACAACTGGGTTGGCACAGTTCCGGAGTCCAGTGTGAACGCATTCCGTCAATAGAAGCCTTCGCAAAACGCGAGGCGTGTCTTGCCGAATTAAACTAGGACTGATACTGTAGTTGGTATACAAGGGCAATACAGTTGTGGGGGGACTTCGTTGGCAACCTCGTTTCGATTCAGATACGGGAGTTTCTACACGGCTGCGGGATCCGCAAAGCCGGTGTCAATGGACGTCTCGACCCGTGAAATCAACACCTACCAGACTTCCCTCATTTATGACATGCAGGTCGAAATCTGGCTGTCGGGAAGCGGGCCGGCCGATATCACGTCACAAATCGAAGCCCTGAAGACTGCGATGCTGGTGCCCAGACTCGATGCCGGTATCGAATACTCCACAGATGGAGTCAATTGGTTCAGCACCAGTCATTTCATGTACGCCTCCGGTTGCCTGGTCGGACCGCAAGCCAGGGTAATCAGTCTCCCTTCCGGTCCGCTCCAATACGCCACCGAACAGTACGTTCAGATCCAGATTCAGGCCGAGTACAACAATGCCGCAGAAAGTGTCGCAAACCTGACACTCACCGAAAGCGTGGAGATCATCGGGGAGGGCGGGGCGAAGAACATCCTGCGACCACGTCACAACACCGTGTCCGAACTTCAGGAACGAAGAGCGTATACGGACGTCACCGTGGTGCAGTCTGGATCGATCAGTGGACGAACGTCCTACCCGAGTCTGCCGGCCTTCCTGATCGCCACGGCGGGGGCTCGTGACGTGGACGTGACCAGAGACAAGAAACACAAACGTCAGATCGGGACCGCAAACTTCGAATTCATCCGGGACTACTCGTTCACCTATTCGCTCAATGCTCATCCCGGTACGGTGAATCCGGGAGGTCTGTGATATGGCTGATCGCGCACGTTGGAAATATGGCTCTCTGCTGATCGAAGGTCACGTCAGCATGGCGTGCTCCCCAGGTGTCATTCCTGATCAGGGAAGGATGATTCAGCCGCAGGGGACAACTCAGCCCACGTCAGCGATCGCGGATCTGATTCTCGAATGGGGCAACACCGGCACATGGGCGGAGGTTCGACGCTGGAAGAACTGCAGTATCGTGCGGCTCGAGCAGACCCATGAACCTTACAAGGATACCGTCTACACCATTCAGGACCGCCGTTGGAGATGGAAACACAAGTTCGTGAATGGCTCCTACAATGTGAAAGACGAAACCGGCACAGCAATAGGCAGTACGCTGAAGAATGCTCGTGAAATCGCCACGCTGCTTCTAAATGCACTAGGTGAAACTGGCTACGACGTGACCGCCATCCCGACCACGGCGTCAGTCGCCCCCGAGGTCCACTGGATCTATGCGTCTGCAGCGGACGAGCTCAATAAACTCTGTGGTTTGTTTGGGGCGCAGGTTCATCTGAGAGCCGACAATACAATCAAGCTGGTCGTAAACGGAGTCGGGACCATACCACCGTCTACGAACCTGATCGAACCGGTCGCTGCGGGGATTGCATTCGAACAGCCGCCCGAGAAAATCAGGGCATACGGATCGGAAACGCTGTTCGATTCATGGCTCATGCTGGAGGCAGTTTGTCCCGAATTCGGGGGCTCGACAGCCGTAGACTCGGACGTGAAGCTGGTTGACAACCTGTCTTTCAAGCCGGCGGCTGGCTGGGGTAACGTGGATCCGGAGCGGTTTCTGGAGGTCGTCGGGGCAAACGATACCGAAACGAAGAAGCTGCGGGCTCACTGCGAGAAATTTATGTGGCGGATGTTCCGCATCAAAGGCTTCGCAGGACTGGTCACCAAGCCGCCGGGTTATGATGCGGAGACGGATCCCGAAACCGGAAGCCCATACCCTGCAGTCACGAACATGAAACTGCTCTTGCCGCTTCATCCGACTCGGCTTCAGGCTGGAATTGATGAAACGGGCAAGTATGTCAGAAATCCAGCTGAATTGGCGGGCTCGTTCCGGTCTGCTGATTATCTGGGAGCTGAAAATCTTCCGAAGTATGCACTTTGGAAGTTCGGGTTCCGGATGGATGTCAACAACGGGTATGTGTACACGAACCGACCGTGCTTCCGTTCTAAGGGCTACACCTGGGAATACGCCACCCCGGCAGCGATGACGGCCGGTACCGGATACACTCCAACCGCCACCGATCTGGCTGAGGGGGCCATCTTCCACACGGTCTCTGATGACACGTTCTGGCGGCTCACCGGACTTGGGCCGGCAACGTTCGTGGCAACTTCAAATTCCGTTTTCCCCCCTGTCCTGTACCTCAGGACCGGCTACGGGATCCGCAAGGAAATGTACGGAGTTCGTCTTCATCACGGCTATGAGCTTTCCACCGGGGTATCGAATGGCACTGGCACGGAACCTGTGAGGAAGACGGAATTGCAGCGGCTCGTGATTGAGAACTACACGCTGGATTATGCTGACTTCACTTCCCGGGGGGCGGAGTACGACAACAAGACGGCAATTGAGGCTTCGCTGAGTGCAGCATGCACTCAATACGCACAAAGATACATTCCTTCGGTTCAGCCTCAGACCGGGAACTACTGCATACCGTATAGCCAGGATACTGATGGGCTAGTGGCTCAGGTAACATGGGAAGCGGGTGCTGAATCTGATTTCGTTCAATCGGTTTCAGTGATCCTGAATCATGACCGGTCTCAAAAGCCGGCTGATCAGCGGGCGGCCGAAGAGAAACGCCAGCGTGAAGATCGCCTGAATAATCAACAGTTCGGCCAGGCTCAACTCTCGGCCCTAGTGCAACAGCAGATGGCCTTCACGCCACGTCTGATCACAGGAGCGGGCTAACATGTCGCGGGGATCGATCGAAACCGGCGCTGTGATTCAGGTCAAGAACGTGAGCGGGGAAACAATCCCTGCCTTCGGTATCGCCAGAATCACGACGCTGAGCGCAACGTCACCACTCGGGCAACCGGTGCTGAGTGTCAATAAGCCTGATGGCTCTGACTCGCTGTACGTGGTCGTCATTGGCACGAGCTTGATCAACAATGCCGTAGGAACGGCTGTGCGGCTTCTGGATGCGACCACGGTTCTTTGCGATGAAGCTGTGGCCATCAATCCGCCGGATGAAGTCGGACCGGTATCGGGCTCCTGGAAAGCTGGCCCCGATGGTGCTGGGCTGATCGTTCTTTCCGGCAAAGGGAAATCGGGAACTCGGGCGGTTATTGGAAATGCCGCCACGACAACGGCGGCCGGCGGCGGTGGGGCTGGGGGCTGTCCCTGTACCTGCATCGCTGACGGAAGTGCCATCGTGAACGGCATGGAAACGGCATCCACCTGGTCGATCGCGATGAATGCTGAAACGTTTGAAGGGGAGTTTGGCGATATTCTGTTTCCGGCTGGAACCTATGATATTTCGCTGAATACAGCCGGGACCGCTTGGACTCAGGACATTGGGAATCTTCTCACGGCTACGTACCTTGATGGAAGTTCAGCGACTGCTGACACGACCATGGATGGAACGCTGACGATGACGTGGGGAGCTTACGGGCCTGTTGTGACGCTCTGCGTTGATGGCGCGGTTCCGGATCCGGAGGCATAGAATGGGCTGTCGAACATGGTCGCCATGGGCTGGCGCTTACACCTCGCCATTGTGCTCGGCTGAGCTCCTGCCGGAAACGGGCAATCCTTCGAAAGCATGTTCAATCTGCGTGACGCCGCTTCCGATCGGCCAGACTTGCGACACCTATCTTGGCAAGGTGATCAAGTCGGGCGTTTGGCCCACGGCAATTCTGGAGAGAACGTGGACACCGCTTCTGAAAATTACCGTCAATATGCCGGTTGCTGACATCACTTACTTTCAGCCGTGGTGGCGGGCTACCAACCCGCTTGCAGGCTCGTATGAGGTAGCGTGTCACGGGGCGTACAACGGGGAGTTCATCGTCACTGCCACCAACTCGAACTGCGCAGGATGGGCGTCCTATAGCGACAAAACACTCTATGTGAGCGACTGCACGACATACGATGAGCCTCGATTCACTGCGAGTTTTCCAACCAGTTCGGCACCGGGTGAGTACATTTTCGTGAATCTATGGTGGAGACGGGGGACCGAAACTGGGAGGGCGATCTTCCGCAAATATCTGCCAGAACGGCTAACCGGAAACTGCCGCAAGATTCACGCGATGGAAGAATGGCGGCATGATGACACATACCCACTTGTTTACGTGCCTATTCCAGCAGGTTGCAGTGTCTCAATCGGTCCTGTCTAGCGAGTGAAACCATGACATGCAAAACGTGGAGTCTGCTGGCTGAAAAGTATTTCAACCCGCTATGCACGAATCGGTTTTATTCCCTCGTATCGTGCCCGATCTGCGTCACTCCGTTTCAAAACGCAACTGTGACACCATGCTCAAAGGTGATACTGCCTAAAGAAACAAAGACGTACATGCTTCTGATCAAGACGCCGGTTTCGGTGTCGTTCGCCTATCCGGGGTTGAGTCCATGGAAGGATGACATGACAAACCCCCGTGGTGGATCTTTCGTGCAATTCGCTTCTGGATGGCCAGCGACAATCATCACGTACGATACAACGAATGGATACGAGTTCTTCTGGAACCATGGAGCCTCAGGTAACATCTGGGGCGCGACGCTGATCACGAACCTTGATCCTTTTGCGGTCAAAAAGGCAATCATTCAGCCGGGCACGGAGACGGTTTCCGGCGACAATGTGAAATGCGGATTCGGTGTCAGTGTGTCGAAGATCATTCTTCAGACTGAGGTTCCCCGGGTGACCACAATCACTCCGCCTGTTGACAGCTATACGCATCCAGAAAAGTGGAACATCCGCAACTTTGAACTGGTTAAGTGCCGGTTGATTTACTCGCTGGAGTATTGGGCTGAAACTCCGGACGTCATCGGTGGTCCTGACTGGGATGATCCGGTCACAACGTACAACGTTTCGGTTGCGGCTCAACTTGAACAGACTTCATCGCTCCAGAACGGCGTCAAGCTCGGATATGCCAACCGGTCTGGCACTTCCCCGTGGAGCTACGGAATTGAGAACACCGGTGTATCAGTCGACGGCTTCGTCAATCGCGTGCAGGGGAGTTCTCCCGGAGCGGTCACGTTCGCAACCTACAAATACTCAACAACGAATCGTGCCGCGTTTCTGGCGGCTACAAGTTTCACGTTGACGAAGCAGGCGGTGTCGGCCGGTTACACGTCGCTGTGGGCGGATTCACGATCTGTCGGGAATTTTGAATGAGAGAAATGATCTGGTCCAGGATCCCTGAATCGCTGTAAAAAGGCGATAGCGAAAAAGCTTTTTCAGGGAGCGATTCAGGGATGAACGCAGAATATCAGCGGCTGGAAGCCGAGG
>CAMAXD010000314.1 GCA_945861975.1 Candidatus Kuenenia stuttgartensis | reverse complement strand
CGTCCACATCTCGACCTAGCGGATCCAGCAACCGCCATCCGGCATTCTTCGGTTCAGTCGTTGATGTATCGAACGTGAATCGATCACCCGCAGTCGCCGGCAACGAGTACACATTCGTCGCTCCGGCGGGATTCAAAGTACCGGTCACAGGCGATGCCGTTATCGCCGTGGCAACGCCCAGATCCAGCATCCGGAACGAATAACCGCCAATCACGTCGCTTGCTGATCGGAAGACCAGTCTGTAGTCGCCGGCCATCAGGTTCATCGCGGGGCTGCCGCCTTGCAGGGAATGGTCGGAAAATGCCACTCCCGCCGGACCCTCAAGACTCCAGACAACATTTCCAGACGTGGAAAGACCATCGATGTACACTCGAGTCTGGCTTTCGAGCGTGAAGGAAAACTGGTCGATGTCTGCCGCAGTGCCCATGGTCTCATAAACGGTCTGGCCAATGCTGATGTTCGATAACAGCATCCGCTCTTCAAAGCCCTGAATCGCTGAACCGACCTTACCATTCGTGATCTCGAGCGGTCGCGATGTTGACTGGAACCGCGAGCCAGATCTCGCGCGACGTTGACGGCCACGACGATCGAAGTGCTGAGAAAGGGTATTCAGCCAGTTGACGAGTTTCATTACGATAAGTCCTGGTTACGGATTGCGTTCATCTTGAGAATGAGAGTTTGGAAAATCGAAATCTCCCCTCTGCCATCCCCCCGATTCGGGGGAGCGGTCTAGGTTTAGCGCGCTGGGGTGTGATCGCCCAAGTACGAAAAGACTCAATCCGACTCATCCTGCATGCATTGCACTTTAACGCCCTTTGTGAGGACAGCAAGTCTTCCCTTGAACTACTGCGTCATGAATGGCACGTAATGTGTCACGCATGTTCGAAGTTTCTTGAAATCATCAGAAACAAAGCGAATTCCCACCTCTGCCTGCGGGTATTCGTACTTGGCCGCAGACCAGTCGACGTTGGGACGAGGATTCAATCTGATTCTTTGTCAACTTGCAGTTGCGCTGATGTCTTTACTGCTGCGGAGCGGCTGCTTGATTTGCTGTCGCGGAACTAAAATCCTGAGAGCGCAGCACAGTGGAGAGTGAATCGGTTGCATTCTAAGTAACTCAAGTGCGGAACATTGTGGTATTGCACTGGGCACCGGAATCCTCCAGAACCTCCGATCGTCCAACTCGTCGAAGGATTCTAGAACTCGGTTTGCGATCCCACCCGTGAACTCACTCCGTCAGGATGACAGCAAATAAGCCCTGATGCAGTTGTCAAAGAGACTTCAGAATAGCTCGAGCCGTAGCCACACCTGAGCAGCGTGACCTGCGTTTGATTTGTAAGAATTGACGACGTATCGCACCAACAAGTCCACCCCTGAAAACTTGATGCGCCAAACTGCGTTGGTGAGACCGACGAATGGCACGTAGATTTTCAGCAAGTCATTGCGCGTACATGACATAGGCAGCAAAACCTTACTGGCGTAGAGAGATCGCGGAAGCACGATTCACTACCAGGGAAGGCAGGCCGTTCGATGCGAGATTTCAGTCAGGGAAAGTTTCGGCAACAGCTCACGTTTCTGCGGCGGCTGTTTCTTCAGGAAGGGGATTTACCTTTCCTCGATGTGTTGTCAGAAGAACTCATGCAGGACGTATTGGCCACGATTCGTACTGTATGGAATGACGCGATCTATACGCCCTTGGTCACGTTATGGGTCTTTCTCAATCAGGTTCTCATCGCTGATCATGCTTGCCGATCAGTAGTCGCTCGATTGATTGCTCATCGCATCTCACGAGGACAGCGTGCTTGCTCGTCAGAGACAGGGGCCTATTGCCAGGCCGGAAAGCGATTGCCGGAACCGTTCTTCGCCGACGTCGCTTGTCGAGTTGGACGTGTGCTTGATAGTCAGGCGGCTCGCAATTGGCTGTGGAAAGCCCGTCAGGTTTATCTGTTCGATGGAACTACCGTTTCCATGCCCGACACCAAGGAAAACGTGGAGGCGTATCCAAAAACGTATAACCAGAAGGCCGGCCTGGGGTTTCCTCTTGCGCGTATCAGCGCGTTGATATCACTGTCCTGCGGTGCGATCGTCAGCGTGGGTTTCTGTCGATATGCCGGGAAAGGACATGGGGAAGTCAGCCTGCTGCGCCGCATGTGGGACACTCTGCGTCCGGGAGATGTTATTCTGGGTGATAGCCTCATGTCGAACTGGACCGGGAATCACGATGCTCAAAGAACGAGGGTTCAAACTTGTAAGCCGGCTGAATAAAGCTCACCGCAAGGCTGATTTCCGCAAAGGCAAGCGACTGGGCCCGGATGATCACATCGTTCGCTGGCAAAAGCCGAATTCAATACGTTCGGTTGATCGCAAGACGTACGACTCGCTTCCTGATGATGTGATGATTCGTGAAGTTCGGATTCGCATCGAGCAGTCGGGGTTTCGAACCAAATCCATGGTGGTGGTAACAACTTTGCTTGATCCAGAACAAGCGTCAAACGAAGAACGGGCATACCTGTATCGTGCGCGCTGGAATAATGAGCTTGATCTGCGAGCAATCAAATCAACCATGCAAATGGAATCCCTTCACTGCAAGACTACGGAGCGCGTGCGCAAAGAAGTGCAGGCTTACGTTCTGGCCTATAATTTGATTCGGACAATTATGGCGCAGGCCGCCACAAAGCATGAGATCGAACCACGATCCATTAGTTTTAAAGGTACGATTCAAACCCTGGAAGCATTTCAGCCGCTGATTGCACATCACAATCCTCGAAGCGGCGCTGATCTTTCATGTCTGTACGAACAATTACTCGATGCGATTGCCAAACTGCGATTGCCAAACATCGTGTGGGCGACCGTCCAGACCGCTTCGAACCTCGACTCCAGAAACGACGGCACAAACGCTATGGGTTCATCCGAAAACCACGAGCTACGCTGAAACGTGAATTGGCAAAACGGGTACCGTAAATCTACGTGCCATTCGACACATCGACCGAAGTCGCAAACGTGTTGGCGCCGAATCTCAGCGTTGCAGTGACTTTGATGCAGCTCCAGACACGATTTGACGCGACAATAGAAGGGCCACGGCCACACGGTGACTGCAGATTGACTTCCCCGTTGAGTTATTGGCGGTCTCATGACATTCGCTGATCTTGACGCTCCGGAACCGAACAACACTTTGGTCTCCAGCATTCAGCGATTGCATGAGTATCAATCCAGCAACTCTGGTCGGAAACGACCTGTCCCCGTGATCGGCAGCGGACGACCTTCGGGATCGGGGAAAGTACTTTGCGGGTCGATACCCAACAGATAAAACGCAGTCGCCAGCACATCTTTGGGCGACACCGGATTCTCTTCGACATCACCAGCGTGTTTGTCCGTGCGTCCAACGACAATGCCTCGTCCCATGCCGCCGCCTGCGTAAACCTGTGAATACGCTCGCGACCAATGATCTCGCCCTGCACCGACGGGTTTTGAATCGATCTTCGGCGTGCGACCATGTTCGCTGAGCACAAGGACCAATGTTTCGTCCAGCATTCCTCTCTGTTCCAGATCCAGAATGAGCGTACTGAATGTCTGGTCGAAAACCGGCAGCAGGAAGTTTTTGAGCCGTCCATAATGATTGTGATGTGTATCCCAGGAGCCGGCATTCAAGCCATACGCATCCCAGATCACCGTCACAAATTTTGAGCCAGCCTCAATGAGCCGCCGAGCAGCCAGGCAGGATTGACCGAACAGGGTCAGTCCATAAGACTCACGGACACTGATAGGCTCGCGAGTAAAGTCCAGAGCCTCAGACATTCTGCCAGAAGTCAACAGTGAAAATGCTGTTTGCTGTTGCTGCGTGAATGTCTGAATCCGTTCGATGGTCTGCAATTGACGGCGAGTTCCTTCAAGCTGGCTGAGTAACGAACGCCGAAGTTCAAGGTGCGACGAAGTGACGTTTGGAAACCCGTCGCCGAACAGCGACAGTCGATCCGTCGTTCTGATTCCAAGCAGTGGATCTTTGAAGGTTCTGCCAGGTCGAATCTCTGGAGCGAGTGCCGTTCCTTCCGCTGTGAAATCCGTATAGATCGGGTCGTAACGCATTCCCAGCATCGCGCCGTACAACCCGGCCAACGGAGGAATCTCGTTCTTTGAGCCCATCGCAAATGGCAGTGCAATGTTGCGAGGCATCTCCGGCGTCGCGCCTCGCGTTCGTCGATCTTCAAAATAATCCACCAGCGAACCAATGAACGGCCACTGGCGTTTGTGTCGTGGCTGCGATTCGATCTTAGTGTCGACGTCGGCAATACCGGTCGTCGCATACACGGTGCCATGCAGAGGATACGGATGTGTGAGCGAACGGACAACAGTCAGTCGATCCATGACCTGTGCGATCTTCGGCAGGTGATCGCCGATGTGGATTCCAGAGACGTTAGTCGGAATCGCTTTCATTTCCCCCTGAATTTCCGCAGGAGCCTGTGGCTTGGGATCGAACGTCTCATGCTGTGGAGGCGAACCATATTTGTAGATCAGAATGCACGATTTTGCCTGCCCGAACTTTGGTCCGAGACTGTGTGTTGCGGCTTGTGCATGTGATCCTCCGGGGAAGTTGTGCAACGTCAGACCAAACGCCCCAAGGCTACCAATCTGCAACAGATCTCGCCGCGTGGTGCCATCACACAGTCGTTTTCGGTTCCCCTGGAGTCGCAGCATGGTGGTGAGATCCCGTCGTTTGCAGGCAACTTAATCAACCTCCTATTGTAGTAACGACTCCGAACGATTCGCAAATAGCGAGTCTGTGGCCAAATAGGAAATAATCAAGAGGCGATTGCAAGCTCCGAAGTTTCCAGACGCACCATCATGGCCAGACGCACCATCAATGGCCAGACAGTGCATCACTCGGTCAGGAATCATGGTTGTCAATTCAGGAATCATGGTTGTCAATAACGTCAGTTTCACTGGATACTCGGCCTCGCGCCTTCTGTGGGTCGTCCTGGCATCGGGGCAGATAGCCAGAAAGTAGTGCTCTGTCAACCTTTAAAGTTGGGGTTGAATTGTATTTGTACGACGGACTTCCAGTCCGTCGGCGGTAACCTTTGTCGACGGACTGGAAGTCCGTCGTACCCGAAAATTGAGCCTTGACAGAGCAGTAGGCGGATGCGCGAAGGATATATGGGGTCGGCCCCAGTGCGAGCGCCTTCTCCATCCCGGCCGCAGCGTCGGGACATTCTGGTCTAAACAATGAGGACAATATCCCAATACTGTTCGGCACGTGCAACGTGACACGACAAGTCCGGTGCAAACTTGCTTGCAGTCGCTGCGTATGTCTCGGGACATGGCGTCGCTGATCGAGCGGGAAGTCGACAGCACGTTCGAAGTAGGTGCTGGTTCTGCTAACATGGCTGGACACTCGCCCCGCGATTTCTATGAATCGCACGTCTCTCTGCTCGTAAATCTGCTGATCAGTGGGCTTCGCCTATGGACCTTGATCGACTACGACGTGAAATTTGTTTTGAAGCCGCGCGGTTGCTGAGTGGGCGGCGTGAGACGAACTACGCTCAGGCCCGCTGGCGTGCGGCACGGGCGATTACTCGCAGCCATATTCCTCCTGAAGCTCTGCCTACGGATTTTGAGATTCGTCAGTCTTTGCAGCAACTCGTTTCTGCCGATGGAGAAATGAAGGCGGATAGTGATCCGGTTCCAGGCAATCGCAAGTATCACTATTTCCTGTCGCTGTTACTTCCACTGGATCGTGTGCGACAGGATCGAGTGAACCATCCGGAAGGCGATGTGCTTTATCATTGTCTTCAGGTGTTTGAGCTGGCTCGTGAACAGCGCCCGTGGGATGAAGACTTTCTCATCGCCGCCCTCATGCATGATATCGGCAAGGGGATCGATCCCATGGACCATGTAACCGCCGGCCTGGCGGCTTTGGAAGGATATATCTCGGATCGGACTCGCTGGCTGATTGAAAACCACGGACTTGCTCAGCGAGTCAAAGACGGAACGGCCGGAGCGAGAGCGCGGCGGCGGCTGACCAATGCGGAGGATGGAGATGCTCTGGATCTTCTTGCCAATTGTGATCGCGACGGGCGACATCCAGGGCGAATCGTGTGCTCGGCCGAAGATGCGATTGAATACATCCGCCAACTGGAAAAAGAGAACGAGGCAGAGTAACGCAGATTTTTTTTGATCGGCAGACTTGGCTGTCGGGAGTTGCGATTTCAGAGCGGAAGTGAAATCATACTGCGAGTTCGTGAGACGGATTGGGACGAATCATGTGTTTCTTCCGTCGGGCTGATCCTTAAACGCTATGAAATTGATGGACTATGGAACTCTCTGACGTTCGCAAAGTGGCTTCACTGGCTCGACTGGCTCTGGATGACGAGGAGCTGTTGGCATCCGGGAATCAGTTAACATCGATTCTGGAATATGTCCGGTTGCTCGATGAGGTCGATATCACGGGTGTCGCGCCAATGACTCATCCGGTGCCAGCGGAAAATGTTTTCCGGGAAGATCAGATGCTGCCTTCGTTGCCCCGTGAGGCAGCCTTGTCCAATGCTCCAAAGACGGACGGGGAGTTCTTCGTGGTTCCGAAGATCCTGGAAGAAAAAGGCGCGTAATAACTCCGGAGAATCATCCGGCGTTTGCGTTTCCGGAAACCGTGGCACATGCGTTTTTGTGGGAGGGTGCAAGGAATGACTCAGGCCATTGTGGATCCAGGCGAACTTCGCCGATTTGCTCAGATGCTGCGCCGCTTTAATGAAGAGATCAATGAAAAGACGGCGGCCGTGGCAGGGCAGCTTAATCATCTGGGACAGACCTGGCGTGATCAGGAACAGTTGCGGTTTTCGGAAGAGTTTGTTTCCAACATGAAATCGCTGGGGCGATTTGTTGAGTCGAATGAACAGTTCATTCCATATTTGCTGCGCAAAGCGCAGTTGGTGGAAGAGTATCTCCAGCAGCAGTGATAGTTCAGGTTTGCAGGAGAATGCTGCATGAGTCAGTCAGCGAATGTGACGTCGGTGGATGCTATCCGGCAGTTTGCGGCAGCGGTCGTTGTCTTTCAGGAAGAGGCTCGCCTGTGCCTGACGATGCTCGACAGTCAATTGCGGCAGATTCTATTCTGGCTGGAACGTGATCGCCCCGGATTCTGGAAACGCGAGATTGAAAACTGCCTCCGTGATATCTCTGATGCTCGTGTTCGTCTGCA
>CAMAXD010000313.1 GCA_945861975.1 Candidatus Kuenenia stuttgartensis | reverse complement strand
TGACAAACTATTTGGCGATTGTGGCCTCAAGGACCTGTGTCAGCCATCTTCCGCCTTCCAGGAATGTCATGATGGTCTGATCTCCGCCTTTCCGCCGTGCCGCAGAGACAGATTTATCAGCCTCGCGTATCAACGAATCTGCCCGCACTGCAATTCCACTCTGCGGCGTGTAATACGCTACTCCAATACTGCACGTAATTTGTCTCGACGGATCTGGTGTCAGCAGTTCTGACCGGATTCGGCTCCGAATTTGATCACAGACCATCGTGAGCATATCCGAATTCACATCCTTGAGAGTGATGACAAACTCATCAGCGCCGTATCGGACGACAGAGTCAGAAAGTCGAACACACTCACGCAGGATTGCTGTTACCTTCTGCAGCAGCATATTGCAGAACTGTGGGCCCGCTTCCTGATTGAGCCCTCGAAACTTATCAAGATCAATCAACAGCAGCCCAATGGGAACCTGGTGCTGATGAGCCTGATCAATAACGGAACTCAATGCAGGTTCAAGCCAGCCGCGATTGAAGGCGCCCGTCAGGTTATCCTTCCATGCGGCTTCTCGCACATGCTGTGACTCTGCCGTTTCGAGTCGAATTCTCTCGAGTCGTTCGATCCCTGGATTTGCATTCACAAGTCGCATTTGGCTGGCCAGCGCAATCTGTCCCAGTAATTCCTGCGCCTCTGCCAGAATGGATTCCATGGCCGGAGGTCTGCCGACATCAATTCCAAATGTTGCACTCAGCTCTCCGACTCGTGAATCGATGTCAGCAAGGAGGCGGAAGACATCATTGGGACGAAATGCAAAGACCTGCATCAGGAGTCGTTCGACATGTTCTCTGCTGGAACCGGGATTGTGGCTGACTTCTTCGAGGTATTCAGAGACATGCGTTGCTGTGATCAAGGCTGCGGGCAAGGAGGTGCTGGATACGAATTTGAGTGGCACCACTCTGTGAGCCGATGCATGGTGAACGCCGATTGCGTCGACGAATTCACTCTCCAGATTCCATTTTCGACACAAGCCCTGGCTCACTTCCACGTGAGTAAATCCCAGCCATTCCTGTTCCCGTTGACGCTGAGTACGTTCGTCCTCTGGCTCCAGAACGTTTTCCACATAGGCTTCGCCGCAGGTATGCAGTAACGCAAGTCGGCCAATGTCCTGAAGCAGCCCGGCCAAAAACCAGTTTGCAGGATCCACCTTACCTCCCTGTCGCTCGGCCAGAGCTTCGGCAACAGCGGCCTGAGTCAAGGATTCTCGCCAAACCATCTGATAACTGCGACGTAAGTTCAACGAGTTACGGTTCTGGTATTCGGCCAGACAAAATCCCAGTACAAGGGTGCGAACCATCGTGGTCCCAAGTCGGGGCACTGCCTGTTCAATGGAATTTGCCCGAGTTCTCATGCCAAGCAACGCAGAGTTGGCAGTCTTCACAATACGTCCTGCGATCGCGGGGTCGGTACGGATTGTTTCAATCAGTTGGTCATAGTTTGGATCTGGGTCGCGAGCGATCTCCACAATTCGGGCCGCTACTTCCGGAAGGCTGGGAATTCGCTCTGACGCAAGAATGGATTCAAGGGAATAGGCCACGATCTGCTCCGGAGAATAATCCACAGGGAACTGCCTCGACACACCATCAGCCTGGCACATGAATGAGGCCGGTTACATTTTTGCAGCATCGCGATCGGGTAAATGCCCAGCAACTTGCGGACCGATTTGCCCATATTCAATGAATACTGCTGGTCATGCCGATTGCGCGGAATTCGGATTCAACGCCATGAATCAAAAGTCGGCAAGGCAGGGCAGGGTGCTCGGAACAATGGATGAGGTTGATGGTCCCAGCCTGAGCGAAACAACTTTTGCCTGACCGCTAAATTCGCCTCATTCCACCGTAACGGAGCAGTCCCTGAAATCACAATTTATACGGCTTCATAACGGATTCCGGTAAATCATTACCGAGCATTGCTGACCACGTCGCTGTTTTTGCCGATAGCCGAATGCAGGTGCGTAAATCGGCCTCCAGCACATTCACTGTTCGGAAGCAGCTCAACTTCTGAGTCGCCGTTTGTCATCGGAGCGAATTCACATGCGTTTTTGGTTACTTACCTGCGGAATCATGATCATCTCTCCGGCGGCGTCATGTCACGCCCAGCACGGAGGTTGGAAGTCCAATTATGCCGAAGCATCCACTGCGGCTGAGAGAGATGGACTACCGATTCTTCTGCATTTCCAGGCTTGGTACTGCGGGCCATGCCAGCGGATGGACCGAGATGTTTTCTCGCACGCGGATGTTCAGAAAGCTCTGTCTACCGGTTTAGTTTCTGTAGAAATTGACGTCACGAAAGAACCGGACCTGGCCTCGAGGTTTGAAGCTTCAACGGTGCCACGTGACGTCGTCGTGTTCGCAGATGGGACGATGGAAACGTTAAACATTGGCTACATGAGTCGTGCCGCTTACGTTTCTCTTTTGAGGGACACGGCAGAACGAGGCAAAACCAGGATTAAGGCTAAGCCTCGGGGCGAAGAAGATAAGCAAAAGAGCAACGACGATCCCGTTCCGAATCCGACGGATCCGTCATCTCAAACTGCATCCCCTCAGCCACCTGTCGAAGGCGATTCCGAAAAGACAGTGAAGCCAGAGCCTGAAAATCCTGAACTACCAAACGACTTGTTTATAACAGGACTGGACGGATATTGTCCGGTCCGCCTCCACGATGCGCGAGAATGGACGCCCGGCCTCGATTCGATCGTCGCCGACTATCGCGATATTCGCTATCGGTTTGCGTCAGAGTCCGATCGCGACAAGTTTCTGAAGAACCCCGTCGAGTACGCTCCACAAGACCTGGGCTGTGATCCTATTGTTCTTACAAAAGAGGGCAAGGCCGTTGCGGGCCGGATTCAGCATGGTGCATTTTTCGACCAGCGGCTTTATCTATTCAAGTCGCAGGAGAATCGAGAACTCTTTAAGAAATCCCCATTGCTGTATATCGAGATTCGCAGCGCGCTGAAGGTAGATCAGATCGAGGACATTCGCAGACAATGACCTGCCGCAAGTTGAAACGTCGGTCATTACGGCTTCAGCATTGACTGCAGTTCTTTAAGCGTGGTTTTGGCTGTCGCCGTTGTACTGACGACTTTGCCCTTTGCATCAATTAGCCATACCGATGGGGCACGAGCAACTCCCCAGAATCGAATCAGAGGGCTGTCCCACGATCTTTGTTGCACATTAGGAAAGAAGATCTGCTGGCCAGGGACATTGTTCATTTCCATGAAAGAATTCAATGTCGATTCGTCCTCATCCAGGGCGACTCCGACGATACGCAATTGATCTGAAGGCCATTGGGAGCTAATCTTCTCGAGCACAGGGAGAAGCCCATCAGAAAACTCCGGGCTGTCTGACTCCCAGAAGTAGATCAGTGTCGGTTTCCCCGGAAACTCGTCTGCAGAAACAAATCCACCATCCGCGGTGGGACCTGCGAATTGTGACAATTGTTGCCCGACAAGAGACAGCCGACGCAAGGATGCAGTAGCGTTCTGCCCCTGTTCTGTCTTGCCAAACTTTTCTGCCAGGGTCGTGTAGCAAAGCTTACATTCGGTCATCAGCCGTTTAGACAGTTCACTGTCGTCTGCTGTATTAGCATGCAATTCACAACTCCGTGCGGCTCCGAACAACAGGCTGACGGCTCGCTGTGTCTGCTCAGGGAAACGGTCTGCGAATTCGCGAGCCCAACGCGATAATGTCTCGAACCAGACGGGTTGAGCTTTACCATGTAACCCAGCTTGGGTGTGAGCAAACTTTGCGATCGTGTAGACACCCTCAGCCGCGGCGACCGACTTCGGATCGCGATCGTTGAGTGCCTGAACATCGGTGTAAAGCTGATCGATTTCAGCCTTACTACCCAACATCGCTAGTTGGAACCTCGCTTCCAGCAGTTGACCGATCGCCTGATGGAACTGTGGTTTGCGACTCTCCTCGTCCATGGTCATTCGAAGCACCTTCGTTGCCATTTCAACGATTCGCTCATTTCTTTCACGGCGTGCAGCATTTGCGTCCTTGGTATCCGCAGGCAGAGGTGCGATTCGGAGACGCTGAACTTCCTTCAAAGTTTTTGTGGCATCGTCATCCGGAAATGGAGATTTTTCGGGCGTTTTGTCTGAATCTGTACTCCCGGGAATGCTTTCACCAACTGTCGCTTTGGCAGGGCTTTCGATGGATGCCGTAATCGCTTTGACCGACTCTCCGGGAGAAGGAGTTCCCTCAGCAGTCTGAATTTCTTGGGAGTGTTTCTCTGCCGCATTTGCTGGCGTTTCGGAAACGCCGCCCTGATCGCCACTGCCGCAGCCCAAAATTGCCCCGGCAATTAACAAAGAACCAGAAAGGTGCTGAAATCGAATCATGGACATCAACGTCGATCCTTCGCTGCGTCGGTCTAATCTCTTAAGTTTGCCCCCTGGGCATCGGCCTTGGTTCTAGCGAAAATCCGTCTTTGTGGAAATACGTATTTGCCGGGAACCGCATGCCGTGGCATGTTCATTGCTATGCTTCCTGATTGTGGAATCGACCTGCATGTTTCGATAGCCTTCGCGCACGGAGACTCACTTGGCGGTTCCGCTCATCAAACCAGTTCATGGCCGTCAATAGCCCTGATAATGACTCCCCTTCAAGTTCAAGGATACGACTCGGTGACTTCTTCAAAAGCGGCAGTTGCGGTTGACCCCAGGCAGTTACATGTGCTTGCCATCCATGCTCATCCAGACGACATCGAATTCCAATGTGCAGGAACACTGATGAGGCTGGGGAAGTTGGGGTGTCGCGTTTCCGTTGCCACAATGACCCCGGGTGACTGCGGAAGCGCGGAGCACAGTTGTGAAGAAATCGCTGCAATACGCCGCGAAGAGGCCCGTAGGGCAGCAGCCATTATTGAGGCTGAATGTCACTGTCTGGAATTCCGCGACCTGTCGATTGTATTCGACAACGAGAGTCGGCGACGTGTTACCGAGTTTCTTCGCCGCACTGCCCCCGACATTATTCTGACCGCCCCGCCGATCGACTACATGCACGATCACGAAATCACCAGCGCCTTGGTTCGCGATGCGTGTTTTAGTGCATCGGTGCCAAATTACCGAACTTGCCAATGGGATCCCGCACCTCCCACCAAAAAGATCCCCTGGCTCTATTACGTTGATCCGATCGAAGGAATTGATCACTTTGGCAATCGAATCCCGACGGACTTTGTAATCGACGTCAGTGACGAATTCCCGGAAAAGCTCGACGCTTTGGCATGCCATGCCAGCCAACGCGAATGGTTACGCCGACAGCATGGCATGGACGAATATCTTGACGCCTGTAAACGCTGGAGTAGTCAACGAGGGCACGAAATTGGTGTGAAATTCGGGGAAGGGTTCCGTCAATACAAGGGGCACCCGCATCCTTCCAGCAATATCCTTGGGGAACTGCTGGGACTCTGAAATCTTCTGTGAGAAAGCCACCGGTGGAATATTCGGGACTCATTTATGCTATGAAACGGGCTTCGCCGCGCGAAAAGTTTGAAAAAAGTATAAGCCCTCGCCGCCAGCCCTTAAGTAGCGATCGAGTTAATTCCAATTCCTGAAAACTGAAGTTGAGTAATCTAGCCCGGATTCGCAACATTTCTGCTGCGTGCTATGCTTTTCTGAGCCGATGTCCTTGCCAGTCTCCCGCATTTATCCGTTTTTGTTACCGAGAGAACTCGATCCATGTCAGACCATGCTTCCCACGACGCTGCTTCTGCCTCACAGGACACTCCACTATTTTCTGCCGTGGAAGTTGAACAGTTTTCTGCGGATGATGTGACGGCTGGCGGCGCGATTGGAAAGATGCTGTCCGCACTGTTCCTGTACACCATCTTTGCGATGGCAATTGCCGGATGGTGGACTCATTCATCGATCATCGCTGACAACGCCTACGGTTCAGGTGCGGAGCAGGGCGAAGCGGCAGACCATGCCGCAGATAAAGCTGGTCATTGATTTGCGCTGAGACCGATCGCGGTTGCGGTTGCGTATTCGCGAGCATGCGAAATGGTAATTATGATCTCGGCGATCTTTCGTTCGCTCGCTATCCGTGAAGCCTCGCCGCTCAGTTTTACTGTTGGTTGCCCGGTGTGGAGTGCGATGATCTCCACGTCGTGAAAAGTGATCCCCTGGACGAATCCAGTGCCAAGTACCTTCACGACGGCTTCTTTTGCAGCCCAGCGCCCGGCGAAACGAACGGCTGAATCTCGATGCCGCATCGCGTACTCAATTTCCACTGACGTGTAGCATCTCTGCAAAAAATGATCGCCGTGCCGCTCGATCATGCTGCGAATCCGCTCAATTTCAACAATGTCAGTTCCAATGCCCTTTATCATCGTTCTCTACACAATCAAACAGATGGAAGTCGGGTGGCAGAGCAGGGGGCATTGCATTTTCAGAGACAGGACACAGCCGTTCTGATGCGACAGCCCATTAACGCAAACCAAGGAGTTGCCTCAGGCGAGGATCCTCGTGCCGTAACCATTGCGGAGTCCACTTTATTTGATGGCTGGTCGATGCGATAGATGTGAATGGCCGTGGATATGAACGGCAATGGCTGCGAGCGGGGGTGGCCGTCTTAAAAAAAAGCGTTCCCGGTTTTTGACACGGGAACGCACTATTCCGTTGAGCATCGATTAAGCGCCGTACTTCTCAAGGCGCCCTGCATGGGACAGAGCCTGAAGCATCAAATACTTGGCTTCGAACATGCCCAGTTCGCCAACTCGGCAGGCTGACTCACCGAACTGCTTTGATCCGTCGAAGCGGCAAATGTCAGACACAAGCATGGTGGGGACCGGATGGCCACTGTGAGACTTCATCTTTGCGGGGGTACTGTGGTCTCCTGAAATAATCAGGACGTCCGGCTTGAGAGCGTTGATTCGCGGAATCGCCGAATCATATTCCTCTGTCCGTTTTACCTTCGCGTCGAAGTTTCCATCTTCACCAGTGCTGTCCGTGTACTTGAAATGAATAATGAAGAAGTCGTATTTCGACCAGTTCTCTTCCAGGCACTTCATCTGATCGTCCAGCGTGTGTCCGGCATCCAGGATTTCCATATCGACAAGGCGTGCGAGGCCACGATACATCGGATACACCGCAATCGCAGCTGCTCGAGTTCCGTAGACTTCCTGAAACTTTGGTATAGGAG
>CAMAXD010000312.1 GCA_945861975.1 Candidatus Kuenenia stuttgartensis | reverse complement strand
CAGTCCGCATATCGTCCGCCATTTTCCCGCCTCTGTGGATCAGGAAGTAAACCGATGAGCAAGGCCAAGCCGTTACTGTTCGGTGCGGCGCTGGGTGCGTCGGCGATGTTCTTCGCTCAGCAATACCACGTCGTTCATTCCCATGACGGATTGCAGGTTGTACCCCGTACTCCTCAACTGTCACTGGGTCTGGCTTACGTCGACATCCGAAACTGGACACCATCACAATGGGTTGACCGTTCCGAAGTCGCTCGCGCTGTCATGGCTCATGGTTCCGGCGACCTGATTTCTGAATCCGTAGCAACAACTTTGGCCGATCGAGTCACCGAAGACTCATCGACACTGGACGAACTACGCGGTTTTCTGAACAGTGCGAAAGCAAAGAAACCGTCCGGCTCTGACGATGAAAACATCGTCTTGCCAGCAGACGATGCAGATTCTGAGTCAGGCAAGAAAGAGGGATCCGACAACGATCTGTTCCGGATCCCGTTTCCTCAGGATGCGCGAACGAAAGCTCCGGCGGATCCATTTCGTGAAGCCAAAGCTGAAGATAAGGTGAATGCGGTTCAGCCAGATTCATCTGGTCGATCCCATTCTGCGATGAGATCCGCTTCACCGGCATCATCTCGCTACTCATCCGATGAGATTATGGATGGGTTCGAAGAAGCAGCCCATTTCGAAGAGGAACCCCGTAAACCATCAGGTTCTTCAACAGATTCATCCACCTCGAAATCGTCTAAATCTGAAAAGACGGTGGCCGACCAGGCCAATGAGATGTGGGAACGTATTGCCGGCCAGTCTCCAGCAAGTGCGTCGGCAACACCAAAAACACCATCTCCAAAAACCAATCCAAAGCCCGCCACGAAGCCCACAGAGTCGGACTCGATGTTTGAAGAGGTGACGACACAATTGGAGAATCGTGCTCAAGAAGCCCTTAACCGAGCCAAGGAGACCACGAAGGAAAAGGCAGTTTCCACGGTGGAGCAGGGTTCGCAGTCTTCTTCGAACTACGTCCGCGAGAAAGCGGCTGAGATCTTGCCTGACTCCGCAAAGTCCTTGCTTGATAAAGCCGCAGGTGCTTCCGGCAGCGGTACAGGCACCACCGGCAATTCCAACCCGGCATCTGTCCTGGGCTTTGACCCATTTCTGGAGTAGTGTTCAGGTGCCTTGCTCGTTCTGTGCGATTCCTTACTCTTTGTCGTACGACGACAGTCAAGGAAGCCAATTTTTTTGAACCGGCACACACATGAAACTCCTGCAGACACTCACTCAGACGCCTTCTGTTCCAGGCCGCGAAGATCGCATTCGCAAAGTGATTCAGGAATATATCACGACAAACAATCTGTTTGATGAAGTCTCAATCGATGCGATGGGCTCTCTGATCGGACTTCGTAAAGCTCGACGCAACCAGGGATCTCCTGACGCCAGGCCAATGCGAGTCATGTTGGCGGCTCACATGGATCAGATCGGTTTTCTGGTCCGGTACATCGACGAAAACGGCTATCTGCGAGTCAACCCGGTCGGCGGCTTTGACGCTCGAAACCTGTTTGCTCGAAAAGTTCGCGTCTGCTGCTCCAGTGGCGATCTCCCCGGCATTATGAATGCTTCGGGCAAGCCGATCCACATTGCCAGCGAAGCCGATAAAAAGAAGATCCCGGAAGTGACCGAGTTCTTCGTGGACCTTGGACTCAATGCCGAACAGGTCAGAGCGAAAATTGTCATTGGAGACATGGTCGTTCTGGATGGTCCGTTTGAGGAAGTCGGTCACTCGGTGGTCTCGCAGTGCCTCGACAATCGAATCGGCTGCTGGGCGCAGATCCGGGCGATCGAAAATCTTCGCTCACACAGTTGTGACATTTATGCCGTCTGGACTGTTCAGGAAGAAGTTGGCCTGCGTGGAGCACAGCCAGCAGCGTTCGGAGTCAACCCGGACGTAGCTGTTGCCTGTGATACGACATTGTGCTGCAAGACTCCCGGTGTCCCGGATGAAGATCGAGTTTCTTTGTCCGGCGATGGTGTCTGTCTGCATGTCATGGACGGTTCCATGATCTCTGACATTGGACTGATCGATGACTTTGAAAAGATCGCCCGGTCGCGAGACATCAAATGCCAGCGCGCGATTCTGCCTCGCGGTGGACAGGACGGAGCCGTCATTCAACGAAGTCGCAGCGGCGTTAAAACAATCGCGCTCGCTTGTCCGGTCAAGTACATTCATACCGTAACGGAAATGGCACATAAGGACGACCTCGATTCCTACCATCGACTGCTGACAGCGTGGCTGGAAACCGTGTGACCAGAAACCGTGCGACTGGAGCAAGCTGAGTAACAAGAAAGAAATGCGGCTGATCGAGAGACAACTCTGATGGCAGCCGCATTGTTTTTTGTTACTTCGGAGTTTCGATCAATGCTCATCCGTTGGCGATGGTTCCGGCAGCATCCCGGTCAGGATTGCCCCCAGAACAGCGTAACCGCCAGCGACGCACGCACCAACGATCGCCATCTGCCCCGGCGCTGTTGCGAGCGAGATTGTGATGAACGCCGCTGCGGTTCCGATAATACGTCCACCGATGTTGGCGGCAAAACTCTCACCCGTGCCTCGCAAGTGCACCGGGAAGACCAGAGGAATGTAATTGCCCCAGAAACTGAATTGGCCAACAACCAATACCCCGGCCACAAAGATGCCGCATTTGATCATTGTCAAAGATTCTGACTGCAACGCGCCACCAATCCAATAGAACAGCGCCGGAACAAAAATCAGAGCGGGAATCTGGAAGACTCGCAACAAACTTCGGCGACTGACAATCTTTAGCGCCAGAATGGCCAATAGAGCACGTCCCAGAAGTCCGCCCAGTTCCTGCCACAGCGTGACACTCGCCACGACCGCATCGCTTTCGTTACCCGCTGCCTTTTTCTGTTCAGGCGTGTATTCGGGCTTCTCTGTCTTCTTGTTCATACCCTTTGGTTCACCGACCTTGGCCTTGGCTGCAGCCAGAATCTGAATGTGTCCTGACTCCTTGGGTGTACCAATGGCCTGGGCCCCAAGAATTTGAGGCAACTGCTGAATAGCTCCAAACGCCAGACCGTAGCTGGCCGCGAAGACGAGCGTTGTCACAATGGTCGTCTTGCGCAGAGCTGGGCTGAACAGTTCCGCTATCGACGGGCGTCGCAGAGTGCCCGCTTCTTTCTTTTTCTGCCACTCCGGAGATTCAGGCAGGAACGGACGAATCAATAACAGAGGCAGCGCTGGGATCACGCCGGAGATCAACGTATATCGCCACGCCTCATGACCGTCATGAATCGCCGGAAGACTCTCGGCCAGCTTACCGGCCATAATATTCATGCCTGCGACCAGCAGACCGCCGAACGATGAAAACGCCTGAGTCCAGCCGAGCACTTTTTCACGCTGTTCATGATTCGGAAACAACTCAGCCAACCACGCGACGGCCGCCACGAACTCAACACACACACCGACAAACACACAACAGCGGAAGAAGAGCAAGTGATAGAGACTGGTTGAAAACCCGGCAGCGCAGGCTCCGAAGGCATACAACAGAATGCTGAATGTCAGCACCCGACGACGTCCCAGTCGATCGGTCAACCAGCCGCCCCACAGTCCAAAAATCCCGCCAGCCAACGCAGGCACGAAGAACAGAACGCGAGCCCAGGTCTTGTAGTTCTCACCACCGGGCAACCATAGTGCCATAGCAGCCGGCCGTTCCATGCCCGCTTTGACAGCTTCATCAATCAGCGGCGCGCTCAGAGCGGCCATGGCTGGTTTAATGATGAGAGGCAGCATCAGAAGTTCGTAAATGTCAAAGGCAAATCCAATGGCAGCGATGGTACAAACAAGCCACTGAACGGGAGTTAGTCGAAAGGCGGGAGTCGGAGACATGGATTAAGAAACCCTGATCGGCAGGAAGGAAACTACGCGGATTGAAGGAACCATAGTTCCACAGAAGACAGGGTCCTGGAAATTCAAGCCCAGCACCAGGCCTTAGTAAAGGTGACCAGATTCACAAACGTCATTGTGGCTGACTTCTGCAGAAATCAATGATTTTGGACAAGCCATCTGCAGTTTTCTCGGCGATCCCACAAGTCCGTTCTCTGTGGAATGCTAGCGTGGGGGTTCACAGAGATCCAACGTTGTGCAAGCAAGTAGACCACCAGATTCCCGATCTCACGACCTTTCTACCCTGTCCGCGGTCTCCATAAGCAAACACGATTGCAAGCTGCATCCCAAGTGCGGATCATGTAAAACCCACCGAAGATTTGGCGGCTGTCCTGCGATCGAGACTCTGGAACTTCAATGAACTCTCCTCCTTCTGCTGACTCAGGCAATCCAAATAAGACGGGGCCAGAACACTTGTCTGCTCAAGGAAACGGTTCTGGCACACCACACCATCAATCGTTCTGGTTGTGGGTGCTCTGCCTCACCGGTGTTGACTATTTCAGCACGCTGGCGTACCAGCCATCCATTGCGATCACCAGCGCTGGACGTCTGGCACCAGTGGCAACCATTCTGCTGGTTCTGGTCACTCTGTTTGGTGCCGTTCCGATTTACTGTCGAGTCGCGAAATCATCGCCGCACGGTCAGGGATCGATCGCCATGTTGCAGCGACTTCTCCGAGGCTGGTCCGGCAAGTTTCTGGTTCTGGCAATGCTGGGCTTCGCTGCCACAGACTTTGTGATCACGATTACTCTGTCTGCCGCCGACGCCGCGAAGCATCTGATCGAGAATCCACTGTTCCATCACGTCCCATCTTTCTTTCACAGCCAGGTTGGTATCACTCTGGTCATGATTATGGCACTGGGCGCATTGTTCCTGAAGGGCGTGCGAGAAGTTATCGGCGTTGCGGTTGCAATCGTGGCTGTTTATCTGGTGATGAATGTCATCGTGATCTCCGGAGGACTCTACACGCTCACACAACAGCCACACTTCGTTTCAGACTGGTGGGACAAACTCAGTTCGGGCGATGTTGGAATTGTCGCTCACGCTTACGAAGCGCCCTCCGAGAGCGCAACCCCGTCAACATCAGACGAAGTGGGCTCCCCGAGTGAATCAACCATTTCTCCTGCGACCTCCGCACCACTGGCTCCGCTCACGTGGTACGCCGGACTCTTTATGAGCGCCTTGCTGTTTCCAAAACTGGCGCTTGGCCTCAGTGGTTTTGAAACTGGCGTGGCAGTGATGCCGCAGATCAAAGGCGACCCTTCAGACACCGAAGAGGCACCTCTGGGGCGCATCAAACGAACTCAATGGCTGCTGCTGACGTCTGCTCTGATCATGTCGGTGATGTTGATTGGATCGTCGATCGTCGTAACGACTCTGATCCCGCTGGAAGCACTTGCCCATGGCGGGCCGGCTTATGAGCGAGCACTCGCATATCTGGCCCATGCTGAGGGTGGCCTGAAACTCTGGCCATTCTTCGGCGAAGTCTTCGGCACGATGTATGACATGAGTACTGTCGCTATTCTCTGCTTTGCCGGAGCCAGCGCGTTATCAGGGCTGCTGAATTTGATTCCCCGTTATCTGCCTAAATTTGGCATGGCACCGGACTGGGTCTCAGCCACACGTCCGCTCGTCTGCGTCATCATCGCAGTTTGCCTGGTCGTGACGTTGATCTTTCGAGCTTCGGTGGAAGAGCAGGGTGCCGCCTACGCAACCGGTGTGATGGTTCTGATCCTGAGTGCGTGTGTGGCGGTCACGATTGAACGCTATCGAGAGCGAATCGGTTCAACATGGGGGCGCGTGCCATGGCCCACGGTCATCATTACCGTCGTGTTCCTGTACACCGCCGTCGACATCATGATTGAAAAATCTGAGGGACTGGTTATCTCGCTGTTCTTCATCGCGGCGATTATGGGCGTGTCATTGGTTTCGCGAATCGTTCGCAGCGACGAACTTCGCGTTGTCCGATTTCAGTATGCCAATAACGACTCGAAGTTTCGCTGGAATACGCTGCAGCATGTCGAAATCCCTGTCCTCGCGCCTCATCGCCCCGGCGGTCGAACGTTAGACGAGAAAGAACGGGAACTGCGAATCTGGCATCACCTGGATGACGAAATCCCGGTGGTGTTCGTGGAAATCTCTCTGGGAGATACCAGCGATTTCTTTCAGGAACCTGTGCTCGACATTCGTCACGAAGGGGGCCGATACATTATTCGCGTGAGCCATTGTACCTCAATTGCGCCAGCCATTGCGGCTCTGGCGTTATCTCTCAACGGTACAACCAAGCCGATCGAACTTCATTTCGGCTGGTCGGATGAAAGTCCATTGAAAATGAATTTGGGGTTTCTCTTGTTCGGCGAAGGCAATATACCATTCCTGGTCAGGGAACTTCTCCGGGACGCTCAACCGAACGAAGCCCTTCGCCCACGAGTGATCATCGGGTAGTCCTTTCCATCCAGATTCGTCGAATGGAACCGAAGGCGGACTGTCTCACTTTCAACTAACCTGCAACGCCGAGTGATTCCAAAATACTTTAGATCTTGAATAGAGGATTCGGGGATACCATATGCTGGCCGCAAACCTCCAGAAGATAGTCTCTGAAGTCTCACGACGTCGAATGCTGCAACTCGGTGGCATTGGATTGCCAGGAATACTTTCTGCACCACCATTATTTGGCGCACAACCATTGCTCGCTGATGGGGATGGTCTGATCGCAAAGGCCGATCATTGCATCGTGCTTTTTTTGAACGGCGGGCCCAGTCATCTTGATATGTGGGATATGAAGCCGGAGGCACCTCGCGAAATTCGTGGTGAATTCGACCCCATTGCCAGCAGCCTGCCTGGGGTTCCTGTCAGCGAACATCTGCCCCGATTGTCGCAGCAGATGCATCGAGCGACTTTGATTCGGTCCATGCATCATAGCGTGAATAATTCTCACGCGGCTGCCGTCTATGCGGCACTCACCGGACATGATCGTGGAGAGCAGGGCGGCGGAGCAAAGCCCTCCGACAATCCTTCGCCGGGATCAGTGCTGGCCAGACTTCGCCCCGCGGCGAATCGCACTCTGCCCTACATCAGTCTGCCGTATAAAACGAAAGAAGGTGCCGGAGGTCCTCTGCAACCCGGATTCCTTGCGGGCTTCATGGGGCCGACGTTTGATCCCTTCTGGGTTCTGAATAACCCCGATGCAGCAGACTTTCACGTCGATAATCTTTCATTGCCTGAACCTGTCACGCCTCAGCGTATGAA
>CAMAXD010000311.1 GCA_945861975.1 Candidatus Kuenenia stuttgartensis | reverse complement strand
GAAGCAGGACGCACGTTTCCCGCCGAAGACATCATTCGCCAACTTCGTGCCGAACTGCATGAGGCATGAAATTTCAGGTTAAGATTTCACAGCGTGCGAAGCAGGACACCCACGACATTCAGACCTGGATTAAAGGTCGATCGTTAACTGGGGCCGCAGCATGGCTCGCCGCCCTTGAAAAATCCATCAGTCATCTTTCCGAGTTCGCCGATGCCAATGCGACTGCTCCTGAGGCGGACGATCTTGGGATCGATTTGAAACAGCAACTGTTCAAGACCCGACGCGGCAACTCCTACCGGCTCCTGTTCGTTATACGTGCCGAGACAGTGCTTATCCTGGCCGTTCGGGGAATGGGGCAGGATTTGCTGCATGACGGAGACATTGAGAGTCCAGATTGAAGGACTCTGTGTGCCACAGCCGACATCGGCGGTGTTGAGAAGCAACAAGAAGTAAAAGTGCGCAAGATGAATCCTTGTGCCTTGCTCACTTCCTGAACAGAGTCCTCACAGACGCTTCTTGTGCCTGCGGCATACTCCCACTTCGTGGAAGTGCACCTTGCTTGACGGACGCAGCTTCTAGTCACTGGAGGCGTTCTTGTATCAATTTGCGAGAGCCATCATTCTCAGCAGCAGGCTGCTGAGGGAGAAAGCTGCAGCAGGCTGCAGCAGTCCAAGGATGGGCTTGGCTGTTTCTGAATGGGGTGAAGAACTATACTCCGAGCTTGTCGAGCGATCAGAAAACGCCGTCGATGGATTCGGCTCACGACTTCAGGAATCGACCAATGACCAACAGTCTTCGCCTCAATGTTGCCTTGCTGGCCGTGATGTTTTGTGCAAGTGTTTCCAGAGCACAGGACATCATCGAATTCAATCGTGATATCCGGCCCATTCTGTCTTCCAACTGTTTCGACTGTCACGGATTCGACGCGAACCATCGAAAAGGGGATCTAAGGCTCGATACACTGGAAGGTGCCACGCTGGAACATGATGGCGTTGTTGCGATCAAGCCGGGTGATCCTTCCGCAAGCGAACTGATCAATCGAATCCTGACCGACGATGCTGATGTGGTTATGCCGCCGCCTTCGACAAAGAAGACTCTCACGGCCGCCCAGAAGGATCTGCTTCGTCGCTGGATCGAACAAGGTGCGAAGTACCAAAAGCACTGGGCATTCGAAATCCCGGTCTCGCCTGCTGTTCCCGAAGTCGCTGATTCTGCGTGGGTGAAGAATCCGGTCGATGCCTTTATCCTGAGCCGTCTCGAACGTGAAAAGTTGCAGCCACAGCGTGAGGCAGATCGTGAAGTTCTGATTCGTCGAGTCGCCTTTACTCTGACCGGGCTGCCTCCGAAAATCGAAGAAGTCGATATGTTTCTCAAGGACACATCGCCCGATGCTTACGAGAAAATGGTGAATCGATATCTGGACTCGCCGCGCTACGGCGAAGAACAAGCTCGCTATTGGCTGGATGTCGCTCGTTATGCAGACACGCATGGACTCCATCTCGACAACGAACGAGAAATGTGGGCCTATCGTGACTGGGTCATCAACGCTTTCAATCAGAACCTCTCGTTCGACAAGTTCACCACATGGCAATTGGCCGGTGATCTTCTTCCCGAACCCACTCTTGAACAAAAAGTTGCCACCGGCTTTAACCGCTGCAACGTCACGACCAGCGAAGGAGGAGCCATCGCCGATGAATGGCTCTACCGTTATGCCGTTGACCGAACAAGTACAACGATGCAGACATGGATGGGTCTGACGGCGGGTTGTGCGGTCTGCCACGATCACAAATTCGACCCGGTCACTCAGCGCGATTTTTATTCGATGTATGCATTCTTCTACTCCACCTCAGACCCGGCGATGGATGGGAATATCCGCAACACAAATCCGTTCCTGAAAGTCCCAAGTGCTGAGCAACGCCTGGCTCTCGAAGCCGCTCAGTCCACAGAAGCCGCCGCGCGAGTCAAACTGGAAGAGGCCGTCACAAAGATTGAGTACACAGATCCCGCTTCATCGGCGGGCAACTTATCACCGAGTAAAGAGATCGTCGATGAGATCATCGACGATTCATTTCCTTTCGGATCTCGTTCAAGAAACACTTCACGAAACGATGCGGCCTGGATCCTTGACCCGGAGTTCGGCACAAAGTCTGGTCGGCGAGTTCTGGAACTGGCGTTTGGCTCGCAGTACGACGTCACCGTGGACCTGGCGTTAGTTCCTGTTGTCGTTCCGGAAGAAGGACAGATCGAATTCTGGGTCAGGGTTGATTCCTTCAGCCCGCCAAAAGGATTTGCTCTCCAATTTGACGACGGCAAAAATCACCGCGCGGTCTGGGGTGAAAGTGAGAAGTACGGCACTTCGAATTCAGACATCAAAATGGGACCAGTCCCGACTCCAGGCGAGTGGACAAAACTTTCGATCCCATTGTCTCGTTTCGAAAGCAACCCAGGCAGCCGAATCAAGAGCCTGGTCCTGAGCCAGGACGGCGGAAAGATCTGGATTGATGACGTACGTCTCGTTGGCAAATCAGACCCAGCCAAAGATCCTCGTTCATCATTTCAACAATTCTGGACTTACAGCAAAGGTGGCAACCCAGACGGCATCAACGGCGAACTCAGCCCTGTCTTGACTGGCGGGCCGAAAGATGAAATCCCGGCAGACCAAAAAGAAAAGCTGCTGCGGTTCTGGCTGCAGCACGTTCAGCGAGCCAAGGAATCAACGGTCACCGATCTCCGCACAGCCTATGCTTCAGCTCAGGAAGCAACTCAAGCCATCAATGACTCAATCCCCGGAACATTTACCTTCAATGATCTGGAGAAGCCTCGCGATGCCTTCGTCATGCTTCGCGGGCAATACGACAAGCCCGGAGACAAAGTTGAACCCAACGTTCCTTCAGAGTTCCCAATCCTGAAGAATGCAGACGGACAGCCTATCGCCGCGGGACAGCGGGCCAATCGACTGGATCTTGCCCGATGGTTTCTGGCTCCTGAAAACCCGCTGACTGCTCGCGTGACGGTCAATCGTCTCTGGCAGCAGGTATTCGGAACAGGGCTGGTCAAAACCAGTGACGATTTCGGAACACGTGGGGACTTGCCGAGCCATCCCGAACTTCTGGATTGGCTGGCTGTAAATTTTCGCGAGGGTGGCTGGGATGTAAAGCAGTTTTATCGCCTGCTGCTCTCATCATCCACGTTTCGGCAGCATTCTGGTATCGGTGAAGTCCGATACCAGAAAGACCCAGAGAATCGGCTACTGGCGCGAGGTCCTCGTTTCCGACTCGATGCAGAACAATTGCGAGACAACGCTCTTTATGTAAGCGGACTGATCGATCTCAAAATGGGCGGTCATGGGGTGTTGCCTTACCAGCCGGATGATATCTGGGAGCCCGTGGGTTACGAAAACAGCAATACTCGCTTCTACATGCAGGACCACGGGACATCACTCTATCGAAGGAGCGTGTACTGCTTCCTGAAGCGAACAGCTCCGCCGCCCTTCATGAGCAATTTTGACGGTCCGAATCGCGAGCAATTCTGCACTCGCCGCGAACGTAGTAACACTCCGTTGCAGGCCCTGCAATTGATGAACGATGTGCAACATTTTGAGGCTGCTCGAAATCTGGCTGAAAGGACAATTGCCGAGGGAGGAGAAACAATCGGCAGTCGCATCAACTACCTTTACCGCGCCGTCGTGTCTCGTCCGCCAAACCCACAGGAACTCGAGCTGATTGAAGCGGCCTATGCATCGCAGAAGGCTCTCTTCGATGCCGACAGCGAAACCGCTCAGAAAGCAATCAAGGTTGGCGAGTCGTTGCCAGCGGATATTGCTCCGCCCGCTGAATTTGCAGCATGGACGATGATTGCCAATCTGGTACTGAATCTGGATGAAACCGTGACCAGAAATTGAGACGATCGTCATAAACCTTGCTAAACCGTGAGCAGCGGTCGGATTTCGGCGCAGGAATTGACGGACGGTCGGAGGCCAATCTTGACCTTATCTGCGGAAACGACGACAGTCCTTCAGAATTACTACAAGCATCGCAGTTCATAGGCGTCCGGCACCAAAGATGCTTGCGGCGCAGCCAACAGCAATGATGCTCATCGCCTGATCGTCGGGAGAATTTTGAGTGCCTGAAAATCGACTGACTCGATATGAACTCGAGCTCATGAATGTGCTGTGGACAATTGGTGAAGGCACCGTACAGGATGTCTGTGATAATCTCACTCGTGAGCTTGCCTATACGACAGTCATGACAACCCTGAACCTGCTGGCTACTCGTAAAAACGTGCTGTCCCGAACGAAGGACGGACGAGCATACGTTTATAAGCCACTTGTCTCCAGAGATGAGGTTTCCCGTTCGATCCTGAGTGACCTGAAATCCGTATTGTTTGGAAATCGACTTCCAACCATGGTTCTGAATCTGATGGCAGAAGATGAAGCGAATCAGAAGACAGCAGACGTGCTTCGCGATGCTTTGAAAAAGCTGGAGGAGACTCAGTGACATCCTCTGCTTTTCCGGAGTTTTTTTTATCACTTTCCATCCAATGCACTGTCATACTGCTGATCAGTCTGAGACTGACCCGAAAATGCAGCTCCAGTGAGTCGGCGGATAAGCTCTGGGGAATTTGCCATATTGCCGTGCTCTTACTGGTGGCGACCGGTGTCTTGTTGCCACATGTGCGACTTCTCCATTCGGGCGATGACGACATTCTGCTGGCCTCGTTCGCTGCATCGGATCTGACGAAGACCTGTTCATCATTGCTTCGTTTCCTCTGGATTACAGGCGCGTCAGTTCTGGCGTTCAGAACGGCCTGGTCATTGATAACAACTACGCGGCTTGTCAGCAGAACGAAACACTTCCCCCTGCAAACCAGCGGCGACGCTACAAGATGCTCGCCAGAAACAGCCGCCCGTCTCATGGCGTCCCGCATCACTGTTCTCACCAGCGACGATCTGATCACTCCCTTCTGCTGGCAACTTCAGTACCCTGTTATTGTGCTTCCGAAATCACTTTGTACGTTTCCGGAGGACGAACTTGAAGCCGTCCTGCTCCACGAACTGGCTCACCTTGAAGCCAAGCATCCATTGAGACTCTTTCTGCAAAGACTCGTTGAGATCATTTTCTGGTTTCATCCACTAGTTTGGATCACTTCACGAGAAGCGTCACTCCAACGAGAACTTGCAGCGGATCGGCGAGCCAATCGCTCCGCCACGCAAGCTACCGCATTCCTCAGGGGCATGGCACGACTGGCAGATTATTGCGTGTCCCGGACCTCAACACTGGCGGCAGGCCTGGGATTCGGTGGTGCTGGCCCTTCGATTCTGCAACGTCGGATTGAACACTTGCTGTCTCTGGATTGGTCCAACAATCCGCAGCCTAAGCCATTGTTTGGAAACGCCGCGTTGTTAGTCAGCATTATGCCACTGGCGGCCCTGATCTGGGTCCCTGTCAACGACTCGGCCACAGGCAGAACTCTGGTTTCACCATGGCCACGGATTAGTGCATCCGTCCTGCGTGAGTTCGGGATCTCCGTCCGCGATTACGAAGTCGACAATCATCGATTATTGGAGCACATCCATCGCCGGGAAGGTCTCTGAGCATGGAGATGTTTCGAATTGCTGGTGGCACACGTCTGGCAGGTTCAATTCGTGTCGAAGGAAGCAAAAATGCAGCGCTTCCGATCCTGGCCGCCAGCGTGGCAATCACGGGTAATGTCCAACTGGAGCAAGTGCCGAAGTTGCAGGACGTGACGACCATGTCTACGCTGCTGCAAGGCATGGGCGTCTCAATCGCTCGTGAACATGACAACACGGTCGTCATGAATTCCAATGAGATTACGTCGACAATAGCCCCGTATGAACTTGTGCGCCAGATGCGCGCGGGAATCTGTGTGCTGGGCCCGCTGCTGGCACGATTTGGAACAGCAACTGTCGCCCTTCCTGGCGGTTGCAAAATCGGACATCGTCCCGTTGATCTTCACCTGCAAGGCCTGTCTGCACTCGGGGCAGATATCCGCATTGAATCAGGAAACATCGTTGCCTCCGCCCGGCAGTTGCGTGGATGTGAACTGGATCTGTTGGGCAGTCATGGCCCGACGGTGACCGGAACGTGCAATGTCATGGTTGCCGCAGCGCTGGCTCAAGGAACGACCGTCATTCGCAATGCTGCTCGTGAGCCGGAAGTCGCGGACCTTGCACGCTTTCTGAATTCTGCGGGCGCGAAGATCGAAGGGCAGGGGACTTCTGTCATTGAAATCCAGGGTGTCGAACAACTCGGTCCTGTGCATCACACAATTATTGCCGATCGCATCGAAGCCGCTACGCTGGCCATCGCAGCGGCCATCACCGGTGGCAGCATCCTGATTGAGAATGCTCCCACAGAACACATGCAGTCGGTTCTGGACATCCTGCGAGAGATTGGCGTCATTTTGAAACAATCACCTGATGGGCTTCACGTTTCCGCCGCAGGACAACTGGTCCCTATAGTGGCCGACATCAATCCGTATCCAGGATTTCCCACTGATGTGCAGGCCCAACTGATGGCTCTGCTGACCCTTGTACCGGGCGAGAGTCGCGTCACCGACAACGTGTTTCCCGAACGATTCATGCACGCGGCCGAATTGATTCGAATGGGCGCCGACATTGATGTGCGAGGAAAATCGGCCATTATCCGAGGTGTGCCGTCTCTCTCTGCAGCGCCGGTGATGGCGTCGGACCTGCGAGCCAGCGCCGCGCTGGTATTGGCGGGGATCGCCGCCAAAGGCGTTACCGAGATTCGTCGCGTTTATCATCTCTATCGAGGCTACCAACTGTTTGACAGCAAGCTAAACTCGCTGGGTGCCAGAATTCTGCGTGTAGATGATAGCCCCGATCAGGATTGTGTTCCAATCCCTGCGCCGTATTGAGATGTCAGAGAATCATGCGACTGAGGTATCGCAGAATGCGATAGGTAAATTGTCACTCAGAATCACCCTCACATCCGAATCACCCTCACACGGCGCTCACCACTCCTGGCAAGCAAACAGCATGAGCAATCTCAAAGCTCGAACCACCCGGTTCCGTTGAGTAGAGGGCCATACCTTTGTCAGGCGGCCCGACGAGAATCGCGACCAGGCTGCAGAGGCGGCTGGTCACGGTACCAGTTCAGCATTCCCTGCAACTTGGAAACCGTTTCACTCGGTCCCACCGACTTCAGAACTCGCCGAGTGACAGCGTCGGTAAAGCGGT
>CAMAXD010000310.1 GCA_945861975.1 Candidatus Kuenenia stuttgartensis | reverse complement strand
AAGGCCACTCGCAGCATTCAGCAGGACGGATTGGGAACCTTGTCACTGAGCAGCCATTATCGTCCACGCCCTCGAAGGATCGTTTCATGCCTCGCAGTCTGCCCGATGAATTTTTCAGCAATGCTGAGTTTCGGGAGTTCTTCCAGAATGTCTCCGGAGATCCCGAGCTTTACCCGGCGATTCGAAATGGTTCCATGACCATCTATTACCGAGGAGCAGCCCTGATCCGTGATCTGCGAATTCAGGATGGTCAGGTTGTTGGGCAAATGCACTTCAGGTACCTCCCAGCCAATCCACCGGACAAATCAGGCTTCGTCACTCTGCAACTCGGAGCTGGCGGATTCTCTTTTCCACAGAGTGCAGCCCCCATGGCGATTGGCTTCGGTACTCCAACGGTACTTTCTGAGTACAAACGAGCGATGAGATCTGTCAGCCATAATCTCGAAAGCTCCATTGTTCATGAAATTGTGCGTCGGCATCAGAACGTCATCCTGGACCGGGAAATCAGGTTTCAAAGTTCAGGCCAGACCGTTTCTTACACGATAGACATTTGCCACTTCGACACGCATCTGAATTGCCTTGCCTTGGTAGAAGTCAAAGGGATCCACGATGCACGACTTGAGGCGGGGGATAACCAGATACCTGAAGTCGTGCAGCAACTGCAACGGGCCTGCCTTTGGATCGAACAGCAGCGAGCCGAAATTCAGGAAGACTATGAGCAAGTCGTCTGCCTGAAGAGGCGGCTTGGACTTACAGCACGTTTGACTGGTGTCCCGACTAACGGACCTGCCGCTTTGTTAAAGAAACCTGTCCTCGTCATTGGCAACTGCAAGCAAAAGGAAATGCTGGCCATCCTTGGACGTCATAAGAAATGGGTGCCGTTGCTTGATAAAATCAAGAACTACGCTGCTGGCCTGATTCTCTGCGGCAATGCTGGATGTCTTCTGAATCTTGAACGACGACAGCACGTGATCGTCTTTGACCCAACCGTCTTTTGAGACTCAAATGCCCCGTCCATGAAGCCATTACGCACTTCGAACCGGAAATGCACGCGAGCTTGTCGTCGAATGTCTGAATGCTGGCCGAAAGCGAATCTCTCATCATCATTCAGTTGGTTTTTGCGGATTCCAGAGCCGTGTCGATTTAAAGTCCGTGGCGGCAAACGCGAGCCGAACTGAGGGAATTATCGAATCTCCGACTGCTGCAAGATGCGGCCAATCTTTGCCACGAATGCCTCTGGCGTGTCGCCCCTGGAAGTACGCCTCCGGCGCCAGCACGACCAACGATGGACGGACCCCAGCGTTCGGGACAGTTTCTTCAAAGTCCTTCGGTATTGGAAAACTGCGTGTGCCTTTCCACTTCTGAAATCCTGCCACAATCTTGTCGAAGTTCTGCAGCCTCATCAAACAGCTGAGATAGTCAAGGCCTTCGGCAATCGCAATTAAAGGCGGATCGCCGTTCGAACGTTTTGCCTCGAATACAACCAAGCCACCGCTGGATGTTATTCCGACCAAATCCGCGCGACGACTCTTTTCACTGGCACTGCCCTGCGTGGGCCACTGAAAACCGAGTAACCAGATACTTTCGCCTTTAAGTTGTACGCAACCGTCACTGTCCAGCGCTGATCGATAAAGACGAGCGACAAGGCGTTCTTCACGTTCCCCGTCATCCAGCAAATGCTTATCTCGGTTCTTAAAAACTTCACCTTTGTAACCATCGTCGATTTGCCTTTGACGCTGAAACTCGGCATCCAAAGCCGCTCCCAGAAGCACTGGCCACAGAGGCCTCGCACCACGTACATCACGAAGTTGTTCCAGCCAGATGCGAAAGCTCAAGGATACCCCCATTCCAATAGGACACGTACGTTGTTGCCTTCCGCCATTGAAGCAAGTCTTGGTGCCAACGGTGGGGCACACTCAGTCAACGCTGCTGCGTGAAGCAATGACGATGGCAACGGTGTCAACTGTGGGGCATCAGAGTGACCCAGAGGTGGCATCACCCTGAACTATCGTTCTGGTCTTACTCTCATAAAGAAATTGACGACGTGGGGCGTGGACGGGGTATGGCCAAGAAACAACGAACAGATGCAGATCGGCGTGTCCGCCAATGTGAGAGGCTGGGGCGCCTGCTCCAGATGCTGCATCTGATCATGGGCAAAGGCCGCTGGGACGCCAATACTCTCGCGGCTGAACTTGGCTGCTCGAAGAGAACGGTCTACCGACTTCTGCAAACCCTTTCGATGGCAGGAGTTCCCTGGTTCTTTGACGAAGCCTGTCGATCGTATCGCGTGCGGCCCGGATTCAGATTTTCTGGACTCGACGGACAGCTGGTCAAACAGCAACGAGAAGTTGATCCCGGACCGCTGAGCCTTGCGGCGAAACAGTTATTAGTGGACGGTGAAAAGTTCATAGATTCCCTGAGAACGTTCTGTGAGCAACTGAACGGCACAAAGGCCGATTCGTAGCCTGCAGACAGCTGCCTTTGAATTCTCCAGCATGACCACTTTCAATGCGACTGAAGTTAGCTCTGCTATGCTGTGATGCCGTAACTCAAACCGCTCGACGACCGGAAAAATAAAAAAATCGCAAAATCGCTCCAGCGCCCGCAAGCCGCCACCACGATCGGCGCACCCCCTCGATTTAGCCGCTGCTCAGACCCCAAGAAGCCAAACAACATAAAAAGTTGCGGTATATTTGGGCGCCAAGACGGGCAATGGCACTCCTGGCATTTGCAATCTGCCCCATGGTCTACATGAGACCCACCGGCGAAGTAAGTGCAGACGTTCGCGGGGTAAATAGTTATCTGATTCTAATCTCTAACTGGATAGATACAAAGGTAAACCAATGGAAGTATCACAGACAATTCAAACAGCAGCAACGCTCCCATTGCTGATTTCAGTCGAATCCGTCGCTGAGCTGTTGGACATCTCCCCTCGATCCGTATGGCGTCGGCTGAGCAGCGGAGAGATGATCGAACCCATCAAGATCGGAAAGAACGTTCGTTGGAGACGTCAGGAAGTCATTGATTGGGTGGAAGCAGGTTGCCCAATCCCAGTCATCGAGCGAAAGGGGAAGTAGGCAATGGCATCGATCTTCAAATTGGGACGCGACAAGAAAAAGAAGCACGCGCCATGGTACATCATGTACTTCGATCACAATGGCAAGCGGAAGACTCAGAAGGGTTTCACGGATAAGTCGAAGACAGAGCAACTGGCCTCCAATCTTGAACAGGAAGCACATCAACGAAGGACCGGACTGATCGACCCTGCGCAGGAGGAACTTGCGACTCAGAAAAGATCGGGAATCGAAGCCCACTTGCAGGACTTCGAGAGTAGTCTCGTTCGGCGAAAGAATACGGCCGATCATGTGAAACGCACGATGGGCAGGATACGGCGCGTCGTGGAAGGTTGCGGCTTCAAAAAGCTTGGGGACATTTCGGCCGATGCGGTGGAGTGCGTACTGGGAGAACTTTCTGACGAGGAAGACCTTGGACATCGAACGTACAATCACTACGTGCAGGCGTTTGAACAATTCTGTACATGGCTCTGTTTGAAGAAGCGACTGGCATCAAATCCCGTGACTGGATTGCACCGTCGCAATTGCCAGACTGATGTCCGTCGAAAGCGACGCGCCCTCGGTACCGAAGAGTTTTCCAAACTGCTCACGGCTGCTGAAACAAGCAACGAGTCAATCCAGTGTTACAGTGGAACACAAAGAGCGATGATCTACACGCTCTCATTTATGACCGGTCTGAGACGCGGAGAAATTGCCAGTCTGACTTCGAGGAGTTTCAACCTGGATGGAACACCGGCCACAGTAACGATCGAGGCTCGAAACTCTAAGCATCGAAAACTGGACGTTTTGCCGCTACATCCGGAGTTGGTCCCCATGCTGCGAGACTGGCTCAAAGAACTCGCGCCAGATGCGTTTTTGTTTCCAAAACTGGCAAAGCGAAGAACTTGGCTGATGGTCCAAAAGGATCTTGAGCAGGCCGGGATTCCCTATATCACGCCAGAAGGTGTCGCAGACTTTCATGCCGCCGGACGGCACAGTTTCATCACTGGACTGTTGAGGAACGGTGCCACATTGCCAGAAGCCAAAGAACTGGCAAGGCATTCCGACGTCAACATGACCATGCGGTACACCCATATCGGCATTCATGACCAGGCGAAGGCGGTTGCGAATCTGCCGAACCCTTGTCAGCACATTGTCAGCATTCCGGGCGACTTTGAGGGGCAAACGCTGACTTTGCCTGTCATGGAGCGGCAACACAACGATGAAGTTGGCGTCGACGCAAAGCCTTGCTGTTCGTCACTTTGTGACACAGACAAACAAAAAGAGTCGTCAGGTGACTCACCTGACGACTCATGGAGGCGGGGGGAATTGAACCCCCGTCCTGTTGTCCCACAACCAAAGCCTCTACGTGCGTAGTTCGTTGATTAAGTCGTGCGGGAGAGGTTCAGCGAACAAGACCATCCCGCACCAGTCCATCACAAATCTCACATCAGCCGTAACGGACGGTTGAACTGATGCCAGCCCAAATTTGCAACTGACGGTCGGCTCCTTAGGCGGGGATCCTTAGGTCAGCGTAGCTTATTTCTAAGCTGCGAGAGAGAACTGCGGTTTTGCAGTTATTGGTGATCGGCTTTTTACGAGGCCAGCTGATCAACCTCGGCACGCCACCCTGATTGACGAAAACCCAGTCAAATCCGATCGCCCCCGGTTTTCGCCGGTCAGTCCGGCACTCATCAACAGCGGTCATTGTACCTATCCGTCGGCAGGAATGAAGAGGCTGTCTGCCGATTTTGTTGTTCGATCTACAGAATCCCGGCAAGTGAAAACCAATTCATCCCGTCGCAGATCTCTTCTGCTTGCGGCCAGACTGGCTTACTCGGGGCTGCGGCTTTGGTCTTTGCATCGTCGGCATTGCCCCGTATCAGTTGTTGCTCTTTCCGAAGCTCGTGAGCTGCAGAGATCTCTTTCTCACTGGTTGCAGTCAGCATCGTCCGTCCGGCACGAACCCTGTTTTCCATTCCGTATCGATCTCGGTGGCTGGTTTTTGGTCGAGAATGGATCTTCACCCTGAAAGCGGTCGCGTGGTCAGCAATTCGCGAAAAGGCAAATCTCTTGAATGAAGTTCGGGTTTGGTTTTTCAGGAATTCTGTGTCACTGGTAAAGTCCGTTGCAGGAAGAATTGAAGACCGGAAGACATCTCCACGACGGACGCGAGAGCGAAGCATGGTGGCACGACAGGATAGTTCGAGTAAACCTCATGCAGGCATCAGCTGCAGGCGGACTTGTCGTGCCACTGCACTATTAACACACGTGGCGAGTCTGGCAGGCACCGCTTTGCAAATCGTGGGCTTGCTCTTTTGCTTGTGTAGACTGGGACTTGCAGATGAATCTGCGAGTTCCGAAACTTTGACCACGGTGGTGATAAAAACGTCTGGTACGCCTGACATGCCCGTGGAAATATCGGGCCGTATCCTGATTGAGGCTCAGGACGGTGGCGTGTTGCTGGAGGAACGTAATGGCCGAATCCGGCAATTGACTCCCGCGGTGATTGAATCAAAGACGCCTTCGAATGTGCCATTTTCGGCAATGACGAATGATGAACTGGGGAATGAGCTGTTGTCGCAGGTTCAGGGCGGTTTTGAGATCCATCAGACGGATCATTATGTCATCTGCTCGAACTCAGCCGAGGAGTATTCTGGGTTTGTCGGCAAGCTCCTGGAGCAGGTCTTTGACCAGTATTTCCGTTTTATGGACGAAAAGGAGATCGCCGTTCGTCAACCGGCAGCAAAGTTACCGGTCATTATTCTACAGTCAGACGCTGAGTTCAAAGAATTCGCCGCAGCTCACCACCCTGAAACATCGTTCGAGGATACTCCGGGGTATTACTCGCTGCGTGACAACCAGATGCTGCTGATGGATCTAACTCGTGATCGCAGTCTGCGTTCTTCAACAGCCATTCGAAAGCGACTGGCAGATCAGCCGCTACAGGTGGCCACAATGGTCCATGAAGCCATTCATCAGCTGGCCTTTAATACGGGGCTGCAAATCCGGATGGCTGATAATCCCGTCTGGCTGTCGGAAGGGTTGGCTCTGTATTTCGAACCAATCGCGCCTCGATCCTCAAATCTCTGGACACGGCCCGGCTTGGTGAGTGGTCGCCATCACCCGGTATTCGTTCGGCATTCGGAAAACGGCGCGACCGAGATTCCATTACGGGATCTTCTGTCGGTCGACAATGCCTTCTTGAACGCCGATACGATGCCGACTGCTTATGCGGAAAGCTGGGGACTGACCAGCTACTTATTTCGCCAGCAAAAGGACGGCATGCAGAAATATCTGACGAAGATTTCTCAGCGAAAACCGTTACAGAGAGTATCGCCGGAGGAGCGAGTTGCGGAATTTCAGGAGGCGTTCGGGAAATCGCCAGACGAAATTGAACGTGAGACGGTCTTGTTTGTACGGCGTCTTCGTCCAACGCGATAGCTCAATTGGGCTCAACGAAACTTCGGGAGGTCTGTATGTCCTGGATTACTGAAAACCCGTGGCCACTGATCATGATTCTGTCCGGAGTCGCCGCTGTGTTACTCATTCTGGCAGAAAGCCGGACGCGCATGCTTGCCGTGGCGTTTGTGGGAATGGCAGTCGGACTGTATTTTCTGGAGGCATGGATCGTGACACCTGCGGAACATGTCGAAGGCCGACTGGGAAGCCTGCTGGATAATTTTAAGTCTGAGAACCTGTCGGCGATCGGCGAACATATTGATGATGGTTCACTAAAGCTTCGCGAAACTGCAGAACAAGGACTGAAACTCGTGATCCTCGACAAAGGATTTCACCTGCAGGACCTTAAGATTACGGTTTCAGACGATGGACAGGCAGCCGATGCGGAACTTCGAGCCAATGGAACCATGACCGTCAGGCAGGCCAACACTCCGTACCACGCGTCGACTCGCTGGAAGACCCGCTGGGTCAACCGTGGAAACACCTGGAAGCTTACCGAAGTGCAGCGACTGAATCCGGTCACCGGAGAACAATTGGGTATTCTGGCAGCTCAATAATGGAGCTGAGTCATCTCTTAAGCGGAGCTGCTTCAGTATCGCTCTCCCGCTGTTTCGTGAACGACGACGATTGAGGTAATGATCTGACGAATACAACTCGCGAACCCCCGGCCTCAATTGATACTGTGAGTGGTGTGTGTTGAGAGTAGCGGG
>CAMAXD010000309.1 GCA_945861975.1 Candidatus Kuenenia stuttgartensis | reverse complement strand
GCAAACTCTTCCAGAGTACCGCTGAGCGAAAACAGGAACAGCAGCACGACGCCTTCCATCCATTCGCCGATCGCGGCGGCCCCAAGAGCCGCCAGGATCATCAGCAGATCGACCGTGGGCTGACGATTCTTCAAAGATGCGATGGCACTGATCGTTGGGCCACTGCCGCCGGAGAGATAGGCGACGACACAGGCCGCGATCGACCAGGTGGCAGCCTGATCTGTCCCGTAGCGGCTCAACAAATAGCCCGCGAACCCAAACACAAGACAGACCCCTGTGGCTATCGCCTTCCCAACAGGAGCGTCTGTACTGGCGTGTCCGTCGGTTGAATCATCACCTGACATATGTTTTTCAATTCGCTGTGAATGATAGGAGAGAGCTGAAACGGACCGAATGCTTCCGCGGAGTTTTGATGGCCTCAGTTTTCACAACCCGAAACGTCAGTGAGAGAAAGGACTGAGCTTTTAAGTCGTGAGCCACATGCCAACGAGATCCCTCGCTGACGCTTCGGGTTACGATGAGAACAACAGCACTCCAACATCCCCCTGAGCTCGCCTTAACGAAACTCAATTCTGTCCGGACAGAAACGCTTCAATCGAGCAGGATCGATGTCGATGCCTAATCCCGGTCGAGTCGGGATTTTGAGGAATCCTTCGCTGTCAATCACAAAAGGATCGGCGGGAAGTTCGTCAATGTAAGCACACGGTGTCAGGTACTCGACGTAACGAGCGACAGGTAGAAACGCGGAAATCTGCAGGTCAGCCGCAAGGCCAATGGCCGTGTTCCAGCCGTGAGGAACCACCTGAACATTGTGATCCTGAGCCAACTGAGCGATGCGGCGGAATTCACTGAGACCACCGTTCTTGGTCACGTCCGGCTGAATAATGTCGACAGCATGACGCTCCAGCCACGGCTGGAAAGATTGGCGTCGAGTCAGCACTTCGCCTCCAGAAATCGGGACCGGTGACACACGAGTTAACTCGACAAAGCCGTTGATATCGTCTGGCGGCAGAGCTTCCTCAAACCAGGTAATGTCGTAATCCGCCAGCATCATCGCCGTGTTGCGTGCCCAGTTCGTTCCGTGCGGCCAGAACTGTTCGCTACCGCCGGCGTCGACCATGAGCTCAACATTATCGCCAACGGTATCCCGCGCGGTTTGAACAAGGAGTTCATCGAAAGCTCGATCACGTCGACCGAACGGACGCCAGCCCATTTTGATGGCTTTGAAACCGCGAGCGACAACGCTCTCCAGAGTCTTTGCCAGTGCCTCTGGTTCATCAAACAGAATGGAACCATAGGGCTTGATGCGATCGCGATAATTGCCACCCAGCAACCGAGAAACCGGTTGCCCACAGGCCTTTCCCATCAAGTCCCACAAGGCGATGTCGATGCCGCTGATGGCATGCGTCACCGAACCGCCGCGCCCCTGCCAGAATGTCGACTGGTGTAATTTTTCGGACACGCGTTCTGGTTCAATCGACAGCTCGCCCTTCAGCAGCGGCCACAGCAATTCGACAGCTCCGACAATCAGTTTGCCGGACGTGAAGCAACTGCCAAAGCCGACATGCTTTGAGTCCGTGTGGACAATAACCAGCGTATGCAAATTCGCCTGAGGCTCATGCCCCTGCGGCCAACCACCGTCGACAGTTGCTCCCGTCAACGGACACACATCAATTCCTGTAATGATCACGAAGGCGTTCCTCTCAACGGCGTTCAGTTCGATAACGGCGGACCACAAGAATGTCACTGGACCAACTCGCATCATAGTCGGAAGTGATAGGGATCGTCGTGTCCGGTCGGAGAAATTCAGATCGTACCGCCCACTTCAGTCGGCGTTGCTGGTCCGTATTCGAACTCGAATGCCGACTGAAGCCAGCGCCACAACCCGCAAGGCCATCAAATCAACCAGCCATATCCTTGGGATGCGTGGCGTGCAGCGATAGCGGCCATTGATTAGAGCGAATTCCGCGTTTTTTCGAACGGCGTGCCACAAGCGTAGGCGAAATCGGGAAACGACGCCTGCGGCTTGCCGTTTACTACCAATACCGTTCAATGAAGCAAAGTAGTAGGCACATTCCATGTGCCGCAACCCTCAAAAAGCAAGGCTTTTTGAAAACTCAGCGGACGGCACACGGAGTCTGCCTGCTACTTTTTGAACGGTATTGCGTTTAATACGATTAAATCAACACCCCAGATCGCCCATAGACAGGAAGCTGTTCAACCGGTTCAGCATCACCCCAAAAGCCGGCCATAGCTATAGCCATAGCCATAGCCATTTGTGGTTGTGGTTGTGGTTGTGGTTGCGGTTGTGGTTGCGGTTGCCAAAAATTTGCGGTTGCCAAAAAAAAGGGGGCTCCGAAGATCTCGATGTTTCGAATCGGCAGATCCCTTGTCTTGTCCCGTTGTACAATGCCCCCTAGAATCCGGCATGCAATTCGCTCTGCCATTTGATGTTGTCACTTCTGAACAAACGAATGTCAATGTGGCGGCGTAGGTTGTAAGGGGTTTTGTGGTTGAGGCAATTGCCACGATTCTGACTGTCACAGTAGTGCGGGTTTTCAGGGGCAAGTGTTTGCCAGCAGGCTGGAACGCTCAGACTTTTCGGACACGTCAGGCGTTGCAATAACCAAACTTCTGCAGAATTTCGTCAAATGCGTTCGTTTCGGCGCTAGAGTTCAGGGAGTTGGTCTCCGGGTTTCATCGGAGACTGTCAGCCAACCTGGATCGAGGGTGTAAGCCCCGCAGGGGAGCATCCATGTCATTAAACGGATATGTTGCTGACTCGGTGAGTCGCGGAACAATTTGTTCCTGAGAGCGAACTGCTTTTGGGACTTCAGGAAGATTCGAAAACGAGGAAGTCGAATGTACGAACGCTTCACAGATCGTGCTCGTAAAGTGATGCAGCTGGCTAATCAGGAAGCTCAGCGATTCAATCACGAATATATTGGCACGGAACACATCCTGCTTGGTCTCGTCAAAGAAGGCTCGGGCGTCGCCGCCAACGTGCTGAAGAACCTTGACGTCGATCTTCGAAAAATCCGCATCGAAGTCGAGAAGATTGTCCAGACCGGACCAGATATGGTCACGATGGGCAAACTCCCTCAGACGCCTCGTGCGAAGAAAGTCATTGAATACGCGATGGATGAGGCTCGAAACCTCAACCATAACTACGTCGGTACCGAGCATTTGCTGCTCGGATTGCTGCGCGAACAGGAAGGCGTCGCTGCTCAGGTTCTCATGAACCTCGGCATGAAGCTGGAAGATGTTCGCGACGAAGTCCTGAACCTGCTGGGGCATGGTATGGAGTCTGCCGAGCCGGGTTCAGAAGAACGCGGTGGTGGCGGAGCCACGGCCGGAACTGGTGGTGGTGCTGCCGCCAAAGGTGCAAGCCGCAGTAAGACGCCAGCCCTGGACAGTTTTGGTCGTGACCTGACCGAACTCGCCAAGCAGAAGAAACTCGACCCGGTCATTGGTCGAGAAGCCGAAATTGAACGAGTCATCCAGATCCTGTGCCGACGCCAGAAGAACAATCCGGTTCTTCTCGGGGAAGCCGGGGTTGGTAAAACTGCGATCGTCGAAGGCTTTGCTCAGATGGTCGTTGACAATGCAGTGCCAGACATTCTGGCTGACCGTCGAATCATCGTGCTTGACCTGGCCATGATGGTGGCTGGTACTAAGTATCGTGGCCAGTTCGAAGAACGTATTAAAGCGGTGATGAACGAAGTTCGTCGTGCCAAGAACACGATTCTGTTTATTGACGAATTGCATACTCTGGTAGGCGCGGGCGGTGCTGAAGGCGCGATTGATGCGTCTAACGTGCTGAAGCCAGCCCTGAGCCGTGGTGAAATTCAGTGTATCGGTGCCACAACGCTCGACGAGTATCGCAAGTACATCGAAAAAGACGCGGCTTTGGAGCGACGCTTCCAGACCGTGATGGTTGAACCACCGTCTGCGAAACAGGCCGTTGAAATCCTGAGAGGCCTGAGGGATCGTTATGAAGAACACCACCGTGTTCAGATCACTGACGATGCTTTGGAAACAGCGGTAGAAATGTCTAACCGTTATATCACCGCACGTTGCCTGCCAGACAAGGCCATCGACATCATTGACGAAGCGGGGGCTCGAGTTCGCCTCAAGTCTATGGTTCGTCCACCGGACCTGAAGGAACTGGAAGAAGAAATTCAGCGGCTGAACACGGCAAAAGAAGAAGCTGTTGCCGAACAGAAGTTTGAAAAGGCCGCTTCATTCCGTGATCAGGCTGATAAACTTCGCAAGAAGAAGGATCAGCTAACAGAAGAATGGCGTGAAAAATCTCGCCAGACCGATGGTGTTGTTGACGCCGAAGTCGTGGCGGAAGTTGTCGCCAAAATGACAGGCATCCCGCTGACTCGTCTGTCCAGCGAAGATGCTGTCCGTCTGTTGCAGATGGAAGCTGAACTGCACAAACGTGTAGTCAGTCAGGACCAGGCAATTACCCAGGTCTGCAAGGCGGTTCGTCGTAGTCGCAGCGGCTTGAAAGATCCAAAGCGTCCCACCGGTGTCTTCCTGTTCTCCGGTCCAACCGGTGTGGGCAAGACTCTGTTGGCGAAGACTCTCGCTGAATTCATGTTCGGCGACCAGGATGCGCTGATTCAGATCGACATGTCCGAGTACATGGAGAAGCACAACGTCAGCCGTCTGATCGGTGCGCCTCCGGGTTATGTCGGATTCGAAGAAGGCGGTCAGCTGACCGAGAAGATTCGTCGTCGTCCTTATGCGGTCGTACTGCTGGACGAAATCGAAAAAGCTCATCCGGACGTCTTCAACATGCTGTTGCAGATCATGGAAGAAGGCCATCTGACTGACAGCTTTGGTCGTCGAGTCAGCTTCAAGAACGTGATTCTGATCCTGACCACGAACGCCGGTGCCAGCAAAATGGCTCACGGCGGCAGCATGGGGCTTCATACGCTCCGTGATCGCGATCAGGAGAAGTCTTACGATGATATGAAGACAAATCTGATGCACGAACTGCAACGTCAGTTCAAACCAGAATTCCTCGGCCGTCTCGACGAAGTTGTGGTCTTCCGTAAGTTGACTCGCAACGAGCTGATGAACATTGTCGATATCGAACTGGCCAAGGTTTACGATCGCCTGAAAGAACGCGGCAAGCGTCTGGTGCTCAGCGATGAAGCCCGTGGCTTTATCATCGACAAGGGCGAAGTGGACGACGGGCTGGATTACGGTGCTCGTCCGCTGCGTCGCAGTGTCGAGCGATTCATTGAAGACCCACTCTCAGAAGAACTTCTGCGAGGCACCTTCGATGGCCAGAATGCCATTCACGTAAGCATTAAGGAAGTGGGCGATCAGAAGCAGCTCGAATTCAACGGCGGTGTTGATGAAGCACCGGTTGCTGAAGCCGAAGCGACTTCGACTCCTGCCTGATTTGGTCAACGTAGTGTGACGTAACTTTCCACGAACCCAGCGTCCTTAAACGGATGCTGGGTTCTTTTTTTTAAGCTCATCCGCTGTAATCGCGGATGGTTGTTAAGTAGATCCTTTCTGTCGGAAAGGATTTTCGTCGCATAGCCAACCCCGTTCGCAATTGGCGGAAGGATCTTCGGCCCCGTTCATTCAATGACGTTCATTCAATGACGTGCACACAAATCGCGGCAGGGCGCGAAGTCATCCCCGGCAGGTAGGACCTACAAAAGTGCCCGACTGGCACTGGCGCGGGATTCCGCGTAAAACATGCAGAGTATCTTGTGCAATGAAGGGGCGTTTTGAGTTGGCTCCTCGTCAGATGTTCGCCCGCCAGATGAAGGACATGCGTGATGCAAAGTTCTTACTCACGACGTGAAATGCTTGCTGCGTCCTCAAATGGTTTTGGTTTGCTCGCGCTGGCGGGATTGTTATCCGATGCGAACGCGGGAAGTATCGCGACGCCGGGAGCAGTGCGAACGCCTCGTGCAAAACATGTCATTCTGTGCTTCATGGATGGCGGGCCGAGTCATGTCGATACGTTTGACTATAAACCTGAGCTCATGAAGCAGCAGGGAAAGCCGATCGGCGATTCTCAGGTTTCAAAGCTGTCACAAAGCAGTGCCGGCCGAGTCTGGTTTGGTAGTCCGTGGAAGTTTGCTCAACGAGGTCAAAGTGGGCTGTGGGTCAGCGATTTGCTGCCTCACGCTGCAAGCCTCGCTGATGATCTATGTGTTGTGCGATCACTTGTGGGCAAACAGCCATTGCACGGTCAACAGAATCTTCTGTTGCATACAGGACGAGTCACAGGACTGGCTCCGAGTTTCGGGTCGTGGATTAGTTATGGACTCGGGACTGAGAATCAAAATCTGCCAGGCTATGTCCTCCTGAACAATGACTGGATTCCGAACGGAGGCTTTGAAAACTTCTCCAGTGCCTTCTTGCCGGCAACGAACTCCGCAACACTCCTGCGAGCCAAAGGGGCAACCGTCGATAATATTCAGCCTGGTGACTCGCTGGAGAAGCAACGTCGCAAGCTGAGATTGCTGAAAGAGCAGGACGGAACTTTCGCGACAGAAACACCGGAACGGCAGTTAATCGACGCGGCCGTGAAAAACTACGAAACAGCTTTTCGCATGCAGACGGCTGTTCCGGAAGTGGCCGACGTTTCAGGCGAAACCGAGGCGACTCGAAAACTTTATGGACTGGACAGCTCCAACGATTACCAGAAGTATTATTCTCTGCAGTGCCTGCGTGCAAGACGTCTTGTGGAGGCGGGAGTTCGCTTTGTCGAGATCACGTGTCCTCTGACTCATGCCAACAACTCCCCCTGGGATCAGCATGGCAATCTGAAGCTGCATCATGCCGAGAATGCCATGATCACCGATCAGTCAGTGGCAGCTTTGATCTATGATTTGAAGCAGCGCGGCCTGCTGGACGACACAATTGTGATCTGGGCCGGAGAAATGGGACGCACGCCACACACGCCAGCCATTTCTGAAACGGCTGGTCGAGATCATCATGTGAATGGCTACAGCATTTTCCTTGCGGGTGGCGGATTCAAAGGCGGAATGGCCTATGGCCAGACCGACGAATTTGGGAATTCTGTTGTCGAACATCCTTTGATGATTCAGGACATTCACGCAACGGTCATGCATCAGTTGGGAATTGACCATAAGAAACTGACGTTCCGGTTTGGTGGCCGCGATGTCAGTCTGACCGATGTGCATGGGCACGTTGTGAACGAAATCCTCGTTTAGGCCAATTGTCACTGTCTGAAACGGCAATACGATCTCTGTGTGGGCGAAATGATTTTCCGCCTTGAGGCCCA
>CAMAXD010000308.1 GCA_945861975.1 Candidatus Kuenenia stuttgartensis | reverse complement strand
TCAAAAAGCCTTGCTTTTTGAGGGTTGCGGCACATGGAATGTGCCTACTACTTTGCTTCATTGAACGGTATTGGGGTTAAACGCACGAATTTGCGACCCACGACACGAGCTTCTTGATGCAGACCGAAATCACGGGACGATGACCGTTGTGAGCTTTTTCTGTGGTTGGAATCTTATACCTCTGCACTTCTTATTTTTACGTGGCAGGTTATTCCGCGGCATGTTGTCTTCGTTGACGCTTGTCGCGATGAACTCAGGCTTCGGTTACTCACGCTGTTGATTTATGGTCCCCAGGGTTTGATCAATGAAAATCGCCAGCTCGCTTTTCCACGCTTTCAAATCCGGATTCATTCCCTCCGCGACTCGCCTGTCTCGGTGGCGATCGCTCGCAAATCACATCATCAAGCTGAGTGAAGGCCTGACGGAGCTGACGGATGAGGAATTGCTGACTCGAGGTCGCAAGATCCGCTGGGATGCGCGCGCCGGGACTTCGCTCGAAAACCTGATGCCGGACGCTTATGCCCTGGTTCGCGAGTCCTCTCGTCGGGCTTTGCGAATGCAGCATTTTCCCGTGCAGATCATGGGGGCCATCGCGATGTTCGAGGGCCATATCGCAGAAATGCAGACCGGCGAAGGGAAAACCCTGACGGCCACAATGACGTCATTCCTGCGTGCTCTACCCGGGCAAGGATGTCACGTCGTGACGGTTAACGACTATCTGGCCAAACGCGATGCCGAACAAATGGGCCCGGTCCACGTCCGTCTCGGCCTGACTGTTGGAACGATCCTGGAGAGCATGGAACCCGACGAACGCCGAAGAAACTACGCCGCAGATATCACGTATGGCACCAGTAAAGAAATGGGGTTCGACTTTCTCCGCGACAGACTCCGCAAAGGAGCCAGTCAGGATGACGGTGGAAACCAGATTCGCCGCTACATTCGCACATTGCAGGGCGGTGAAGAACCAGTTCAACGAGGTCACCATTTTGCTTTGATTGACGAAGCCGACAGTATTCTGATCGATGAAGCTCGCACGCCTCTGATCATCGGGCTGACTCAACCCAACGATCCCTCCACCGTAAACCTGTTCCGCTGGAGCAACCGTGCAACGTTCCAGCTTGAGCCTCGTACAGACTACATGTACGAACCAGAACGTCGCACCGCATGGTTGACCGACACCGGTTGTCGAAAAGTCGTGCTGATGTCGAAACCGTCGCTGCTAAGCTCCATGGACACCGAACGCATCTACAGCCAGGTTGAGAAAGCTCTGACAGCCAAACACGCTTTCGAACGTGACCGCGACTATGTTCTTGTCGAGAACAAGATCGTGATCGTCGACGAAGGCACCGGCCGAGTTATGGATGGCCGCAAATGGCAGGACGGGCTTCATCAGGCGATTGAGGCCAAAGAACTGGTCCCGATCACAGCGGCAACCGGTGAGGCCGCGCGCATCACGGTCCAAAGTTTCTTCCGGCAGTACAACCATCTTGCGGGAATGACCGGAACCGGAGTTCTCGCTGGAGGCGAACTGCGAAAAACATATCGCCTGAAGGTGACAAAAATCCCGACGAACAAAAACTGTATTCGCAAAGCTCTGCCTTTCCGTGTCTTCAAAACGCAGGAAGCCAAATGTGATGCAATCGTGGACGCAATTCAGACTTTGATCAAAGCCGGTCGCTCTATTCTGGTGGGAACACCGTCCGTCGATGCCTCCGAGGCACTTGGACTGTTGCTGAAGGATAAGCGGATTCCGCATCAGATTTTGAATGCCAAATACCACGAACAGGAAGCCGAGATCGTGTCGGCCGCTGGTGGTCCCGGTAACGTCACGATCGCCACCAACATGGCAGGCCGCGGAACCGACATTATCCTCGAAGAAGAAGTTCGCAAAGCCGGCGGTCTGCATGTGATCGCGACCGAAATGCACAGCTCTAAACGTATCGATCGTCAGCTCGTCGGGCGATCCGCACGTCAGGGCGATCCCGGCAGCTATCAATTCTTTCTCTCACTCGAAGATGAACTCCTGCGGTGCCGCGAACCGAAAGAAATTCAACGCAAAAAACGCATGGCCATGGCAAATCGCGAAGGTGAACTCGGTCGATCATGGCTGCGTTACTTTCAACGTGTGCAAAGGTTCCTTGAGAAAACTCACCGTAAGCAACGCAAGCATTTGCTGAAGCAGGAACGCCATCGGCTGGAACAGTATGAGAACATGGGGCTCGATCCTTATCTCGAGCTGACCGAATCCTGACGTGGGTGATCGCGATCTGCGGAACCATGGGCAGCGGGAAATCAACGCCGGCGGAAAACGCCGCCGCTGCAATTCCTGTTAGACTTCGGCGATCCCTTCCTGTTAATCATCGGCGATCCCTTCCTATTAATCATCGGCGATCGCTTCCTATTAATCATCGGCGATGATGGAAGGTCACCGCAAAATGTACTTCTTCGCAACCTTCGCGGCGACAGCTCCGGTGGTGTAATAGCCGATCGAGATTTGCCCCACCTGTGTCAGCAGGTCATACGACTCCCAGCGGTTCCAGCCGTAGTCCGCCTCGAGCCATAAAATCAACTTGGCATAACTCTCCACGATCGCTCTTTCCAGCGGCAACGCGACGGCGACGGCCATCAACTCTGTTGGCGATTCAATTCGCGGCGATGGCAGATTGGCGCCCGGAATAAGATCGACTCGAATCGTCGTTCGCGCGGGCATTTCCAGAGCCGTGGCTGACAATTCTCCGTGCCCCTGAGCGGCATGAGCATCACCCAGATACAGATAACCGCCCGGCACAAAGACGGGCAAATACACCGTGTTGCCGGGGCAGACTTCGATCAGATCCAGATTGCCGCCATGATTTCCGGCCGGGCCGGTTGAAGGAACGCCCCAGTCCGGTGCGGTTCCCAGACAACCCAACATGGGGGCGTAAGGAATCGAAACCTTGTCACTCCATTCAATAACTCCATCGCGAATCGGACAGATGCGGGTTCCCGGCGGACAGTCCGGGCCGAGCCATTCGGTCAGCATTCTGGGAGCACCCGTGTAGGTCGCGCACTGCCCAATCAGCGGTTCGATGGACTCAATATGAACCGCCAACGCGTCCCCTGGTTTGGCGCCACGAACTACGATCGGTCCATTCACCGGATTACTCCACGGCATCGCTTTTTTATCACGACGATCTTCGGGCTTTCGCAACTGTCCCGAAAGCGCATCTTCTGAATCGATTACGAGCCGAGCACCGGAGTCGATCTCTGCTCGAGGCGTTGCGTGACGACTGAACTCATACTGCAAAGGAAGCGGACTGAGCGGATTCATGCGAGTCCTCGATGATGAGCGGAAAACGACGGCGGGGCGATGCGTTGATTTTGTTGCGGTGGATAATCAACAGTTTAGAGATTTCTCGGCGAGACATAACCTGCTCCATCCGGTTTCAACAAAACTTTCGCCGTAACGGTGAATCTTGTGCGGGAAGGCGTTTCCATGCTGCGGAAGAATTCGACCGAAAAATTTGATGACCGAAAAATTTGATGACAGGAAGACTGCGGCCAACGAATCCCATTGTTGTGCGATTAATTTTTCGGTCGCGTAATTTTTCGGTCAGACAATTTTTCGGTCAGATGTGTTCACGCGGCGTGAAAAACTCCATCGCTGGTTTGCCCCCATTTTGCCCGCAAATGAAAACCCCAAAACCATGGAGATCAGAGGAATCTCATCGGCAACTCTGCGGATGAAATTGCTGATCCGGCTGGCAAACCACCTGACGCTGCCTTGAAACTTTTATCCGCGGCTATCACGGCGATATGACGCCGGACACAGGAGTTCCGCAAGGAGCCCGAGGCAACTCTGTCCACGCCACCTTATCTTTGTAGCGTCATCATCTTTGTAGCGTCATCATCTTTGTAGCGTGATCATCTTTGTAGCGTGATCATCTTTGTAGCGTGATCATCTTGGCGTCATCATCACAGCGAGGCACGCCGCGGCGGCGGTGGCGACGTTAAGTGATGGCACGGGACCCTGAGGTGGCAGCGACACCAGCTGGTCGCAGCGATCTCGTGTGAGTCGGCGGAGTCCGGTGCCTTCGTTGCCCAGTACGAGCATCCAGTTGCGATCTTGATGAACGGTGTAGATTGATGATTCCGCTCTTTCGCACGTTCCCAGAACCCAGACCTGATTCTCCTGAGCTTTCTCCATGGCCTGAGCCAAATTGGCAACGATGGCAAACGGAACATGCTCCGCACCGCCGGCGGAGACATCACAGACCGTGGCATTGACCGACGCACTACGATCTTTAGTGAGCACGATGCCTTTGACGCCAAAGAATCCGGCGAGGCGAAATAACGCACCAAGGTTCTGAGGATCCTGAATCTGATCCAGTGCCAACCACAATCCTCGTTCGCCCTCCGCAACATGCCACAATTTTTCGAGCGGCAGCGGAGACGGTGGTTCGACCGTCGCTGAACCCGCACCGACACGTTCGGTATCGCGGCCGGCCTTGGCTGTTCGAGGATCCACCGCACCGACTCGCACCGGGATGCGATGCTTCTGAGCCGCCTCGATCACCGGTTCCCAGGCCTCACCGGGATTGTCCGAATGCAGATGAATCTGCTTCACAGCTTTTGGTCGAACCTGCAGGGCGGCGAGAATACTGTGAGGATTGCGAAGTTCGAGCATGATGGTTTCAGGACGCAACAAATGGTGGGTAGAAAGTAGTCGTGTGGTGAATACTGGAGGGCAAGAGAATCCCGTCGGCGGAGCGACGGGTTTACCTTACACCCGTCGCTCCGTAGACGGGATTTCCCAGTGTCACCACAAGACGGAGTCTACTGGGCGACCCATGTCGCTCGCATCAACCGATGCTGATCGAACCGGAAATTCTCATTCGGATTCCTGGCGAGCCTTCTCAATCACACTCGCCAGAGTCACGGGGACTCCGTTTTGCCGCTTGCTCTCATCGGCCGCTTCGATAAACGCGAAAATCTCCAGCATGACGTCTTCCGAAACGGGCGATTGTCGCGTCTTAAAAAAGCGAGCGATCTCGATCACCAGCCCTTCATAATCGGCCGGCAGCGGCACATGTTGCTGAGTTTTGGTGCCAAAGATCATCGCTCCGAAGCCGGTCTTATGAGTCTGTTCGCGGATGCCCCGATACGTCCCAATGCGACCATTGGACCAAAGCCCGGTGACCTGTTCGCTCTTGTCGGTTTGAAGTCGCGTCACAGAAACGCAGCCCGAGCCCATCACGGTGTAGAGCGTTTCGATGCCATGAACTCCGTACCACGCCAGATCCGCATGGCCGATGCCAGCACGAGATTGCCCATAGCTGTCGCAGCCGATGATCTCCCCCGCCACTTCACTGGCGAGGACCGACTGCAGTTCCTTCTGATAGCGAAGAGCTGACGCAGTAAACCAGGGCGTTCCGTATTTCTGCCCGAGAGCCTGAATCTTCAACGCGTCTTTGAGATTATGAGCCAGCGGCTTGTCGATGAACACAGACTTGCCGGCCTTGAAGATCGGTTCCACCTGAGCCAGATGCTGTCGACCATCGACACTGCCAAGAATCACGACGTCCACTTTGGGCAAAAGCGTGTCGATCGAAGCGACAATTTCAACTCCCATCTCCGACATCTTTTGCGTGTATCCGGCAACTCGATCGCGACTCAGGGGAAAGTCATCGCTGCCCCCCGGATAGGCGGCCACAATGCGCACACCGGCGAGGTCTCCTGTGTTTCCGTCACGCTGCAGAAGTTCGGTGAATGCCGTGCAATGCGACGAATCCAGCCCAATAAACCCGACACGAATTTCGGTCATGGGATCCGCCGCTGGCAGTTCCGCAAAAGGCGCGAGGGATAAAGCAGTGATGGCGGCAATAGTTCGATTCATCAGGATTCGGCCTCTTGTGCTGACCGACGATCCGCATCGTCGGATCAATCGTCCAGTCGTGCTCTTTTCTGCTCCATGCGGCGAACGAAAACTTCCATAATGCGGTTATACAGATCTTCTTTCAGAATCGCATCTTCGCTGTCCGAATCAATGTTCGGATTATCATTCACTTCGATGATGTAGAAGTTGCCGTTTGATTCCTTGACGTCGACTCCGTACAGGCCGTCGCCAATCAGATTGGCCGCTTTCAGAGCCAGCTTCACAGCTTTTCGAGGTGCCAGTTCGACCGGCACAGTTTCCGTCTTGCCATATCGCCCGCGGCCATCTCTTTCCTGCTTCACAATTTGCCAGTGTCCCGGCGCCATGAAATAGCGGCACGCATACAACGGCTTCTGATCCAGAATTCCGATTCGCCAGTCGAATGTCGTAGGCAGAAATTCCTGTGCGATCAGCAGTTCAGAATCACCCGAATAGTCCGCAAAGCGAGTTTTCAAATCTTCTTCGGAAGCGATCTTCACAACTCCCTGAGAAAACGCGCTGTCGGGCTTTTTGAGAACGCATGGAAATCCCAGTTCTTCGACAATGCGACCGAGATTATCACGATGCACAATGATGGATCGAGGAATCTCGATCTTGTGTCGAGCCAGCATCTCCGCGAGATACACCTTGTTGGTGCAGCGCAGAATCGACACGGGGTCGTCGATTACGACCATGCCTTCTTTGGCAGCTCGACGAGCAAACCGATACGTATGATGATTAACGAAAGTTGTCTCGCGGATAAACAACGCATCAAATTCCAGCAGACGACCGTAGTCATCTTTCGTGATCAATTCTGCGTAAACGTCCTGCTCTTTGGCCGCTTTAATAAATCGCTTCAGAGCCAGTTCATTCGAAGGTGCGTTCTGCTTCTCATCCGGATCATGCAAAATCGCAAGGTCAAATCGTGTTCGCTTACGAGACCGCGGCGACGAAGCTCGCCCGGAGAAATATCTCTGAGCAGACTCTTCGACGAATGGCTTATGACTATCAGGAAGCTGATGCGAGGCCACGGTCTGAACTTTGCGAATCTGCCATTGCCCTTCTTCATTCCTGGCAAACTCAAATCGCAATAACGGCGCCGCAAACAGGTTGAACAGATGCAGCGCCAGCCGATCATAGCGGCGCGCCATGTTACGGCCGAAATAGACGCTCAGATTAAACTCGCTGGACTGCAGCGGATGGAGGTTCTGCTGGATCAATTGATCCAGCTCATCCGAGAGAACCTTGACGCTCGCACGCGTCTTCAGATCCTGCAACGTAATTACGCCAGGCAGCGGCTTGTGGCCTCGCGCTTCCGCCAGAAGGGAAACGTAATAACCTGTGCTTTGATAGCGATAAGATCGACAGAGATTGACGACTCGGGAACTTCGAGCCCCCGTGGC
>CAMAXD010000307.1 GCA_945861975.1 Candidatus Kuenenia stuttgartensis | reverse complement strand
CGCACCCCGTTTTCCCTATTTCGTTGCCTGCCTTTCCACTCTCTGCATTGCAATTGCGAGATTCCGGAATGGAGATTTGCCAGCAGCTGGAAGTCAGGCGGGGGATGAATCGTGCGGGTTATTCAGCTTGGAGAGGCCGTTGGCCGTTTCATCAGCTGTGGTTGTGGTGTCTTAGCTGGACAGCGCCACGCTGCCTTCAACGAAAACCCCCTCATTCGGCCTATCGGCCACCTTCTCCACCAGAGGGGGAGCAAGCAATGGCGTGGACTTAAGGGAAATTTGTAGCGGAAGTCGCGTAGACTTCCCGTGATTTGGCAGGAAAGCCGGAACTCTTGGCGAGTTCCGCTACTATAAGTCCACGCCATTGGGGGGAGAAGGGACTGCGTTCACGCGGCAAACATTGATCAAAATGCCACTTTGGTGAATCCGACTCTTCAAACATGGCGCTGTCCAGTTGGGCACCGGAGAGCGCCAATGCAAAAGGGGCAGGCGAATTTCCATGAGAAACTCTCCTACCCCACATTTTCCCGGTGCCGTACTGTCCGTCCGGATCACACCTGAGTTGCAATCCCGGAGTGATCGCGACCAGGGGCCACGCTGTCTCAATCCCGTCTCAATCCCGTCTCAATCCATTTCGAGAGATCCTGGCGAGGTGGCCGGCGGAGATCTGAACTGCGACACGGCCGAATAACGCTGACGAGCAGAATTGCCCATCATCCGGCACATGGCCGTCTTCAACTGATCGTAGTTCATTCCAACAGGTAATGCAGACCAGCGATTCAGGCGATCATTGCCAAATGTCAGGGTCGCCGCATGCTCAGTCTTGTCGGCATCACGAGTTGCATCCAGCTCAAAGAGTCCCAGCGATCTTCTGAGCTGTTCGAGTTCCTCTTTGTCGCCAGTAGCAAAGTACCAGTCCGGCAGATCAGAATTGTCTGTGATGCCGTACGCCTTTCTGTAACGTTCCAGCGCGTCGGGCTGGTCATTCTCCGGATCCAGAGAGATCGAGATAAAGACCAGTGAATCATCCTCAAACTGAGCCGCTAAATCTCGCCGCAACTTTTTGATAATCGAAGTCGTCCCCGGGCAGCTGCCATCGCACTGCGTATAAAAAAAGTTGATGCACACGCACCGATTCCGAACCACGTCATCATGGAAGCGTACTTTCCTGCCGCTGTGATCCACCAGCTGAATATTCGGAAAACGGGCTGATGAACGAGAACCCTCTTCTGCAACGAATGGATCAACGGAAAGCTCAGCCACTCGCGCTTCATTTCGACTCTGCAGCTGCTGCACATTCTCAGCACTTTCCTGTCGCAGAGCTTCTCGGCTCTGCCATGCAAAAAGAAAGACAGCGGCTGAACCCGCCAATGATAAAGCGATAAATCCGAATTTCTTCATGGGAATGATCTCCTCGATACTTCGCCTAGTGCTCTGTCAAGGCTCAATTTTCGGGTACGACGGACTTCCAGTCCGTCGACAAAGGTTACGGCCGACTGACTGGAAGTCCGTCGAAAAAAGTTACCGCCGACGGACTGGAAGTCCGTCGTACAAATACAATTCAACCCCAACTTTAAAAGTTGACAGAGCACTAGGGATGAAACTGCTGAATGTGTTGGTTCTTCAGCGGGCCATCAGTGCGGGGATCGAAGACGAACATCATCCTCATGTCTTCGTGTTCCAGGTTGTGACAGTGGAACACAAACGGACCACGGAACGTGCGGAACTTCATCAGGATCTCCGCTTCCGTGTTTGGTCCCAGCATGCACGTATCCACTTTGAATCGCTCAGACATTGGCGGGATCTTTCCGTCAATCTTCTGAATCTGATGCGATTCCAAGTGAATGTGAATCGGATGCCACCAGCCACCACTGCCGTTCCGCAAAATCCAACGCTCTGTGGAGCCCACGGCCGGGCAGGCATTCGCCTTGAACTCGTCGAAGAATTCCTGATTAATCTGCCACGCCCCCTTTCGGCGATGGAATTCGAAGACTCGAGTTGTGGTGGCTTCCTCGGCAGCAATCGGAATGTGTGGACGAAGTTTTGTTCCTTCCTCAACCGTCGCCGAATCAGGACGCTTCTCGCCCTCCACGACAAACTTAAGGACCTGCGTTCCCGGAATTTTTATGTCCCGATCCGAAAGTGTTCCGTTCGGGCCGCGACCATCGTTCTGTTCCAGGATGTTTTCCAGATAGAGTTCTGAAGGAGCGTTGGTAAAGTCAATGACCACATCCGCTCTCCGCGCTGGACTCATCAGCAGCGTCGAACGGTAGAATGCCTGTGGGTACAGCCAGCTGTCTGTTCCCAGACCAAGGAACTGCTGTTTGTTGCTGAGTCGAAGTTCGAAATGTCGCGCATTACATCCGTTCAGAAAGCGGAACCGGTACTTGCGACGCTGGACGTGAAACTTTGGAAACGCCTTGCCATTGACAACATAGGTGTCACCGAGATACCCGTTGTGGTCCAGAGGATCGAAGAATATCGTTCCATCGGCGTTAAACGTTCGATCCTGAATCACAATCGGGATGTCATAGGGATCGCCCGGAAGCACATTTTGACCGATGAGATTCAGCTCCAGGTCATCGTAGTTCAGGTAAAATCCGGCCAGACCGCGCACACAGGTTTCAGCAGTGATATCCATCCCGTGATCATGGTACCAACAGGTGGAGGGGCATTCAGAGATATCCGGAACGCCGTCCAGTCGCGGGATCGTGTTGGTGTAAAAATAATCTCTTGCCTTGCCCGGCAGAATATAGAAGTTCGGGAAACCATCTGAGTGACTTGGATTATGCCCGCCGTGCAGGTGCGTGGACAATTCGGAGTCAGCCAGTTGATTGTATTGCCTCACCACCATGGGCTGACAACTTCTCGTCCGAAAAGTCGGCCCCGGATAGATTCCGTCATACCCCAGGATCGGGGTCTTGATCCCCGGCAGGATCTCGGCCATCGATGCACGGATGGTCATCTCGTAATAGATTTCCGGCATGAATTGCGGAAATTCCACGGATGGATCTTCAGCGGTTCTCCTGTCGAAATACTCGGGGGCCACTCCATGAAAACAGTCACCCACTTCCCATGGCGGAGTGCCAATCGAAACCGGTTGTTTCACCGGAGGCACCGGCATGTTTTGAGCGAACTTTTGGTACTTGATCGGCGTCACTGCACCGCCGACCTTTTCCCGGCCAACGAAAAGCGGAACCGACATCAGCCCGCCCAACGCTGCAATACCTGACCTTAACGCTCCTCGCCTTGTTTTCTTTGATGTTTCTCATAACTCGCATAGCCCTCATACTGCTTAAATTCAAACAAGAGATCCAGCAGATTCAAGGATTGCGGTTTTTTTTGCCCGCCACTTTGTAGTGACGAAAGCGCCTGTTTCTTTGTAATGATTTACCTGGCGGGGAGTAGGGGGTGCTGCATGTTCAGACAAAGAACGTTTCGAAGAGCTTAGATTGCGCGAATTGGTGTTCAGTCGTCAACGATAGAAGATCGCATGGATCCTCAGGTCGCACCACAATTTGCCCTGAAGGGGCAAAGCTAAACAGACGTGTCGAACCCGGGCGAGCGGTATCGCGTGAGCTATCCGTGTGTCTGCGAATCTTTGCGATGGTCAAGTGTTAGAACGCAGACAGGGTCTGACACGGAGGGCTGACGCCCAACCGCTCGCCGGTTCAATGGAGCCCGGGCGAGCGGTATCGCGTGAGCTATCCGTGTGTCTGCGATTTGTCGCGATGGTCAAGTGTTAGAACACAGACAGGGTCTGACACGGAGGGCTGACGCCCAACTGCTCGCCGGTATCGCCGGTTCAGCTCACATGGGTCGGCGGGCAGTTCAAAGAAACGGATTCAACTTTTTTGACAAGGAATCGCCGTTAATTTGGGCGGAAAAACTCTGCAGGCCAGCATTTCCGTAACACCGCTTGAAGCGCGCAGTCCCGGGAGTTCTGCTTCGCTCGGGGCAGAGCGAGACGTTTCTTTGTAGCCGGATTCGTGAGAATTCGGTCCGATTCCGTAGCCGGATTCGTGAGAATTCGATGCGATTCCGTAGCCGGATTCGTGAGAATTCGCCGCGATTCCGTGGAAGGCATCCGAATTCTCACGAATCCGGCTACTCTCAACACACACCCATCGCAGTTTGGCAGAAATAAGCAGCGTGGCATCTTTCAGAGAAATCGGGCAGGCCACCACAGCCATGCTATCGCCTGCCCGACTCTCTCTGAATAAGACGTTATGGAAGGGGATTCCACGCCGTCAGTCCTCACAATATCAACGTTTCTGAAAGCGTAGAGGAATATTTCCGTTTTGGCCTCTTTGATTTCCATTGTGGATTTGTTTGGCGGATCAAACGCACCATTTTGCCCCAAGGGTTGTTTCCAGGTTACCCTTTTGACTGCGGGTAAATACACGCCTATTGGGTGATTTGCAGATTCTGTTCGGGGCTGCCACGTGCACTGAAAAATCAAGGACTGCGTGAAATGAAGTGCGCGTTGCCACTTGTAGGGAGACTGAATTGCAGTTGATCGACGTTGATAATGCTGCGTTGAGCCTGTCAGGCTCCTGCACATCAGCAAAGGGCAAAAGAATGCACGTACGTGGATGAACGCCGCGGCGGGTGATACTCCGCGTGGAGCTTATTGAATTGAAAAGCGTCCTGCATTATTTCGGTTTGCTCTCGTGCTTCTTCAGCAGATCCAGAACCAACTGCTGGCGCGACGAGGGCTTCTTTTCCAGATCACTGCGAAGTGACTGACTTAATTCCGGCGATGGAGGAGTCCCTTCCACAGCCGTATAGACTTCATTGACGAATCTTTCAGGGTTATCATTTTGCTGATCATAGAATTCACTGCTGCTCAGCAAGCTGGCCTGAACCTTCTGCAGAGACCCACCACTCTTCAGGTCTGATTCCCAGGCGGAAATTTCCCGAGGGGATGCAGGACGTCCGAGGTACTGCTGATACCACTGCGTAATCTGAGCTGACGGAGATAAGCTATTGCCGGTTGGACGAATGCCCGTGGAGATAAGCTTGAGATTACTGCGCGTAGTGGAAGTGTTCAGATTGATCTTCGCAACCGGAATCGTTTGCATCAGGATCAGCCCACGTTCAACGAGTTTTGCTTCCAGCGCATACTGATGACCAGATTGCAGCAGGCTGGGGTCAAAATCCATCCGGTATGCCAAAGGCCATCGGCCCTGAGCCGAGAAGCTGACTTCGGCAATCGCATTTGTCGTCCACTGAGGTCGCGTTATGTCGAGAAGTCGCACTGTCACAACCGCATTGGGGCCGGGATTGCCACGATCGGCGGCTGCGATTTCGCCGCTGATGCTCCACAGGGAAGAAGTAAACTGGACCGGCACGTTGATCAACTTCCCGTCTCGACTATTGCGCACCAGCAGAGAGACGTTGCCACGTGAGTCCACACGTTTCGCCAGTTCATCACCAATATCATAAAGTCGACCACCGACCAGCCCCACCTGATACCCAGCGACATTGACAATCATATCGTTGGGTTCAAGTCCCGATCGTTGCGCAACAGAGCCGGCTGCGACCTGCAGGATTTGTACTCCCGTGTCTGTATTGCGCGGCGTGATCCCCAGTTTGTACGTGCCGGACGGCTGACCTCCGGGAGGCAGATAGCGAGATTGAGCTTCTCCCGCGACAGGAGTTGACTGAGATGGACTCTTGTCGCGATCTCGCGATTCCTGAGCGGCAACCGGTTCCTCTCCGGCCAGGCACGCCAACAACACCGTCAGTCTCAGTACGTTCGAAAGAAAAGCAGATATGCGGGGCATGATTCTCACCGGCTCCCAGGAAGCGTGATCGCAAAAGACAGTCTTACTAACGAACTTCACTCCAGCCCAGTTTCTCTTCCTGAGCCACGACCTCGGCACGTGTGAGTGGCAGAAAGCCGTCTTTAATGACATCTTCCTGCCCGGATCGACTCAAAATATAAGACAGGAGTTCCCGCAGGAGTGGGTCTTCAAGTCGTTCACCGTTGACTGCCACGACAAGATACAGCGGTCGAATCAATGGGTAGCGACTCGACTGAAGATTCGCTTCTGTGGGCGAAGTCAGAACACCATCGGCTCCGGCCACTGGCACAACGCGAACATCTCCTGGCTCACCATGGGAAAGACTCACAAGCGAGATGCTTGTAGGATCCTGAGCAACGGCCTGTATCAATTCATCTCGTGTGGAGAATTCTTTGACAGAGCGTTGGTCCGCTTCGGCTCCCAGAAATCTGTTTTCCAGATAGCGACGAGTTCCGGATGTTTTCTTTGGTCCCAGAACATTCACCGGCTGAGATCCGAGGGGATCTGCGACGTTTAACTCGGACCATTTTGAAGCGATGTCTGTCGCCCCCATTTTTGTCAGTATGGCCGACTCCGCGGAGTCAGAAAATCCCTGCACCGGATTGGATTTGTGAACAATGATTCCCATGGCATCATGACAAATCACAAGTTCTGCAATTCGACATCCTCGTTTTTCTTCGAGATCTGCGTGCTCCTGACTCGTCAGCGGCCGACTCATCAACCCCATAAGAAGGCGCTGATCCGGAATCACAGGTAAAGCGGTTTCCGACCCCTGGCAGTCGATATTCAGAGTGACTTTCGGGTGCAGCTCTCGAAAGCTGTCCGACCAGATCGCCGCCACTTGCTGCAGTGTCTGTGATCCAAAAAGGAAAACGTCCCCTTCAACTTCCTGCTGTGGTGTGTAGTAATCCAGATCCAGCATGGCTTCGGATGATGCGACTACAGAGACCACAGGTACGACCGGCGACAGCTCGACGCCCTCGTCAGCATTGCATGGCGTCAGCAGCAAATGCAGGATCATCAGTCCGAATCCCCCAAAGCCACGAATTGGATTCGAAAACATTGACTGCTCCCTGATGAAGAGTTGTACCTGAGTCAACAGCTTCGGGCTGTTGCGATGAGAGTAGGGCTGCAGATATGCCTGCAGAGACTTTTGGAACTGTGCAATGACATCCAGCAATTCGTCTGTATTTTTCGAGCTTTGGAGTGAATCTTCCCCACAAGATTTTTTTAATCATCTGCGGCAAACGTCACTCCTGTCAGAAAACATTCGTAGTCGAGAAATTGCTCCCAGTCGGCTGAGTGAGTTGGTCAGCGGTCGCGACGGTGTTCGTATTCCGTGGTGGAAAACTGATAGGGGTAGGGAAATCGCATTGAGTTGCGACTCCCCTCCCTCAGAACCGTACAGGCGGTTCTCCCGCATACGGCTCGCCAGTCAGTAGTTGCCCAGAAGGGATTGAACGAAACGAGCATGGGCGTCACCAAGGCT
>CAMAXD010000306.1 GCA_945861975.1 Candidatus Kuenenia stuttgartensis | reverse complement strand
AGGTCGGAGCGAAGCTGGTCGTTCTCCTGTTCGATCACATCCAGTCGCGACCTCAGATCTGCAAGATCATCAGCCATAACAGGGGAAACCCCGGCTGACAGGAGTGCTCCAAGAACAAACGTTCGCCACCGCATTCTGGCCATTTGAGTTACCTTGAGAAATTGGTTTCCATTCCAATTCAGGGTTCGCCTCAATTCATGAGGCCGAGCAGGATGGTGGTGTCTTCTGAATAGTCCGATTGCTCCGGAACTACCGATTCACCCAGCACTGCCCGTTCTTCGCAGTCACCCCTGACTATGCGATTTCGTATCGGTTTATTAAGTTTGTTCAGGGTCCACTGCTGCTGGATTCTTAACAATCGGCGGGGCCACCCCCTCGACAAAAACGTTCACTCCGGCAAATCAAGCCACATGCGACAAGTTGAGAATTAACAATCCCTTACGACTCTCACACGCCGGCAATATTGCCTTAACAGATCAGCTTCTTTAACACACGAAGATGTCACAACAGCCACTCTCGAAAGCACTTCGACCTTCCTGAGGTTCCGGATCTTAACAAACGCCATGAGGTCCCTTCCGGCGTATCGCTCTGATATTTCGAGAGCACCCATCCCATGGACACTGGCCCGAATGGCGTGGACTTAAGGAAAATTTTTAGCGGAAGTCGCGTAGACTTCCGGTGATTTGCCAAGAAAGCCGGAACTCTTGGCGAGTTCCGCTACGCTAAGTCCACGCCATTCGACACTGGCCCTGTCGGGATTTTTCGTCGGGTGTTCAGATGGGCCTGAACTTGGAGTTGTCACCGGCAAGGTGCTCCAACAGGGAAAGCCGATTCCGTTTGCCGATGTCGAGTTCCAGCCGATCGATCCCCCGGGAACGTACGGCGCGGCGTATACGCAGGCGGATGGGACGTACACTATTCGGTTCACGGAAGATAAAGACGGTGCTCTTGTCGGGAAGCACAAAGTCACAGTTCGCACTGCGGCTGTCGATGAAATTCAGGTTGAAGACAAGACCACGGGAGTAATAGTCACTCCGGAACTGCCGGAAGGCTACCAGGCAAAACTGTCGCTGGAATACAATCGTGAAGTGAAGCCCGGCACCAATGAGATTGTGTTTGATCTGGCGGAAGGAACACCAGCTTCCGGGGGTTGATTGATAGGGTCGTCGAGTTCAATAGTTTGATTTCCATTGAGGATTGTGTGTACGTATGAAGAGTATGACTGGTTTGGTATCTCTGCTGCTCGTGACCATCGCGAGTTGCAGCATTCTGATGGCTGCAGAAGCACGTCCGAATATCGTGGTGATTGTGGCCGACGATCTGGGCTACGGAGATCTGGGTTATCTTGGCGGCAAAGACATTCCGACTCCCCATGTGGACCAGCTTGCTAACGAGGGTGTCCGTTTTACCTCAGGATATGTTTCCGGACCCTATTGCAGTCCAACTCGAGCAGGCCTGCTGACGGGCAAGTATCAGCAGCGGTTCGGACACGAGTTCAATCCGGGGCAGGGACCAAATGCTGCGGAGATTGGGCTGAGTGTCAAAGAAACGACCATTGCGAATCGCTTGAAAGCAGCAGGATACACAACAGGATTGGTGGGTAAATGGCATCTGGGTAACGCGGAGAAGTTCCGACCTCAGCAACGAGGCTACGATGAGTTCTTCGGATTTCTCGGTGGTGCTCATCCTTACTTCTCCGACCGAGGACAGGCTTCGATCTACCGCGGCAACGAAGAAATTCAGGAACCAGAATACCTGACGGACGCTTTTGCTCGCGAAGCTGTTTCATTCATCGACCGACACAAAGAGAAGCCATTCTTTCTGCAACTGACATTCAATGCTGTGCATACCCCAATGCACTCCAAGCCGGAACATCAGCAGAAGTTCGCATCGATCGAGAATGAAACTCGCCGCCACTATGCTGGCATGTTGTTCTCGCTGGATGAGAGTGTCGGCAAGGTTATTGAAGCACTGAAGAAAGCTGGCGTTCGAGACAACACCCTGATTGCTTTCATTAGTGACAACGGCGGACCTCCTGCGAATGGTTCTTCCAACGGTGCGCTTCGAGGACAAAAAGCAACGACCTGGGAAGGCGGCGTTCGCGTTCCCTTCTTTCTGAATTGGCCCGAACAACTGAAGTCTGCGGAATATCATCAGCCGGTGATTCAACTGGATCTGCTGCCGACGATTCTGGCCAGTGTCGGATCACCTGTCGCAGCCGATGAAAAACTGGATGGAGTAAACCTGTTGCCGTATGCCAAAGGTGAAGCCACCGGTGCACCGCACGAATCCCTGTACTGGCGATTCGGTGAGCAGACGGCCATTCGTCACGGTGATTGGAAGCTGGTCAAAGCCAACGGAATCGACAAGCCCGGTTTGTTCAACCTGAAGGATGACATCGGTGAGCAAAACGACAAGTCCGCCAGTGAACCCGAAGTCTTTGCAAAACTGCAGAAGACGTGGGACGAGTGGAATGCCACGCTTGTTGAACCCACATGGAAGCCCGCTGCTCAGCAGGGTGGCAAGGGAAACGGCAAAGGTAAAGGTAAGAAGAAGAATCAATAGTTGAGTTTGCCTCATCGTCTGCCAGCAACGAAGGCTGGCAGACGGCGACTTTACCTGCATGAATGAATCGACTGAACCCGGAAATCCCAATTCTCATGGAAAAGCTTTCACTCATTCGATCGTTTCAATTCCTGCTGGCCTCGGCAGCATTCGCAGCCTCGGCTGCTGCGACAGAGCCACATCCGGCTGCCGGTGAATTTGAAGCCAACTGGCATCAATGGCGAGGTCCGGCCGGGAATGGGCAAGCTCCCGATTCGGCTGATCCGCCTGTCAGCTGGGATGCAGAGAAGAATGTGAAGTGGACTGTCGAGATCCCTGGCAAAGGGTCTGCGACTCCGATTGTGTGGGGTAATCAGATCTTCGTCCTGTCGGCAGAAGAGACCGATCGCAAGTCAGAAACACCGCCGACCAAACGTGCGGATTCAAAGACGGAACCTCCTGGTGTCTACTATCGTTTTCTTGTCACCAGTATCGACCGCACCAGCGGCAAAGTGCTGTGGCAAAAAGTGGCTACGGAGCAGGTGCCTCACGAAGGCCATCACCCAACTCATACTTATGCGGCTGGTTCTCCCACGACGGATGGACAATTGCTGTATGCGTCATTCGGGTCCCGAGGTTTGTTTGCCTATACCTTACAGGGAGAACTTGTCTGGCAGAAAGATCTGGGCGACATGAATACTCGCTTCGGCTGGGGCGAAGCCGTTACTCCGGCACTGGCCGGAGATGCGTTGATCGTAAACTGGGATCAGGAAGAGAATAGCTTCATTGTCGCGTTGGATGCGAAAACCGGTGAAGAACGATGGCGGAAGTCACGCGAAGGAGAAGTTACCTCGTGGAATACGCCACTGATTACGAAAGTCGGCGATAAGACATTGGCGATCGTCAACGGTACTGGCAAAGCCAGGGCTTACGACGTCGCGAATGGAGAAGTACTTTGGGAATGCGGTGGGCAGACGATCAACGCCATTCCGACACCAGTTCGGTTTGAAGATTTTGTGATCTGCATGAGCGGTTATAAGGGTGCGGCGTCCTACGCCATTCCATTGAATTCGTCGGGAGATCTGACGGGGTCAAACTCCTTTCTTTGGACTTATCATGCAGGAACACCTTATGTCCCTTCACCAACGATCAGCGGAAATCGACTTTATTTCACAGGTGGCAACAATGACATCCTCACCGCTCTCGACCTGCAGACCGGCAAAGCGGTGATTGAAAAACAGCGACTGGGGATCGGAAACACCTACGCATCGCCACTGGCTGCGAACGGAAAAGTTTATTTCATCGGTCGAGAAGGCACTTCAGTGGTCATCAATGATGGTCCGGATGCTGCGGTGCTTTCGAAGAACGTCATCGCAGATACTTTCGATGCGTCGCCGGTTGCCATTGGAAAGCAGTTGCTACTCAGAAGCTGGACGAAGCTGTACGCGATCGAGGAGTGAATACCGTCGAATCGCAATTTCGAACTGGTTTCCCTGCACCAAGCGCAGCTGGCCAGGCACCTGCGAATTTCCCGACAGTTCGAGCGACTTAGCCAGCCCCAAAAATGCTTTCAAATAATCAACGAAGACGGCAATTGGAGTTGACAGCCGTCCAAAATCTGACGAGCATAATAACCCCGACCCGGTCAGTCATACATTGTTAAATGCTCAACAAGATGGCAATCTGGGCTGTCTTGAAAAACTTTCTTGTGCTGCTGCTGACTACATCCTTAGAGGCGTGCACGCAGGCTCATGGAGTCGCGTATGTCTGCTATTTCTTGTTGTCGATGATGTTTTCCCGCTCATTTTGAAGCCTGCGAATCCGTTCAATCGAAGTCTCTGCTTGCCGTTTCAGCGTCTGTTAACATGCTGCGGAAGCCTCTAAGGAAATGATCTTATGTTGCCTGTTCTTGCACGCTGGTGGCGGATACTGCCAGTAGCTGTCGTTCTGGTTTTTCCGTTTCGCTCAAGTCTGGCTGACGAGCCAAAACCGTCACCCGAAGCTCTGGAGTTCTTTGAAAAGAAGATCCGTCCACTGCTGGTCAATAACTGCTACAACTGCCACTCGGCCGACAACAAAGCGGCGGGTGGTCTGCGAGTCGATGACCGCAATGGTCTGCTGGCCGGTGGTGGTCGCGGCGCGGCGGTGGTGGTCGGCAATCCCGACGAGAGCGTTTTGATTCGTGCTGTTCTCAAAACGGACGCGAAGCTCAAGATGCCGCCGGATTCGCAACTGACTGAAGACGAAATCAATGACCTTCGAAAATGGATCACTGATGGTGCGGTCTGGCCGGGTCCGGAAGTTCCCTTTGAACTGACCGAAGCAAATCCCGAATACGAAACGCTCAGGAAGAATCACTGGGCATGGCAACCATTGCAGTCGCCTGTTGTCCCCGAGATTCAACATAAGGATTGGGCAAGAGACGATATTGACCGCTTCCTTGTGTCTCAGCTTGAGCAAAAAGCACTTGAGCCAGTCAGTGACGCAGATCGCGCGACATTATTGCGTCGAGTGACCTTTGACCTGACTGGACTACCACCGGCTCCGGCTGAGATCAACGCGTTTCTGGCTGATGAATCACCAAACGCTCTTGAGACCGTCGTCGACAGGCTCCTTGCGAGTTCAGCTTTTGGTGAACGCTGGGGACGGCACTGGCTGGACGTGGCTCGCTACGGTGAATCAACAGGCTCCGCGCGGAACCTGCCTTTTCCTCAGGCGTGGAAGTATCGCGACTATGTGATTGATTCGCTGAATAAGGACAAGCCATATGATCAGTTCGTGCGTGAACAGGTCGCCGGCGATTTGCTGCCTTACTCTTCCGAAAAACAACGCAAGGAACAATTAACAGCAACCGGATTCCTGGCTCTCGGGGTCAAAGACGTCAATCAGCGATTCAAGGTGCGGTATGTGATGGACAACATTGACGAGCAGATCGACACCGTCAGCCGCTCGGTGCTGGGACTGACCGTCAGTTGTGCTCGGTGCCATGATCACAAGTTCGATCCGATTCCGACCAGTGAATACTACGGGCTCGCAGGGATTTTTAACAGCACCGATCTCTGTGATGGCCTGCGTAACAAAATGGGCGGCGGCGGGCTCGATTATTACGACACCGACAAGCTTCTGATCCTGTCAAAGCAGGGAGAAGTTGATGAAGCTCACGCGGCGCAGATTGCTGAGGCCAAACAAAAGGCCGATGAAGCCAAAGCAGAGTTCGAACGAGTACGTGACAGTGCGGATGCTCAGAAGCCGGGTCCCAATGGTCGCCCGATGCAACAAATCGCTCGCCAGAAGTGGAATCGCGCTCAGGCTCAGTATGTGGCTCTGACCGATCCGACTGCGACCAGTGAAATCGCTTTGGGTGTCCGTGACGCAAAGAATATCGGGGACACAGAGATTCGTTATCGCGGCGAGGCAGAGAAGCTTGGCCCGAAAGCCCCGCGCGGGGTGATCTCCGTTGTTCACGGGCCGGCTCACCCTGCTATTCCAGCAAATCAAAGTGGCAGGCTTGAGCTGGCTCAGTGGCTGACTGATCCAAGCAATCCGCTGGCCTCACGAGTCATCGTGAATCGAGTCTGGCACCATCTCTTCGGAGAAGGCATTGTTCGCACAACGGACAACTTTGGAGTGACCGGTGATCGTCCATCCCACCCGGAATTGCTTGATCATCTCGCTCACAGGTTTGTCGACAATGGCTGGTCGCTGAAGACGTTGATTCGGCAGGTTGTTTTGACGCGAGCCTATCAGCTTGGTTCAACGACGACCCCCGAACATCTGACGGCCGATCCTGAAAATCGTCTGGTCTGGCGACATAGTCCTCGCCGGTTGTCAGCGGAAGAGATTCGCGATGCACAGTTGGCGGCTTCAGGGAAGCTGGAGGCCGCTCGTGAAAATGGCTCGGCCGCGAAAGACCTGCGAGTCATCGAGTTGCGGAACAATGGTCCGGAAGCAAAGAAGATCGTGGATCATGCCAATGCCAGTTTGAAACGCAGTGTCTATCTGCCACTGTTGCGAACACTGGTGCCAAAGTCTTTGGAGGTTTTCGACTTTGCCGAACAAGGTCTGGTTACGGGGGCTCGCGATACCACCACAGTACCAACCCAGGCGTTGTATCTGCTGAACGATGGCTTCGTGCGAAAGCAGGCTCTCGCACTCGCGGAGTTGTTGGTCACACGAACAGATTTATCCGATGAAGCCAAAGTCGACGAGGCTTATTTGAGAATTGTCGGACGGCATGCGACTCCTGAAGAGATCGCTCGTATTCACGGTTATCTGGTGGAGTTCGCTGCGGAAGCGGAAGTTTCCCTCGCTGATGCATTCGCCGCGAAAGCTCAGGAGGCAGTAGCTTCGGTCAATGCACCACCCGCGTCGATTGACCCAAACTCACAGGCCCCGGTCAGCGATGCCACATCTTCACTTGCAGCCGCACAGGCTCAGGCGGCTCAGCTGGCCAACCCGGATGATGTGGCTCAGGAAGAAGAAGCTCCCGTCGAAGAATTGATCGTTGCCAAAGATGCACAAACCGCAGCATGGCACAGCTTCGTTCATGCCCTCATCGGCTCCGCCGAGTTTCGCTATGTTCGTTAGTGCTTCGGCGAGCGGCAGGGCGTCAGCCCTCATCGTACCACACATCTAGTCTGGATAGGCTGCAGAGCCTGTCCGGATTGCGGGGAATAACGGGCGATTGATTCTTGAGCGGGCGGCTCGAAAGATAGCCAATGTGCGGACGGGTGCGTTCGCAGATTCGGTGGACTGGCTGAC
>CAMAXD010000305.1 GCA_945861975.1 Candidatus Kuenenia stuttgartensis | reverse complement strand
ATCGACCTCAGCAGTTCACTCAATCAGCTAGCCACGGTCGAACGCTATCTGGCTCTCGAAGTCGACGGCTCGCGGTACAACATCAGTTACAAATATGGCCTGTTGCTGGCTCAACTGGCGTTCTCACTGAATGGCGTGGACCGTGATCTGATTCTGACAGAACTCGTGAATCTGCTGGCTCAGAAATAGGACCGACTGCTAATCGCCCGGAAACAGAACTCGGTGGGCTGACGCCCAGCCGCTCGCCTGTAATGCAGACAGATCTTCTATGAACCTGCTCTCTATTATCACATCGTCCGATGTCGCCCACCGCAATCGTTCGCTCGACGCGGAATGCCGTACACTGACACTCAATGATCTGCTGCGCGAGTGTGCAGAACTCGACGAGTATCGCCGCGGTTGCGAGAATCTTTACGATCGAGTTCGCAGTCTCTTTTTTCTGTATGCGATTCATCGTTTCCACCTGCCGACTCAGCTTGTTGGTCGAGAAAGCGGGCGAATTCCGTACGTCGGATATGAGCATATGCTCAACCGCCGCTACCCGGAGGCACTTGACGTCTTCCTCGCGAAGTTACAACAGGAAGGCCCCTCGGTTTCTCTGTCCAGCGCGTTGGGAGAAGCGTATCATCGGCTTGCGTTTCAGACTCTGGCTGATCAGGTTCGTCGTAGTGTCCGCACCGTGCGTGGCAATCAATGGATGTTTCGGACGGGCCATCCGGCCGACGTTCCGCTGCGAATTCACCCGGAACTTCTGCAGCTCACGTCGGCCACCGGCAGTTATCCGATTCTTCGCGAACGCACGGCCGTCCGCATGGACTTTTCTCACAGTGGCTGGAGCGACATCTTTTTCCTCGGCATGGATTTCCCCGAAGGCGCGAAGGTGATTAATGCGTCGATCGACCTGGCCGTGCGAGGTCGCCATGAAAAACCGACTCCGCCGATTGATTGCAGTCTGCGAGTGATCGATGAGCCCGTGCTGCGACTCATCAGCATCGACCTTGACGCGAAGGTCGAGATCCGCGAGATCAATGAAGTGTTCGACTTTGCTCGCGACTACCTCGGCCTGATCAAAGGAGCCGTGATTGCCGCAGGATTAATCCCGCCGGGCATGGAAGGCTGTGGTGGAAAAATCGCCGATGTGTTTACGCGTATGATCGGACCGGGACTGGGGTTGGAAATCACAAGTCGCGTCAACGATATTCCGAAAGGCTCGCGACTCGCAGTTTCTACGAATCTCCTGGGCTCACTGATTTCAATGTGCATGCGAGCGACTGGACAAGTTTCTGCATTGACGGGGCAATTGGAAGAATCGGACCGTCGCATCGTGGCGGCGCGAGCGATTCTGGGGGAATGGATTGGCGGCTCCGGCGGCGGCTGGCAGGATTCCGGCGGCGTCTGGCCGGGCATCAAGCTGATTCAGGGTTGTGTGGCCGGTGCTGATGATCCGGAGTTCGGAATTAGTCGTGGTCGTTTGATGCCGCAGCATCACGTCTTTACGGCCGAAGAAGTCACAAAGCAGACTCGTCAAAAGCTGCAGGACAGTCTCGTGCTGGTCCATGGCGGCATGGCGCAGAATGTGGGGCCGATTCTGGAAATGGTCACGGAGAAATACCTGCTCCGTTGCGAACACGAATGGTTGGCTCGCAAGGATGCCATCGGGCTGCTGGATCAGATCACTGCGTCACTGAAAGCCGGAGATATTCCTGGCGTTGGAGCGGCCACGCATCGCAACTTTCACGAACCTCTGCAGGCCATCATTCCCTGGTGCAGCAATGCGTACACTGAACGGCTGATTCAGGAATGTCGAGCAAAATATGGCGTTAAGTTCCAGGGATTCTGGATGCTCGGCGGTATGGCCGGCGGCGGCATGGGTTTCATCTTCGATCCTTCGGTGCGCGAAGAAGCTCAGGACTGGCTCCAGATCATGATGGTCACGGTCAAACGCAGTATGGAAGCGACTGTTCCCTTTGCGATGGACCCGGTCGTCTACGATTTTGCGATCAACGATAATGGAACATTCGCTGAACTTAGAATTGATGGCGATCTGCCGAAAGGCTACCACGCCCTGATGGTTCCGGACTGGCTCCGCAAAGGGTTGCAGCAACTGACGCCGATGGTTCGCCAGGAACTCGAACGGGTGGGCAATGCGTGTCGAGATTCCGACGGGGGCGGTGATCTGGCCGCGCGACTGATTCAGCGAATTCTTCCCACGACCTCGAAGGAAGCGCAACAGTCGGCACGTCTGGAAGATCTGCTGCGTGGTAACGGGTTTGATCCGATCACCCATGAACAATTGCGAGAAGACCTGCGCTCGGGACGTCTGGGGATGGCACAGAATCGTCTACCGGCGTCCGTGACGATTGAAGATGTTTCTGCGGAAGAGGTCATTGAAGCCCGCCGCGACATTCCAAAGTCAGCGATTGAACTGGGGCGAGCCGCCCTGGCGAATGGCGAAGTCGGAGTCATCACACTCGCGGCCGGAGTTGGCAGCCGTTGGACTCAGGGAGCCGGCGTCGTGAAGGCTCTGAATCCGTTTTGCAGGATGAAAGGCCAATGGCGATCGTTTCTCGACATCCACTTTGCCAAAACTCGAGCTATTGCCGCTCAAAGTGGCATGTCGCCGCTGCATGTGGTGACGTCAGGCTATTTGACGGATAAACCACTGCGTGATGCTGTCGAGAAATTGAATTCGTCAGCGGCGGATGCAGCGGGACACGAGACTGTCTTCCGCGTTTCGCGCGGGGCCTCGGTCGGTCTGCGGATGGTGCCGACGCTGCGTGACCTCCAGTTTGCGTGGGAAGAAACCTCACAACAAGTACTGGATGTCCAGAAGGAAAAGGTTCGCAGCAGTCTGCGAGCGGCTCTCATGAACTGGGCGCGTACGGCCGGTGAAGCGTCTGACTACACAGATAATCTGCCTTCACAATGCATGCATCCCGTGGGTCACTGGTATGAAGTGCCCAACATCCTGCGCAACGGAACTCTGAAGCAGATGCTGGAGGATCGTCCACAGCTCAAGTATCTGATGCTGCACAACATCGATACGCTGGGAGCAAATCTCGACGCCGGTTGCCTGGGTCTGCACATTCAGTCGAACGCAGATCTCTCATTTGAAGTCATTAGTCGCCGTCTGGAAGATCGCGGCGGCGGGCTGGCGCGAGTTGATGGTCGTGTTCGTCTGGTGGAAGGACTCGCGATGCCACGGGAAGAAGATGAGTTCCATCTGTCGTGGTACAACTCACTCACGACATGGATTGATATCAATCGCCTGCTGAAGATCTTTGGACTTGATCGAGCAGCCCTGGCAAATCAGAAAAACGTGGATGCCGCCATTCGAGAACTTGGGCGCCGCATGCCGACGTATATTACGCTGAAAGACGTCAAGAAACGCTGGGGCCATGGTCAGGAAGATGTCTTCCCGGTCTCGCAGTTTGAAAAGCTCTGGGGCGACATGACTGCTCTGTCAGACGTGAACTGTTCGTTTCTGGTCGTGCCGACATTGCGAGGTCAACAGCTCAAGGATCCGGCTCAGCTCGATGGCTGGCTGCGTGATGGTTCCGCGGCATTCGTTGAAAGTCTCTGTGCCTGGTAGAAATCGGCACTCGCGCAGATCCGCGAGGATCACGCAGGCAAGCAACAAAGCCCGCAGGAACTCAGGGGCAGAGCACTTCCAGAACTATCGCAGAGCTTGAAGGGATCAAAGCTGTTTCGCCGGAACAAGCTGGCAGTATCGCAGTGGTGCCGATCGGCATAACAACGGCACCAAACTTCGTGCGAACCTGAATGGCGCCTTCGAGTACCATCAGAATCCGAAATCGATCCTGAATGACCATTCGTGCCGGATCCATGATTCGATGCCGTCGAATCACAAAATGCTCGCATCGGACAAGCTCTTCAAAGACATGAGACTGGTCACACAATTGAACGGGCTTCACCGGAAATACCGGGCCACGATGAAAATCGGTGCAGGTAATCGACTCTTCCACATGAATTGGACGAGCCTTCCCGGACGCATCCAGACGCCCCCAGTCGAAGAGTCGAAACGTCAGATTACTTTGCTGCTGAACCTCCGCCAGAACAATCCCGGGGCCAAGGGCGTGAACCGTTCCTGCCGGCACGAACACACAGTCGCCACGTTTGACAGAGATCATATTCAGACATTCTTCGACAGCGCCGGCAATCAGCGACTGTCGGAGTTGTTCCGGGGTGACACCAGACTTCAGCCCGGAACAAATCTGGCTATCGGGACGAGCTTCCAGGATGACCCACGCCTCTGTTTTTCCATTCTCATTGGCGTGGAATTGCCTGGCCAGTTGATCGTCCGGATGCACCTGCAATGACAACCAATCATTGGCATCCAGAAACTTGATGAGCAATGGAAACTGGGTCAACTGTTCCTGACACCCCAGCAACTCACGTCGGTGCTCCCGCATCAAGTCGCTGAGCGACAAACCCGCTAATGGCCCCGTCGCGACAGTGCTCTGACCATCCGCATGATCTGCGACTTCCCAGCTTTCCGCGTAATCGTTCTCACTGCCAATCGGCTTATGCAGCAAAGAACCCAGCCGACGTCCACCCCAGCGAATTCTTTTCAAAATGGGCTGAAACAAGAGTGGGGGAAGCATTCTGAAACGCTTGCTTGAGGAGTAGGAATTGAGGATCACCGCCTCTGGTCAGCGTATCAGGATGTCCAGCATTCGCAACAGAGCAATGTGCAACTCATGAACAATCCCGTGGACTCCGTGATCCCCCGAATCCCCACGTTCCACTGGGGCTCGCCACATTGCCTGTTTTAATCTGCAGGCTAGTCCGCAATTCCAAAGCGGACGATACAGTACAACGCCTTGAAGCCGTCGCGCCAACCGATCTTTTTACCTTCGGCATAAGTTCGACCTGCATAGCTGACCGATGTCTCGAACACTCGAAAACGTCGGCGAGCGACTCGGGCGGTAATCTCTGGCTCGAAGCCAAAGCGTTTCTGCACCAGCTTAGGAGTAATCTCATCAATGACCGAACGACGGAAGACCTTGTAACAAGTCTCCATGTCGCTGAGATTCAGATTCGTGAAGCAGTTGGACAGGGTCGTGAGAAAACGATTGCCAAGATAGTGCCAGAAGTAGAGCACTCGATGAGCCTGATCACCTAAAAATCGGCTGCCAAAAACGACGTCGGCTTTGTTCTCAACGATCGGCTGCAACAATCGAGGATACTCGGCCGGATCGTATTCCAGGTCGGCATCCTGAATGATCACAATGTCTCCCTCGACATGCGAAAACCCGGTCTTCAGAGCCGCACCTTTTCCCTGATTGACGTCGTGAAAGAAGATCCGAATCCTGTTGAAGTCATCCTGACCGCCTTCTGCTTCCAGAGCTTTCAGGACGTCGCGTGTCCGATCCTTGCTGCAGTCATCGATCAGAATCAATTCTTTGCGAATCGGCACCTGGCGAACTTTATCCACGAGAACTCGCAGAGTTTTCTCTTCGTTATAAACCGGTATGACCACAGACAGACGCATCTCAGCCGGGATGACATAAAAGCCCAGTTGGCGACAGGCCGATTCCCCGATGGTGCGAGTCTGCTGATCGTACCATTGGGCGGACCACGGGCGAAGATTCTGAAGGAGAGGCTGTTCGGGGGCGGTCATGGCGAAAATTTCTCGTTGGCAGCCGTGCGGAGATCTGAAACGTTCAATGCATCGAAGGGACCACGGATATTCTGGCTCAGGATTTCGCTGACCACTGTTGTAAGGCGGCAACAATCCGCTGAAATCAGCAAGGCAGTCTGAAAAGTCGTGCGTTCCGAGCCGTACCTGGCCGGACTCGTTGGCATAATCCGTACGTTCTCTCCAGGCTGTTCCACGAAAAGATTCCGGCTGGCTGTGTGCGATTTTTCCACGCCATGGCACCAGAACCCGATTTCACCCGGCTGCAACCAGTGACGAAGCGACAAGGCAACTCGGCCCATCGTGAACCGACCATTCACATCGTGACACGGACGGAGCCAAATCTTGCCGTCGATAGGGTGCCGGACAAGCATGCAGTCCATTCCGATCGGGCCAAAGAACCCCAACTCTCTCGCCGCCGCCGCGATCTTCCTGCAGGGGACCAATGCCGACTGCCACCAACCGTCAACAGCGGTCGAAACAATGCTGCCGCGATATCGCCCCGCGTCATCCGTCAGCATCTCACAACCGCCGATGTACTCTATCGTCTGATCTGACGTTAAGGGCGGGACCTCGAACTGTAGTCCACACTCGGCAACTCGCTCGAACCATGGCTCCACGTCAACAGGCTGCTTGTCGACGAATCGTTTCTGCAGCCAGTTTTGTGTCGATGCTGAAATCTCGATGCCATCACCGCACACGCGGTTTCGCGAGGCCTGACTGAGGTTGGATTTGATCACCCATTTCGCGAATCCCAAACCAGCGAACTCCCGCAATGCTTCGCTGACCTGAGCCGCAGAACAACAAAGTCTGCCGCCCGGCAGTTCTCCTGCTTCGGCCTCTCCTGAAAGCGGCCAACATCCATCCAATGGCGCAAGAAACTCACGACTATTGACGAACTTGACGACGTTCGGATCCGGCGCTGAAAACCTGAGCCCAAGTTTTGCACCCAGATTGATCGCCGCTTTGCTCCAGCCCCACGGCTGATATTCATACTCCGCGAGGTCTTTCCGAGAAAGAGAAGCGTGCGTTTCAAATCGAACATGTTGCAACGCTGTTGGGATCTCCGACGGAACCGTATCTTCGTCGACGATCACGATGTCATGCTGATCTGATGCAGCTCCCGATTCAGTGGACGATCCGAGCAACCCCATCACGGCCGCCAACTGCCCGGCTGATTTTCGAGCCATCGCGGGCACTCGGTGAGCAATCCCGTCCAGCTCATCTTCGAACATCAGATTGGGGAGCAACAGCTGTGGCATAGAATAACCGAACGCTAACTGGTTGTTGATTGAGTCGACTGCGGGACATGTTTTGAGCCCCGTGTCGCCTTTCGCTCTGAGGCTTTTAACTCAATGGAATCGAAAGGCAGGACAGTGATGAATCTTTAGCGAACAGCCCCGAAATAACTTCCTGCTGGAATCGACTGGAGACTCAACCGGTGTGCCTGCGTTCGCGAAGGCTCACTTGTCACACCCTCCGAGAAAACGCTGCAATATGTAGGGTGTGACAAGTTCGCTCTGGCGAACGCAGGCACACCATTTACGGATTTCATTCCGAACCAGTTCCTAAGCGCCCAGCACGGTTTCCATCGGCATTTCAGAGACACCCTGCGGACTGCCGCAGAAAACTGAGTGTTCGCTGAAAGTCATCCGGCAATGGCGCT
>CAMAXD010000304.1 GCA_945861975.1 Candidatus Kuenenia stuttgartensis | reverse complement strand
TTTTAATCAAACTTAATTCAATAACACTCTGAGCCGGGCACAGACTCTCATGGAGTTGTCGCATATGAAAATTAATCCACTTGATGATCGCGTTGTTGTTCGCCCAAACGAAGCTGAAGAAACGACCGCTGGCGGGATCGTGCTGCCGGACGCTGCCAAAGAAAAGCAGCAGCGTGGGACGGTTCTTGCTGTAGGTCCAGGGCGACTTCTGGAGAGCGGTGAGCGTTCTCCAATCAGCGTTAAGGTTGGCGATCAGGTTCTGTTCGGCAAGTACGGCGGGACAGAGATCGAGATCGACGGCGAAGATGTCAAGATTCTGCGAGAGAGCGATATCCTGGCAAAGCTGGTCTAATCGTTTGTTGCACGCTGTTGAATGCCCGGCCTGTTTTTTTCAGGTCGGGCGGCAGTATCGAGCCCTGATAATCGAGCCCTCAGAGTGGTTCGCACCGCCTGTTTTGAACACATTTTTAATTATCGCAGCGTCTGATCGCTGAAGGAGCCTTCGAAGTGGCAAAGCAACTTTTATTTGACGATCGAGCCCGCATCAAGCTGCTGCGCGGCGTGGAAACACTGGCCAAAGCTGTTGCGGTTACGATGGGACCAACAGGTCGCAATGTGATCATTGACAAGAGCTTCGGCAATCCGGTCGTCACCAAAGACGGTGTGACCGTGAGCAAGGAAGTCGAGCTGGAAGATCCTTATGAGCACATGGGTGCCAAGCTGGTGAATGAAGTCGCCAGCAAGACCAGCGACACAGCAGGTGACGGAACCACCACCGCGACTGTTCTGGCTCGAGCGATCTACAGCGAAGGTCTTCGCAGCATTTCACTCGGAGCAAACCCGACTGTTGTCCGCAAGGGCATCGAGATTGGCGTCGCGGCGGCTCTCAAGAGCATTGAAAAGCTGGCTCGGCCTGTCGAATCCAAGCAGCAGATTGCTCAGGTCGGCGCGATTTCTGCCAACAACGACAAAGCAATTGGTGACATGATCGCCAATGCGATGGAACGCGTTGGCCGTGATGGCGTGATCACTGTGGAAGAGGGCAAGGGCAACAGCACGACTCTGGAATTCTCTGAAGGCATGCAGTTCGACAAGGGTTATATCAGCCCTTACTTCGTGACTCAGGCTGAAGACATGAAGTGTGTTCTGGAAGACTGCCTGATTCTGCTGTTTGAAAAGAAGGTCTCCAGCCTTCGCGACTTCGTGCCATTGCTGGAAAAAGTCGCTCGCTCAGGCAAGCAGCTTTTGGTTGTGGCAGAAGATATTGACGGCGAAGCTTTGACAGCTCTCGTCGTCAATAAGCTGCGTGGCATCCTGAAGATCTGTGCTGTGAAGGCTCCAGGTTTCGGCGATCGTCGCAAGGCAATGCTGGGCGACATGGCTGTACTGACCGGCGGAACAATGATTTCCGAAGACCTCGGGATCAAGCTGGAATCGGTGGAACTTTCACACCTCGGAAGTGCTCGTCGAGTTGAAGTGACCAAGGATAGCTGCACGATCATTGAAGGTGCGGGCAAGCCAGCCGCGATCAAGACTCGTGTTCAGCAGGTCCGTGATCATATCGAGAAGACGGATAGCGACTACGACCGTGAAAAATTCCAGGAACGTCTGGCGAAGCTGACCGGTGGTGTGGCTGTGATTTCTGTCGGTGCATCCACCGAAACTGAAATGAAGCAAACCAAGGCTCGCATGGAAGACGCCCTGCACGCAACTCGCGCGGCTGTCGAAGAAGGCATTCTTCCTGGTGGCGGCGTCGCATTGCTGCGAGCGATTGACGATGTTAACAAGGTCAAAGTCAGCGGCGACGAAGCGATCGGCGTGGGAATCGTGGCACGAGCCCTCGAAGCTCCTGCACGCATGATCGCGACGAACTGTGGCAAAGATGGCGCTGTCATCGTTGATGAAGTGCGTCAGTTGAAGGGTGCTATGGGCTACGATGCGGCAAAGGATGCATATGTAGACATGCTTGCGGCCGGGATCCTTGATCCAACCAAGGTCGTTCGCAACGCTCTGTCAAACGCAGCGTCAATCGCTGGTCTGATGCTGACGACTCAGGTGCTGGTGACCAAGTCAGAAGATGCTGAAGGCGGAAAGAAGCCAGCATCAGAAGGCGTGATCCGATAGTCACAGGCTGCGAGTCGCCCCGAAGATTTCGGGGCTGCTCCGGCAGTGTCAATGCTATCGCAGGATTTCTTCACGGCAGCTCGCAGGCGACTGATTCGCTGTCCCGGTTTTGTTAGGGTCTCCTCGAGTCGCCTGCGGGCTGCCGTGAAACGAAAAATCAGACCGGGGCACCAGCAATGGTGTCCCGTCTTCATTTAAACAATACTACCGTCGGGGGCTTGGCGCCCTCTCTGCAAAAACCTTCTTCGGCTCATCATGATGGCGGCGCAGCGAGATTATTATGAAGTTCTCGGAGTGGCGCGGAATGCGTCGCCGGAAGAACTGAAGAAGGCCTACAAAAAACTGGCTCTAAAATATCATCCGGACCGCAATCCGGATGATGAAGAGGCCATTGGTAAGTTCAAAGAAGCATCGGAGGCGTTTGAAGTTCTGAACGATCCCGACAAGCGTGCTCGCTACGATCGCCATGGCCATGCTGGTGTCAAAAGCGGTGGCGGGGGCGGCGGTTTTAACGATGTTAATGACATCTTCAGCGCGTTTGGAGATCTGTTCGAAGGCTTTGGATTTGGCGGAAGTGGAAGTGGCGGCGGTCGTCGCGGAGGCGGCGCCCGTTCAGGAGCTTCTCGCGGTGAATCACTTCAGGCAACGGTGCGAATTGATTTGCCGGAAGCGTTTAACGGCTGCAAACGAGAACTCCGAATTTCGCGTCATGAAGGCTGTGACATCTGTCAGGGTTCGGGATGTAAACCGGGGTCGTCTCCGACCAAGTGCTCCACATGTGGTGGTCATGGCCAGGTGATTCAATCACAGGGCTTCTTTCGATTTCAGACTAGTTGCCCAGCCTGTCGTGGTCGTGGCACAGTTGTGAAGGATTCCTGCGTGTCCTGCAATGGACAGGGCCGAATCATGAAGGAGGTCGTGCGAGAGGTCAACATCCCGGCGGGGGTCGATTCGGGCATGCAGCTTTGTCTTCGTGGCGAAGGTGAAGCCGGTCTGAATGGCGGTCCGCGTGGCGATCTCTACGTTGATATCGAAGTCAAAAAGCACCCTTTGTTTAAGCGAGATGGCCAGGATCTGACGTACCGCTTGCCGGTCACGATCGCTCAGGCATCGCTGGGTGCTGAGATTGAAATACCGACCTTAAAGGGTCCGGAAACATTGAAGATCAAACCGGGCACTCAGCCGGGTGAGATCAATCGCCTGCGGGGCATGGGAATGCCCGATCCTCGTGGTGCGAATGGTCGAGTTGGAGATCTGCTGGTCGAAGTGCAGGTCGAAATTCCTCGCAAGCTGTCTTCGGAGCAGGAAGAACTTCTCCGCAAGCTGGCAGAATTGGACCATAAGAATGTGATGCCGCAACGCAAATCATTCTTCGAGCAGGTGAAGACGTTCTTCTCAGGTCAGAATTCAGAAGAAGAAACTTAGAGGCTCTGACAAAACGGGGGCAGGCACCCTGCCAATATTCTTTCTCCCTGCTATTTTGAGATGCCCGGGAGCCAGTGCCCGTCTTGTCCGGCGCTCTTATCAAGGGCGGTGCCCTTCAACACATATTTTACAGAGGTTTGCTATGAGTCAGCCAGACCCGGCCAACAACGCGGGCGTACCAGAAAATTCCGGCGTTGAGGCTTTCGCGGACGCGATGTCAGAAGACACTGCTTCACCACTGGTGAATTCGTCGGAGCTGCAGGCAAAGATTGACGATCTCCAGAATCGGCTGCTGCGGACGCAGGCCGAAATGGAAAACTTCCGACGCCGGACTTATCGCGAACAGGAAGATGCTCGAAAGTTTGAAGCCCTGCGTCTCCTGCGTGATATCCTGCCAGGGCTGGACGGACTCAATCGAGCCATTCTTTCGGCCGAACAAACCGGCGACCTTCCGAACATGCTGAACGGTATTCGCATGGTGGCCAATCAGTTACGCGACATTCTCAAGTCGCATGCCGCCGAGCCGATTGATGCACTGGGAAAACCATTTGACCCCAATCTGCACGAAGCATTGACTCAGATTCCTTCAAAGGATCATGAACCAATGACGGTGCTGCAGGTAGTCGAAATGGGTTATCGCCTGCACGATCGAGTAGTCCGCCCGGCTCGAGTCATTGTCTCTTCAGCCCCGCCGGAAGCGTGATCTGGGTGTTTCCGGCCTTGTGCTCGGCATCTTAAATTCACTACCCGCATCACATTGTTACGAGTCACAGAGTCATGCCAACTTACGAATACCGCTGCCACGCCTGCGATAATAAGTGGGAAGAGTTCCAGTCGATCAAAGTGGAGCCGACAAAGAAGTGCCCTAAATGCAAGAAGGCCAAAGCCGAACGCATCATCAGCGCAGGCGGAGGCATCCTGTTCAAAGGCACGGGCTTCTATCAGACCGATTATCGCAGTGAGTCGTACAAAAAAGGTGCCGACGCTGCCAAGAAGGCCAGCGAAGGTTCGTCAGGCTCCTCTGATTCCGGCAAGTCATCGAGCAGCGAGTCCGGCAAGTCCTCCGGCGGCTCAAAGGACTAGGTCCGGAGACGATCCCTTTCGCTTCCCCACGGACTTTGAACCGTTGGAACGAGTGTGCGGCACCGCGTTCGCGCGGGCAGGCTCTGATGGTGACTTGTCTCTTTGCTTGAAACTCGCAGACTTGTCTCTTTGCTTGAAACTCGCAGTGGTGCAAAAGCCTTTAAACCACCGGGATAAACCCCCAATGGCGTGGACTTAAGGGAAATTTGTAGCGGAAGTCGCGTAGACTTCCTGTGATTTGCAAGGAAAGCCAGAACTCTTGGCGAGTTCCGCTACGCTAAGTCCACGCCATTGGGGGTAAACCCGGTGGCGGAGGAGGCCGACGGAAATCTACGTTCAGAGCACCCGGGATCAAGACTTATCACAGAGCTGCATTCTTCACCGTGAATTCGTTTAACGCTGCATCCGTGAACTTGACGCTATAGCCAGCTGCTGCGGGAGGCATATATCGGCCGTGTTTCATCACGACCGGATCGCAGACATGTTCGTGCAGGTGATCCGAATACTCCGTCACCCGATCCTCCATCGTGCCGGAAACGCAGACGTAGTCGATAATACTGGCGTGTTGAACGTATTCACAAAGCCCGACCCCGCCAGCATGCGGACACACTGGAATATTAAACCGCGCGGCCAGCAGCATGACGGCCATGATTTCATTCACGCCGCCCAGACGACAACAATCAAGCTGACAAACTTGTAACCCGCCGCACTGCATAAATTGCTTAAACATGACTCGGTTGTGACACATCTCACCGGTTGCCACTCGAATCGGTGCAATGGCCTGAGCGATTGCACGGTGACCAAGGATATCGTCAGGAGACGTTGGCTCCTCGACGAACCACGGATTGAATGGTGCCAGATGCTGAATCCATTCGATGGCCTGTGGCACGTCCCAGACCTGATTGGCATCAATCATCATGTGGGCGTCTTCGCCCATTTCGCGACGCAGCACGCTGCAACGTCGCAAGTCGTCATTGAGATCTCTTCCAACTTTGATCTTGAAGTGACTCCAGCCGCGATTCTTCAGATCCGCACATTTTTCGCGAAGGGCTTCGTCGGAGTAACCAAGCCAGCCGGCTGATGTCGTGTAGCTGGGATAACCGACCGCATGCAGTTCTTCGATGCGATGACGACGAGTTGCTGAGAAGCGATCCAGCAATTCGATCGCCTGTCCCTTCGTCAAAGCATCTGTGAGATATCGGAAGTCCACGCATGATGCGAACTGTTCCGGTGACATATCGCACACAACCTGCCACACGGGCTTCTTCTGAATTCGTGCCCAAAGGTCCCACACAGCATTGATCACGGCTGCGGCCGCCAGGTGAATGATGCCTTTCTCTGGTCCCACCCAGCGCAGTTGACTGTCGCCGGTTAGCTTGCGATAGAGCGTGACAGGTTCGGCCATCAGTGACTCAACGGTGACGCCTTTCAGTAATGCCGAGAGTGCTCGAATGGCCGCGACGCACAGTTCATTGCCGCGACCAATCGTGAATGTCATGCCATGCCCTGAGAATTCCGCAGAATTCGTCCGCAGGATCACATACGCAGCCGAATAGTCCGGATCCGGATTCATCGCGTCAGATCCGTCCAGATGCTGCGATGTTGGGAAGCGAACGTCGTAGGTCTCAAAAGACGTGATCGTGGTCGGCATTGTTGAGTGGGTTCCGAAGTGATGAAACAAAGTGCTTGATCAGATGCGAGTCGAGAATTGCGATCCGCAATATCTGCTGCAGGATACCGGAATTCGTCCCGTTCCTGAAACGGCGGCTGAGAGTTTTACTTTTTGGACTTGGGGTCCTTTTGGCCGGACATTGATCGCTGATACATGCGAAATTTTTCTTCGAGCTGTTTAGGGACGGCTAATTGCCGACCGGTTGTATCCTGCAGATCACGGTCTTTGTCGGTGCGCCCCTGGCGCGTGTTCCCGGTTGATTTAACGTCCAGGCTTCTCAACATCTCGTCAAAGCTTTTCTGAGCCAGATCCTTCTCATGCTGTTGTTGAGCCGTCAGTTTTCGCTCGGCTAATTGCTTTTGGAGCCGTTCATGGAAATCTCGCAGCTCGTCTTCAGTCCAGCCAAGTTCTTCCAATAGCTTCGGATCGATTTCGCCTCGGTCAAGTTCCTTGTCCAGTCGCTTCAGTGCGAGGTCAGCAGCATCGGCCGCTTCTTCGACGGCTGGGTCATTGGCTTCGTTTGACTGCTCACCGGGCTCGCTATTGCCAGCTCTTGCTCCGGACTGACCAGTCGGTTTGCCAGCAGCGTCACCTGATGGTGCACCGGGCGGCCCACCGGATCCACTTCCCTGACCACCTTTACCTTCGCCACCTTTACCTTCGCCACCTTTACCTTCACCAGACTTGGATTCTCCTGACTTGGATTCTCCTGACTTGGATTCTCCTGACTTGGATTCGCCAGACTTGGATTCGCCAGACTTGGATTCACCAGACTTGGATTCGCCAGACTTGGATTCACCAGACTTGGATTCACCAGACTTGGATTCACCAGACTTGGATTCACCTGACTTGGATTCACCTGACTTGGATTCACCTGACTTGGATTCGCCTGACTTGGATTCGACAGACTTGGATTCACCTGACTTGGATTCTCCTGACTTGGATTCGCCAGACTTGGATTCGCCAGACTTGGATTCACCTGACTTGGATTCACCTGACTTGGATTCGCCTGACTTGGATTCGCC